>NZ_JAPWBS010000003.1:0-140235 GCF_041433575.1 Granulicatella sp. 20925_1_28
AAAAAGCAAGGTGAATTCACCTTGCTTTTTATTTTTGTTTCAGCTGATTACAAATTATGAAGTGTATTAAAAGAAGCTACCTTGAAATTTTTCAAGGTAGCTTATATTTTTGTAGTTATTCCATGTAGTTGAACTCGAAAAGGCATAGGCTCAAGCCTTGAGAGTTCTTCGCAGTGGTTTATTGACTTTCTTTTCATCACTCGTGATTCAAGAAAGTCTAATAAACTTTGCGGGCGAAAGACTACGAAGCAAAATGGATTCACACTGTGAATCCATTTTTGGCTTCTGTCTTTCTGCCTCGTATCCTATTCGTATCCGCCGCCTTCAACTCCAAAATATTCTTCCAAGCTTAAGCCAGATTGGTAAATGGCAGTGGCTTTGTCACCGACGTATCTTAGGTGCCATGCTTCGGCTTGGTAACCGGTGATGGCTTCCTTTCCAGGTTGGAATCGGACGATGAATCCGTACTCGTGGGCATGCGTATGAAGCCAGTGGATGGCGTCGCTATACTCTGGTCCATCGAGTAGATTTCCATGGGTATCGAGAATATCGAAGGCGAGCCCTGTTTGGTGTTCGCTATATCCTGGGCGAGCAGAGTACGTGTCTGCGGCGGCTTTTCCTTCACGGGATACATAGTCGTTATAGAGTTCGGTTTGATATTCATAGGAACGATATCCGCTGTACGTGTCGCTAATCGGATAGCCGAGTTCTTGCATGCGTTGAATTAACGCGCGCACTTGTTGGCCAGCCGTTGGATCTTCGCCGGGCGCGTAAGTCGACGGTAGCGCGTGTTTTTTATTGACGATGATGTCATACCCAAGGGAAAGGTCAGCCTTGCCACTTGCAGCCTGCGCTTGCGTAGTTGCTTCAGTCGCAGAAGTCGCTTCGGTACTTTGAACCGTCGTTTCCGTTGTTGTGCTAGTAGTCGTGCTCGTTGTTTGCGCAGTCGTTGCCATCGAACTCGTGGTCGTTTCAGCGGGCGTGTTCTTGCCCGAACAGCCGAGGAGAATGAAGCTTAGTGCAACTGCTGGTATGAGTTGTTTTTTCACAGGAATCATCCTTTCTTTGTCACTATAAGTGTAGCATAATTCCGAAGCTTTGGGAGGCTTTTTTGTGAAAAATTAAACTCTCATTAAAAAACGAACAATGAAAGATGAAACTTCCATGAATTAACAGGATTTTCTACAGAAAAGCTTGCTTTTTCTTTTAAAAGTGGTATATTATTCGTTAATAAATTCAATCACTGGAGGTTTGTGCTATGTCAAAATGGGAAACAAAATTTCAAAAAGAAGGATACACATTCGATGATGTTTTACTAATTCCAGCGGAGAGTCATGTCTTGCCAAATGACGTGGATTTACACGTGCAATTAGCCAAAAACATTCGTCTCAATATTCCTTTAATGAGTGCAAGTATGGATACCGTCACAGATTCAACAATGGCGATTGCGATTGCGCGTCAAGGTGGATTAGGCGTGATTCATAAAAACATGTCTATCGCCCAACAAGCAGAAGCAGTTCATAAAGTAAAACGTTCAGAAAGTGGCGTTATCATCAATCCATTTTTCTTAACTCCATCCCATAAAGTACAAGACGCCGAAGACCTCATGGCAAAATACCGTATTAGCGGTGTCCCAATCGTAGACGACTTAGAAACACGTTATCTCGTTGGGATTTTGACAAACCGTGACTTACGTTTTATCTCAGATTATTCCATTTCAATTGACGAAGTAATGACAAAAGAGAACCTCGTAACGGCTCCAGTAGGAACATCCCTCAAAGATGCCGAAGCCATTCTTCAAAAACATAAAATCGAAAAACTACCTTTAGTAGACGATAAAGGTTGCCTCGCTGGTTTAATTACGATTAAAGACATCGAGAAAGTGATTGAATTTCCGAACTCTGCTAAAGACGAACACGGACGTTTACTCGTAGCCGCAGCAGTGGGGATTACTTCAGATACATTTGAACGAGCAAAAGCATTACTCGACGCAGGTGCGGACGCCATCGTCATCGATACTGCACACGGACATAGTGCCGGCGTGATTCGGAAAATCAAAGAAATCCGCGAAATGTTCCCTGATGCAACATTGATTGCCGGAAACGTAGCGACAGGCGAAGGCACACGTGCTTTATTCGAAGTAGGCGTGGACGTTGTAAAAGTCGGAATCGGACCTGGTTCTATCTGTACAACTCGTGTCGTTGCCGGTGTAGGGGTTCCGCAAATCACAGCGATTTACGATGCCGCAACAGTAGCAAAAGAATTTGGCAAAGCGATCATCGCAGACGGTGGAATTAAATACTCAGGAGATATCGCTAAAGCTATCGCAGCGGGTGGACATGTGGTGATGTTAGGAAGCATGCTTGCCGGAACAGACGAATCTCCAGGTGAATTCGAAATCTTCCAAGGACGTCGCTTCAAGACATATCGCGGAATGGGAAGTCTCGCAGCTATGGAAAATGGTTCAGGCGACCGTTACTTCCAAGCGAAAAACGAAGCCAACAAACGCGTGCCAGAAGGAATCGAAGGGCGTGTTGCCTACAAAGGTTCTGCGGCGGATATTATTTTCCAAATGGTTGGCGGATTGCGTTCTGGTATGGGGTATGTTGGGGCGCATAATTTAGAAGAGCTTCGCGAGAATACACAGTTTGTGCGTATGAGTGGTGCGGGGCTAAGAGAAAGCCATCCGCATGATGTTCAGATTACTAAAGAAGCACCAAACTATTCAATTTCATAAAAGATAAAAAAGCTATTAACCGAAGGTTTTTGGATATCTTCATAATAGCGATAATAGCTGTACCGGACTGAGCCTAAGGTCTCAGTTCCTCTCGACTCTCAAACTGCCTCTAGGGAATAAAATCCCCAGAGGCAGTAATTCGTTTCGAGTACACTCGCTATTATTGCTATTATAGAATCCAAAACCCAGTTAATAGCTTTTTTAAGTGAATAGTTCACTAAAAAGAAAATGAACATCATGTGTGCTTTTCACTACATACGACAAACTGGTAGTCTCTTTGAGAGGCAGGGAGGGAAAAGACGTCATGTGTGCTTTTTACGGCTAACAACTTCATTCGTGCAGGGAGATAAAACACAAAAGTTTCGGAGTTTTAATATTGAAGAGTTAGGAAAGATTGGGGAAGTGGTTCTTACGAGTTCGGTTCCTAAAAATGCAATAAGAATGCGGTTTGAGGAGGGGTAGGGTTAAGGTTTGGTTTGGAAAAGGTTAGGAAAAAGGAAAATTAGTTGTTTTTGGTGTGCTCTTCGGTTATGATGTACATGTTTCTGAAAATTTATGAAAGCTTTGAAAGGAAGCAACAAGGATAGCGCCAGGCCTGTTGGAAAACAGGTGACGAGGAATGAGTTTATCGAAATACTCGGCGGATGACTCAAGGCAGTGCAGTCTACAGTTTCATACAAACCATTTTTGCAAGGAAATGACAAAATTGAAACAGCACCAGAAACATAATCAAAATTACAATAAAAAGAGGACTAAAAGGGACCTCTTATAAAAGGAGTTAAACATTATGTGCGGAATCGTAGGATGTATTGGACACGGAAAAATCCAAACAGTAGTATTAAACGGATTAGAAAAGCTTGAGTATCGTGGATATGACTCAGCAGGATTATTTATTATGGACGAAGATGGATCAACACAATTAGTAAAACGTGTTGGACGTATTCAAAATCTTCGTGATGCAGTGGATGAAGAAATTCCAGCATTTGCAGGGATTGGGCATACTCGTTGGGCAACACACGGACCAGCGACAGAAAACAACGCTCACCCTCACCAATCACAATCAGGTCGTTTCACATTAGTGCATAACGGCGTAATCGAAAACTATGACGAATTGAAAAAAGAATTCTTAAGCGACGTTGATTTCAAATCTCAAACAGATACAGAAGTTGCCGTAAACTTAGTAGAATACTTTGCAAATAAAGAAAACTTATCAGGGAAAGAAGCGTTCCGTCGCGCGTTAAAAGAAATCCGCGGATCATTCGCATTCGGTTTATTAGATAGCGAAAAACCAGGCGTTCTTTACGCAGCAAAACATAAGAGCCCATTATTAGTAGGGGTTGGCGAAGGCTTCAACGTGATCTGTTCAGATGCAATGGCAACAATCGCTGAAACAGACCGTTACATCGAAATCAAAGACGAAGAGTTAATCACTTTAACAGACACATCTGTAGAAATCGAAACAATCGACGGCGAACCAGTAGAACGTGCACCATTCGTTGCAGAATTAGATGCAGACGATTTAGAAAAAGGGGCTTACCCTCACTACATGTTGAAAGAAATGGATGAACAACCAGTTGTATTACGTAAAATCATCCAAAACTATCAAGACGAAAATGGTCAATTACAAGTCGATAAAGAAATCCAAGACAGCATTTTAGCAAGCGACCGCATTTACGTGATTGCCTGCGGAACTAGCTACCACGCAGGATGGGTAGGTAAAGCGTTGTTAGAACAACTTGCTGGAATCCCAGTAGAAGTTCACTTAGCAAGCGAATTTGCATACCACCAACCATTATTATCACAAAAACCATTCTTCATTTTCTTATCACAAAGTGGAGAAACAGCGGACAGCCGTCAAGCGTTAGTAAAAGTGAACGAGCAAAACTTCCCATCATTAACAATCACAAATGTGAAAGGGTCAACTCTTTCTCGTGAAGCAAGCTATACGTTACTATTACACGCAGGTCCTGAAATTGCCGTAGCTTCAACAAAAGCTTACACTGCACAAATCGCAGTAATGGCCGTTTTAGCAGACGCATTACGCGCTTCTAAAGGATTAGAAGCTCCATTCGACATGAAGCACGACTTAGGTGTCGTTGCTGCTTCAATCGAGAGCGTATTATCAGACAAACAAGCCGTTCAAGATTTAGTTCAAGAGCGTTTATTAGAAACTCGCAATGCTTTCTACATCGGTCGTCACTTAGACTACTATGTAGCCATGGAAGCAGCGTTGAAATTAAAAGAAATCTCATACGTGCAAACAGAAAGCTTTGCCGCAGGGGAATTAAAACACGGAACAATCGCCCTTATCGAAGAAGGCACTCCAGTTATCGCATTGTTAAGCGAACCAGTAGTAGCAAGCCACACTCGCGGAAATATCCAAGAGGTGAAAGCTCGTGGCGCTGTCGTAACAACCATCGCTATGGAAGGTGTTGAGCAAGAAGGCGACGATATCATCGTTCCAGCGGTGCCAATCTTATTAGCACCAATCGTATCAGTTGTGGTAACGCAATTAATCGCGTACTACACTTCTCTAGGTAAAGGGTTAGACGTTGATAAACCGCGTAACTTAGCCAAATCGGTTACAGTAGAATAGAAAAAATGGTGGACGGCTGTCCACCATTTTTTGTTTTCGAAGGATGCAAAATCCATTTGAAAAGAAGAGAGAATATAGCCCAAGGGGCTAAAAAATAAACTTCATACCGCTTCGGATATCTTCATAGCTGCGATAATAGCTGTACCGGGGCGAGCCTAGGGTCTCGCTCCCTATCGAGCTTCAAACTGACTCTAGGAAATAAATTTCCAGAGTCAGTAATTCACATCGATTACAATCGCTATTATTGCCGCTATAGAATCCGAAGGGTATTCCGTTTATTTTTTATCCCTGTGTTTGTGCCTTATTTCAAATGGATTTTGCCTTTATTCGAAAGAAAGGGAGAGAAAAATGATATGGAAAGATTATCATAAGATTCCTGCTGCAGATGGATACCGTGCAGTATAATTGGCTTAATCAAAGAAATGATTTGTTAAAAAGTGAGTAGGGGTGCTAATAGAATGTCGATTTCTAAAAAGAAAGCAGGAGTGATACTGCTAATAATCGCAGTGATAGGTTTTGGCTATTGGTTATTTCATGAGGATGAAGTAGTTCCGGACTTTTCATCTAATAATAAAATTGAATTGATTGCCCACGTGCTAAGAAATCGTAATGCGGACAAGATTAGAGAAGCAGGATATGGAATCCCATCAGACTCAGTTATTAGACGTTTAGGTGGTATCGATATGCTTGAAATGGATGGAGAATTGAATTTAAAAGTACGAGTTCCAAGTCCTGATGATAGCGAAATACTTGTTCTTTTTTCAACGGTGGATGATGGAAAGAAAATAAACGGGACTTTCTTTTTAGATAAAGAATGGAATATCATTTATTCAAGCTACCATACGATTGGAGAAGACAATACGAGGAAAGAAGTTAAATTAACTGACTCTCAAGAAAAAGAGTTATTACAGAAAGTTCAGAAGGAATTAAATCAATTTCTAGATAAAATGAAAGAACAATTAGGTAGATAACTAATGTGGATCTTGCCTTCATTCGAAAGAAAGGGAGAAGAGAAATAAGAGTTGGGTGCAGGAAAAATCGTCGCTGCAGGGGTGCGGTGATGAAGGGACGTGACATGCGTTCATATGTTTCTCGCAGTGTAACAGACGAGCAAGCCTTCAAAAAGTGTAGAAGCTAGCTCGAACGAAAAACTAAGGCAGAAATTTAGTAAAGATTACAGACAAGATTACGGAAAATCATGCGGATTTTATAATCGAAGTGATGTGGGATAGCATTCGAAGTGAATTCCGGACTCTTTTAGAGTCCGTTTGAATCTCGAAAGTGCTTGAGACGTAGGCTCAAGCCGGTGCCCCATTACAGCGATTATAAAAAAATCCGCAAGGATTTGAAGGAATCTTGTCTTTGTTTTCTACAGGGGATATTTTAGAAAATTTAGTTCGTTCGAGTAAGCTATAACACCACACAGACATTTTTTTGCGAAGGGGGTGGCTCGTATGTTATAGTGAAGGGAAAGAATGGAAAGCGAGGGACGGTCATGAAGGTTGTGTTCGTCTGCCTGGGCAACATTTGTCGTTCTCCGATGGCAGAAGCTGTATTTAGAAAAATGGTTCATGAAGAAGGATTGGAAGATAAAATTACGATTGATTCCGCTGCGACAAGTACGTGGGAGCATGGGAATCCGGTGCATCACGGCACTCGGAAGAAACTCGAGGAGCACGGCATTTCCGCAAAAGGGCTTGTGTCACGGACGTTGGATGCGACGGACCTGGACGCAGACTACATTCTTGGAATGGATGCGTCGAATGTGCGTAATATTCACGCTTTTGTCGATGGAAAATCGGATGCGACGGTGGCTCGCTTGTTAGAAGTGGCAGGAGTGCCGCGCGATATTGCCGATCCGTGGTATACAGGAGACTTTGATGCGACGTACCGTGATGTGACATTGGGATGCAATGCGCTCTTAGAACAATTAAAAAAGGAATTATAGTATGGATAAGATTAGAAAAGATTGGGCAGTGATGATTGCTCTGGCGGCTGTTTCGTTACTTGTCGTCTTGAATTTTAGCGCCATCCTCACATGGATTTCCGAATTTATTGGGATGATGTTCCCGCTTATTTTAGGGATGATTTTGGCATTTGTTTTAAACGTGCCAATGAAGCGAATTGAACAAGTGTTGGAGAAGATAAACTTCCCGCAAAAGCTGCGTAGAAGTGTCGCAATCCTGAGCATTATTGTGATTCTGCTTCTGATTATTTCGCTGTTGATTTGGATTATTGCGCCGATGATTGCTAAAACCGTGTCACAACTGGGCGATAGTGTAAATCACTTACTATTCGTGGTTGCGGATTTTGTACAACATTCAAAATTAATGCAATCCAGTGAAGTGAGTCAGATTACCGACTCACTAAGTCAAAGCAATATCGTATCGTCTGTCATTACATTCCTTGGCGGATTTACAACGAATATTTCAGGGCTCTTCTCAAATGTGTTCTCTGTAATTATGGGGATTTTCTTCATGATTAATATTCTCGCAAGTAAGGAAATGCTCGCACGTTTAACGCTTCGCATTCTTAATGTGGTCTTGCCAAAAGATAAAATCGAGCACATTACTTATGTTGGGGAAGTCATCGTGGATACGTATGACCGTTTCTTGATGAGTCAAATCATCGAGGCGGGAATCCTTGGGGTTATGATTTTTGCTGGATACTCTCTTGTAGGGTTGCCATATGCAGGACTTGTTGGGGTGCTGTCCGGAGTACTCTCATTCATTCCGTATATCGGGCCGTTTATGGCGTGCGGAATTGGAATGCTTTTCACCTTTACAGAAAGCCCAATTCAAGCACTCATTTCACTTGTCGTCTTTATGATCGTTCAAATAGTGGAAGGAAATGTCGTCTATCCGAAGGTTGTCGGCAGTTCCGTTGGTTTGCCAACGATTCTAACCCTTGCTGCTGCGTTAATCGGTGGAAATCTCTTTGGTTTAGTAGGAATGATTTTCTTCATACCAATTTTTGCCGTGATTTACCGTTTCGTGAAAGAATGGGTGGAGAAACATGAACAAGCTGCTTCAGTGGTAGCTGTAGGAGGTATAATTGATGAAGAAAATTAGTGAACTAGGGATTACAGGGAAAAAGCTCCTAATTGAAGGGATTGCATTCCTTATTGCTGGGGTGTTGCTCCTAATCTACGGACCAAACTTCCCAGAATTGATGTTACGTCTGTTTTTAACATTCTTATGGGCTCGTGAACTATGGAATTTCTTGTTCCGTTGGTTTAGTAAGGCGGCGGCAAAAGATCCATTATGGCTGAATGTTGCTAAATTTTTCCTTTACGGATTTTTAGCAGGAAATCAATTCTTCCTGTCATTGCCGGTTGCGATTGTAAGCTTCTTGATGGGGCTCAATGAAGTGATGAACGCGGGAATTAGTGGTGTGACGTACTATATTTATGTCAAAGACGGCATCCGTCCGAGACTGCGCTTGCTCATTGATACCATTTGGCTCTCAGTTGTCGGGGTAGCGACTTTACTGGCTCTTGGGGGCGACGGCAACTTGCAAATGTTCTTCCTTTCGCTTTATTTCGTGGGGCTTGGGATTACCAATATTCGAGACGGCTGGTTCTTTGAGGCCGAAGTTGGAAAGAAAGTCCTTCGCAGACGTTTGCGTCGTGGGATGCCGCTTGTATTTGCTGCACTGATCCCTCGAGCAACCCTGCAAAAAATCAATGATGCGTTGGAACTTGGAGAAGGCGAAACGGCTTCAGAAATTTACGACCGTGCTAAAGAAAATGCCGAACCAAACTTAGAAATGTTTATTCACGTCACAAAAGACGGATTTGGGGCAATCGGGCATGTCGACCTGTGTTACAAGGGACGCATTATTTCATTCGGAAACTACGATACGAATTCAGAGCGACTCTTTGGAGCGATGGGGGATGGGGTTCTTTTTAGTGCCGACCGTGAAAAATACATTGAATTTTGTAAACGCGAAAACCATAAGACCTTACTGGGATATGGTCTCGCCTTGTCTCCGGAACAACTCGCAGCTGTCGATAAGGAAATCGCCAAACTGATGTCGCTGACAGTGCCTTGGGATCCGCCGCAAATGGTGAAACCGAAGCGTCCTGGAATCGACAAAGAAGAACCGATGTATGCCTACAAGCTCAAACAAGAAGCAGATGCACTCTTGTATAAATTTACCTCTTCAAAATTCAAGACGTATTTTGTCATGAGTACTAACTGCGTATTGCTAGCAGACACAATTGTCGGAACAGCAGGAACCGATATTTTAAGCGCCCGAGGATTTATTTCCCCAGGGACGTATCAAGATTACTTAGATAAGGAGTTTGAGAGACCGCACAGTCTAGTCGTGACCAAGCGCGTCTATCAGTAAGAACATGGAACTTCAGGAAAAAGAATTCTTTATGAGGGAAGCGTTGAAGGAAGCGCAGAAAGCCTATGACCAAGCGGAAGTGCCAATCGGGGCGGTTGTCGTTCTGAACGGTGAAATCATCGGTCGTGGCCATAACTTACGCGAAAAAGAACAAGACGCCACTCTTCACGCTGAAATTAAAGCGATTCGCCAAGCCAACCAGCACCTTGGAAGCTGGCGACTCGAAGACTGCGAACTCTTCGTCACGCTGGAACCTTGTCCGATGTGTAGCGGAGCGATGATTCTCGCGCGTCTCAAAAAGGTGACGTTCGGCGCCTTCGACCCGAAAGCCGGTACAGCCGGTACCTTTATGAATCTCCTTCAAGACGAGCGGTTCAACCATCAAGTCGAAGTCGAGCAAGGCATCTTGGAAGACGAATGCAAAGAAATCTTGCAAACCTTCTTCAAAGGCCTTCGCGAACGCAACAAACAACGAAAACAAGCACAGCTTTCCGAATAGGGGCTGTGCTTTTTAATGTTCTTAACAAAAACTTATACTTGTAAACGGTTATCTACTCTTGAAAAATATTTTCTTTTTATATATTATTTTACATAGTTCGAAAAAGGGATGGAGCAGTAAATATGAAATTATCAGAAAAACAAACACAAATCTTAGGGTGGATCGCAACATGTATGTCTGTGGCTATGTATGTAGCTTATATTCCGCAAATTATGAATAACTTAGCCGGAAACAAAGGAGACTTCATTCAACCACTCGTTGCCGCATTGAACTGCTCATTATGGGTGTACTACGGAATCTTCAAACCAAACCGTGATATTCCACTAGCAGCTGCAAACGCACCAGGAATCTTCTTCGGTCTAGCATCTGCTTTAACAGCATTATTATAATAATGACCAGCACAGCTTCACCGATGAAGTTGTGCTTTTTTTGGATTTCGTCGGAACTTTGCGGATGTCTTCATAATAGCTGTAACGTTGGACCGGTTCGAGCCGAAGTCTCTCACCTTTAAAGCTTCAAAGCAGGAGTACGTCCGCAAGCGGACTACTCCTGCTAATTCACATTTAATGCGGAACACGTTACTGCTATTATAGAATCCGCAGTTCCTTCGAAATCAATCCTGCTACAACTCTTGTAAATCAAATCAATTATAAAAAGTGCGATGTTTGAAATCCGATTTTTTCAGGAGTAGAATAGAAAATGTCGTTAAAAGTTTCAAAGTTAACTGGAGGAATACGTATGTCATTTTTAGGTTATAACAAAGGAGAAACGTTAGAATTCAACTACAAAAAAGCGTGTGGCTTATGGCTCATCGCGGTCGCATTCGTGATTGCACTCGCGACGGTTGTAGGTGGAGAACAAATCATTAATATGCAGGTCTTTAGTATCGGCTATATGGTGAGCTTCTTTTCTATCAATCTGAATAAAAAAGTCCTTCATAAGTTTTCGGACGGCCCTTCAACACCTTTCCAACGCAAAATGTCGTTATACTCAGTAATTCTCTTATTTATTTTACTTGTACTCTTAGGTGGTCCATTCTTCGAAACAGAAAACTGGAGACTCATCTGGTTAGGCGCGCTTCTTGCGACAGGGATTCATTTCTTCCCGTACTATTTCGTTCATGGGAAATCAATGATCTTCCTAGGATTGGCATGCGTGATCAATGCAGCGGTCGGATACCTTTCTCCACAAAGCTCCCTCGTGACCATCGCCTATATCGATGCCTTTATTAAATTAGCCTTTGGACTTTACCTATTCTTTTTATCCAAACCATCCAAAGCATAAATTCATTACCATTTACCAACAGCAAATCAATCTGGTTTGCTGTTTTTTGATAGGATTGATTTCTTCGGAACTTTGCGGATTTCTTCATAATAGCTGTAACGTTGCACCGGTTCGAGCCGAAGTCTCTCCCCTTTAAAGCTTCAAAGCAGGAGTACGTCCGCAAGCAGACTACTCCTGCTAATTCACATTTAATGCGGAACACGTTACTGCTATTATAGAATCCGCTGTTCCTACGAAATCAAGCGAACCGTTACTTTAGTAATGTAAATGAATGACAAAAGTGCCTGTTGTACGACTCCTTAAAATGATTTAATAAAGACAAGGAAAACAGTTAAGGAGCGATTCACATGAAAATTAACATCAAAAAACAAGACACAAACCAACTTACAAAAGACCTAATGGTTATAGCGCTCGTCGTCAATGCTTTAGCCCTTGTCATGCACTTGGTTCTAAACATTATTACAGGCCAAGCATTAATCCCTGTAATCACAAGCCAATTTATCTTTATCCTTCTCCCAATTATGTACCTAGCAGAGGATGCTAATAAAAATAAAAAAGCCGACAACCGGTAAGCACAAGCGAACATCTTAGATAGTTTTTCCTTCTGGAGAGACTATCTTTTTTAGTGTCTCTTTTGCCATCCCTCGGCACGTATTGATTTTAGAAAACAAAGCAGATTCACTTGAAAAAGAAACAAACCATAGCAAAGTACGAACTCCATCGTTTGCGGTAGGGAGCAGACATGTTCTTTCTTCACGTTGATTTCGAAGAAGCTTGCGGATTCTATAATCGCAGTAACGGGGAATCGCATCGAATGTGAATTACGAGAAGTAAGGACTGGTCCTGTACTTCTCGTTTGAAGCTTCGAAGGTGAGAGACTCATGGAGGCTCGAATCGGTGCCCTGTAACAGCGATTATAAAAATAATCCGCAAGCATTCGAAGAAATCAACACCCGAAAGGGTGCATTTTTAAGAAGAGAGAACTATGTATGGATTACTCCCAGCATCTAACCACAAAAACCAATTGGGATAGCCCCATCCGCACTCTCTATGTGGAGCAGTTTTGTTAATTTCTTTTTCAAGCAAAATCTGCTTGCTTTTCGAGGAGAAGTTTTGTATAATAATACGTGCCGTTAGGCCGTATGGCAATAGCGAACTTATGAATCGAGTCAGGTCCGGAAGGAAGCAGCTATAAGTAACGTTCGCTATGTGCTGTATGTACATAGAAGAAGAATCAGGCTGGACCAACGGTTCAGCCTGTTTTTATGAAAAGAGTATCCAGTGGAGGGAGAATAGTCGCATGAAAAATCAGAGTTTCCAAGAAGAAGTGCAGCACTTAGAAATCGTGCAAGACTTAATGGAACAAAAAGTGGCGATCGAGAAGAACCGATTGCAAGAACGCGACCTGGATATCGCTAGACAAGATACCATTCAGTATGGAATCCAACAATTAGAAAACCAATTGGAATCTCCATACTTTGGAAGAATTGACGTTCAATTTGAAAAAGACGAGAGAGTTGAGAAGATGTACATCGGACCTGCAACTTTCTTTGACGAAGACGACAATGTGCAAGTATATGACTGGCGTGCTCCAATCGCAAGCCTATTTTACGAAGGAACATTAGGAGAGCTTCAATACGAAACACCAAATGGCTTCGAGAAAGCTCAGGCCTTCTTAAAACGCGATATCGTCATCCGTAAGGGTGAATTAAAATCTGTTTATGACATTGAAAATGAAGAATCATTATTGATGGATGCCTTAAGCGCACCAACAAACCGTGACGGACACCTAGAAGGAATCACGGCGACGATTCAAAAAGAACAAAATGAAATTATTCGTTTAAATCCAAAAGACTGGTTCATCGTGAATGGATGTGCCGGAAGTGGGAAGACAACGATTTTACTACAACGCATTGCGTACTTGATGTACCAAGCAAAAGACAAGCGTATGAGCGATATGCTCCTATTGTCGCGTAACCAATTATTTGCGAAATACGTTTCACACGTGATCCCAAGCTTAACGGGAAGTGAATTGTACCAACAAACATTAGCACAACATACCATCGAGCTTTATCGCAAAATGTATTTGCATAAAACAACGGCGCTTAGCCAAGTGCCAACGCGCAAAGTGTATTTAACGGACAGCGAGTGGATTGCGCTTGTACACCGTAATATCGAAGGCTTATCGGCAAAAGATTTGCCATACCGTGCTATCGGGATAAAAGGGCAAGCCGTATTTACGATGAAAGACTATCAAAAACTGGTCGAAAGCGTGAATACAGCACTACCGTTGCAACAACAATTAACGCAAATGCAAACCGTGCTCGAGCGTACGTTGAAACGCCGTCTCACGAAGTTCTTTATGTCTGAAAAGGCAAAAGCAGTTTATGAATCAATGAACGCGATGCAAATCGAAGTGTTGATGAAAGACGTGGAGACAAAGAGCGAGACAGAGTACTACCAAGTGCTTGGACAAAAAGTGTTCGAGAAGGAAGTACAAGAAGTAACGCAACAAGTGGAAATGTTCGCATTCGTGGATATTGCTGCACTTGTGGTGAAATGGATGCCCGAAGCAAAAATTCGTCGCCAAGAACTCGGTAAGACGGACAACGCGCCACTTCCATTGAAGAAGATTGAAGGCAGCCGCATGCAAGTCACTGCAGAAGGAATCCGTCTGTTGCAATATGTCGCAACACGCGTGACGCCAGTTCGTGACTACACAGGCTTCAGCCACCTCTTCATCGACGAAGTGCAAGACGTGTCACTCTTATGGCTTGGAACCTTATCCAACTATTATTTCCGTGCGAAATTCACGGTAGTGGGAGATACCTTCCAATCGTTCTCAACGGCTACGACGATTTTCACATTGGAAAAACGACACCCAGAACTCGTGGACTTGATTTTTGCAAACCGCACGTTAACACACCGCAACTTAGCGATTAGTTACCGTTGTACGGCGCAAATTTCACGTTTTGCAAACGGGATTCTAGGGTGGGAGCTTGATAAAAATGTGTTCCCACGTTCAGGGGCAGAAGTATCGGTATACTTAGAACAAGAAGGCAAAGAAATGGCGCGCTTAAACACGTTACTAGAAGAAAGTCCAAAAGGCTACCATACGACAGCAATCCTTTGCCGTACGATGGACGAAGCCAAAGCATTGTACCAACAACTCGACCAAGACGACATTGCGCTTCTGGAAGATAGCAGTGAGTCGCTGGGCAGCCGCTTCGTGTTAACGACGATTCAAGTCGCTAAAGGGATGGAGTTCGACGAAGTGATCATTTGGAACGCGACGGATGAAGCGTATCATACGATGAAAGAACAGATGATGCTGTACACCACATGTACACGTGCAAAACACCAGCTCTCACTCATCACGCAAGCAGGCAAAGAGAGCCGCTTTATCAAGAATTCGAAAGCACCGATGAAGCGAATCGGGCAGTAGAATTTTTAGCAAATCTATACTAGAATAGAACTGTAAAATTTTGAAAAAGGCAGGGAAGTAAAATGGCTTATCAAGCATTATATCGAAAATGGCGTCCTCAAACGTTCGATGATATGGTCGGGCAAAGTGCGGTCACGCATACATTGAAGAACGCGATTAGCAATCACAAAACGAGTCATGCTTACTTATTTACAGGACCTCGTGGGACAGGAAAAACGAGTGCCGCGAAGGTGTTTGCAAAGGCCATTAACTGTCCAAATCAAACAAACGGTGAACCGTGTAACGAATGTGAGATCTGTAAAGGAATCACGAACGGAACAATTGGCGATGTCATCGAAATCGATGCTGCCAGCAACAATGGTGTCGAAGAAATCCGTGATATTCGTGACAAGGCGCGTTATGCACCAACGCAAGCCGAATACAAAATTTATATTATCGACGAAGTGCATATGCTCTCAACAGGAGCCTTCAATGCACTGTTAAAAACTTTAGAAGAACCGCCTCAAAAGGTCATCTTCATTCTCGCAACGACGGAACCGCATAAGATTCCAGCAACGATTATCTCGCGTACGCAACGTTTTGACTTTAGACGCATTACGTCGCAAGAAATTATCGACCGATTGGCGTATATCTTAGGCCAAGAAGGAACCCCGTACGAAGCGGATGCCTTAAGCGTGGTGGCAAGATGTGCCAACGGTGGTATGCGTGACGCCTTGAGTTTACTCGACCAGATGATTTCATTTGGCGACGGCAAGGTGACGCTAGACGAAGCGATTCAAGTGTCGGGAAGTCTGACAGACGACTTGATGATTGATTTCGTGAAAGACTTACAAGAAACAAAGGCTGAAGAAGCCCTTGAAAAATTACAACAGCTCTTCAAAATCGGGAAAGAAGCCAGCCGCCTCGTAGAAGAATGGTTGGAATTTGCTAGAGACCTCCTTATCGCGAAACAAAGTGGCGAGGCAATCGGTCGTAGCGAGCGATTCCTACAGTTCAAAGACGAAGTGGAACCGGAATTCTTATACCGCTTTGTAGAGGCGTTAAATCAAACGCAACAAGAAATGCGCTTCACGACAAAACCAACGATTTCGCTGGAAGTGTTGACGATTAAAATGGCGCAACCTTATACATTGACGCCAAGAACCAGTTCTGGTGCACCGGCGTTGCCAAGTAGCGAAGAAGTGCAACAGTTGCAACAACAAATCGCGCAAATGCAACAGCAAATGAACGCGTTGTTGCAAGGCGGCGCACCTCAAGCGCAACAAGCACCAAAAACGTCGGCGCCAAGACCAACGCGTGCGGCCTTTAAGCCAAACACGACGGCCATCCAAAAAATCTTGACGGAAGCAACCCGCGAAGACTTGTTGAAGGTACGCGAGTTGTGGGGCGACTTACTCAGTTGCTTGAACCCGCAAGAACAAGCGCTGTTGAGCCAATCAACGGTGAACGCGGCGGGACCAAATGGATTCGTTCTCGGATTTGCCTACGACCACTTGTGTGACATTTCCGAAACAAGACCAGGATTCCGTGAGGTCATCCAAGAACATCTGGAACGCCTCGGTGGCTACAGTGGGACGTTCGTGGCAGTGACACAACATCAATGGCCACAAATTCGTGCGGATTTCTTACAAGAACGCAAGAAGAACCAAGAAGAGGAAGCTGTTTCCATCGTGACGGAAGAACCGGCCGTGGAAGATTCCCTCACACCAGAAGAACAAGCATTTGAACAAAAAGTAAACGACACGATTGAACTCTTCGGGGAAGACATCGTGCAAATCGAAGAATAGAGACGGAGGAATTAACGATGCGTGGAATGGGAAATATGCAAGGCATGATGAAACAAATGCAAAAATTGCAAAAACAAATGGCGCAAGCTCAAGAAGAGTTAAACCAAACAGAATACACAGGAACTTCTCAAAGTGATTTAGTAAAAGTGACTGTAAACGGGAAACGCCAAGTCTTAAACGTGGAAATCAAACCAGAAGCGGTAGATCCAGACGATGTAGAATTATTACAAGACTTAGTGTTAATGGCGACAAATGATGCGTTAACGCAAGCAGAAAAAGCCAACGACCAAACAATGGGTCAATTCACAAAAGGATTAAACATCCCAGGATTTTAATCGATTGGAGGTTTGAGCATGCATTATCCAGAACCGATTGCACGATTGATGGATAGCTTTATGAAGCTGCCGGGAATTGGTGCGAAGACGGCTGCACGACTTGCCTTCTTCTGCATGGATATGCGTGAAGAAGACGTCTTAAATTTTGCGAATTCGCTCATCAGCTGCAAGCGTGACCTGCATATGTGTTCCGTTTGTGGAAATGTGACGCAAGAAGATCCGTGTGAAATTTGTGCGGATACTACGCGTGACCGTACGAAGATTCTTGTGGTGGAAGACGCCCGAGATGTGATGAGTATGGAGCGAATGAAGGAATACAAAGGGCTCTATCATGTGCTTCACGGGGTGCTTTCTCCGATGGAAGGGACGGGGCCGGATGATATTAATATTACGTCACTGATTACGAGGTTGCAGGATCCGGAAGTCCAGGAGGTTATAATCGCCACTAATGCGACAGCGGAAGGTGAAGCGACTGCCATGTACTTGTCACGTCTCATCAAGCCAGCGGGCATTAAAGTAACGCGTCTGGCTCATGGGCTAGCGGTCGGCAGCGACATCGAATACGCAGACGAAATGACTCTCTTCCGTGCCATCGAAGGGCGAAGAGAACTATAAAAATAAAATAACAGGTTGATACTGCTAAGATAAATGAGAATTGGAAACTCCCGTTTCCTCGGATATCTTCATAGTAACGACAATAGCTGTACCGGATTGAGCCAAGGTCTCAATCCTACCGAGCTTCAAAGAGGGAGTAAGACAGAAATTAAAACTGGACTCACAGTGTGAGTCCAGTTTTTTTCGTAGTCTTACCCCCGCAAAGCTGATTAGGATTAAGCAAATCACAAGTGATGAAGCTTAATACAATCAGCTACTGCGTCTATCTGGATAAAGTATTTTCCATAAGGAGCATCTCATAACTCCCTCTAATTCACATCGGTTACTGTTCGCTATTGTTGTTACTATAGAATCCGAGGATGGTTCGTTTCCAATCGTGCAGTGTCAACCTGTTTTATTTTTGTTTCGAAAGAACGGGAGAGAGTGCGTTTCGATGAGGTGCGGAGCTAGGGATGGGCAGGGCGTTACTCTCTGAGGCTTATGAGGTGACAGGTCATGGTAGAGCTTGCCTTCCGGTCTTGGAAAGGAAACAATGCGAATGTCTTAAATCACCCTCTAATTCACATCGATTGCTTTATCCATGCTTTGCAGAGCATATTCTTGAGATATTTAATATAAAGTTAAATTCTTTTCTGTGCTTTTATATATATCTGTATAGAAATAAATTCTATTATCTTTTATCTCTTTCAGATAAACCAGGTCTTCGATACCTCCAATATACTCAATTGATAGATCATCTAAATTTAATGTTGCAAGCCTAAATCCAACAACGCAAAATCGTCTGATGAAAACTGGAATAATAATTTTTCTATTGAAATATAACAACGGCCCTCCAAACCCCTGTTCTTGAATAATAACTTGACCGTTAATGGACAGACTTCCAACTAGGGGAGAACCTTGATTAACTTCCATCAAATCAAGGTAACTGACTTCCCAATTGTCAAACAAAAATTTTTTTGAAAGTCTAAAGGAGTTTCATTCAAAATTTTTAACTTAGACATTTCTAAAACTTACCCTTTCTTTTAATTTTTTCAATTTAACTTTTTGAACCTCTTCTGAATGCACTATAAATTGTAATTCGGCGCAAAAGCATATAAATTCTCTCCATCTTCCAACCCAATCGGATCCTGATTCGCAAATCGACCTACATCAGGCTCGTAATACCTGAAGAAGTTTCTTGCGGGCTACGGCTTGCTATTTATTTCTTAATATATTTTTCTATATATCTGTATTGCTCTTGTGTACATTTAACTGAAAAAAGTATTTTTCCACTTATAATACTTTGAGCAGAAAAAATATCTTTCTCATATTTGAATTTTATTTTACTTAACGGAATCTTTCCTTTTCCATTTTCTTTTCCACAAAAAAGCTTATATTGTAACTCATTATTACTTATACCTATGTCTCCACAAGTTTTTTGACTATTATATTCTGATACAATTATATTTAACCAGCCATGTTGAAAATCATATGAGTAATGTGAAACATAAGGTAATTTAGAAGAGGAGGATCCTATTAGAGATAAAATTGAACTTAAAATAGATTTCATAATATATTTACCATTTAATTTATTAATTTTCTTAGCTAACGAAGCAGGAATAACCCAACCTACGACTACTGTTTGTTAAGTTTAAGCCATGATCTATGTTTGTTAAGAGGAGTTTATTGTCCTTGACCAAGAATTTCCTCTCCAATTATTGCATCTAACTCTATCCATGCATCTTCAAGTTGATTAACAATAGAAGATTCATTTTTATTAGGATCGTCTTTTAAATTGAGATACCAAATATGTGTTAATTTCGGTATTTCATATAAAATAGATGCTAGTCTTTTTTCAATTAGATTATGATTATGAGTATAATGCTTTATTTCATTTAAAATTTTTAATAATTCTTGATAGTCCTTTACATCGAATTCAAGATCCATTCTGACCTTATAAATAAAACGATTATTTTCAAGTTTTTCTAATAATTCTTTCATGGGAAACTCCTTTAAGTTATACAAAGCAAAGAATTGCTTCTGCTGGAATAGTTTATTTATTTTTAAAGTTAAGCGTTCAGTCCAATAGAAATAGATAATACATCTTCCTCATTGTCGAGTAGAGATATATCGATAACTTGATCTATTTTATGACTAAAGAATTTTAAACAATAAAAATTAGGTTTGTTTATTAATTCTAGCCAATTGCTAATATTTTTTATTTTGATAATAAACAAGGGGAATACTTCTATTGGTATTTCAGCCGAATCATTTATCCCTCCATAAAAGTATACATAAGCAATATCATTTTCCTCTGGTGCAAAAAGATTTAATATTTCATTTTTTATCGATAAACTAAAATTTTCTTTTGATAATTCTATATTTCTATAGGGGGTAAAAGTACGATTTATTATTTCACATGAGAGTGGATATGGAATAATTTTTTCAGAATCTGAAATTAAATTATTTAAAAAATGAATTTCTTTCATTTTTTTCATTAAATGATTCTGTTTTAAAGTAAAGATCTTATTTTCTAAAGTTGTCATGATATTATTTCCTATGTTGTACGGTTACATTATCTTTGTATTCCTCCCAAGAAAATGTACCATTCCCATTATTTCTTTTTTGACTAAGATTTCCATCCATTTTGGCAGTAGCGACATGCCAGTGCGGACGAGGGTGTTTTGCGATCGGAAGGGCTGGTGAGCATTCTTGTAAACCGCTCATTCTTTTTCAGACGACCTTGATATTTTGTTGGGTCTTGACCCAACCTACGCTTGCTAGAAACATTTACAGTTATTTGGATTTTGATTAGCTTTATATAGTTTAAAGGATTTAAAATTAGCAAATTATAAAAGAATTCAGATTTAAAATGAATGTATTTAAATCTCTCTTCCATAACTTAATGCTCTTAGAAAAGTATAATGATATAGCTGGCTCTTCAGATAAAAAACATACATAACTTTTTTCGATTGGTAAAACTTCCAAGTCATCCATCCCTTCAAAAGCTAGAGTACAAGTTTTGTTTGGTTGGTATCTATGACGAATAGTCCAATATTCTGATATATCTAAATCATTTCCTTCTGATTCTTTCAAAACAATCCAGTTATGGTTATGTAATTGGTCTCTTAAATCTTCAATATGATATTTCATAGTATATTTCCCTCTAGTTATACTACATCCGGGTCGTAGGCGTAGCGGCGGTTAAGTACGGTACAAAAAAGGTCGTCTGAAAATATCGAATCTTACTTTTTGGTTTTTTTCTTAGGATTTAATTCTTCTTTACGTTGCTTATAAAATTGCCAATATTTTTTGTCTTCCATAGAGAAAGGTGTGTAACGTAGCTCATTATAAGTTAGGTCAAAATATTTATAGGCATTTTCCATATCACCCAATTCGTAATAAACGATTCCTGTCCATATAAACACACCTGCTGCAGGTTCATCTTTTCGTGCCTCAAGTGCAATTAACATCCACTCAAGAGCTTTGGGATAATCACCTAATTTTTTATAGCTTCCTGAAATACCACAGGCGATTGCCGAAGTAGGCTCAACGAATTGAGTGGCTGGTTTAGGTAAAAGTTCCCATGCTTGATTCAGAATATCAATGCGTTCCTCCGGCGTAGTAGCATCATTTGAGTTACATACAAAATCATTGATTTGTTTGTTTAATTCATAATTTACTTGATCTAAATACATAATTTCTCCTTCTTATGTGCATTCTTTAAAGAGTATTTATTACTATGTTGGTCCGGTTGTGTACCTGTGCCAAGGGTTGTAGCTGTCGGGATTGGTGTAGATATAGGTATACCTGCCGTCCGGTTGGACTTCTTGCAAGAGGTGGCTACCGTCCCAAACGAATCCGGTTTCTTCTTCGAGGCCGTCTGAGAAGAAGCCGCGTTCGTGCCTACCGCGCACTCTTTACATCGGGATTGGAGGTTTCATACAGGCTACGGCTGCTCAAACATCTTAAGCATTATAATTTAGATAATCTTTAATAAAATACTCAAAGTTATCCCAATGTTTGCTAAATTGTTTATTTTCTATAAACTTTTGAATAGTGGGAGCCTCTACATAAAAAACCTCATCGGTATTTTTATCATACAGGATATAATCATCCAACTCATTATTTAACAGGGAAAAATAATTATCAGGTAAGCCAATATTTTTTCTCAAAATTTCTGTTTGGCTACTTGAAAAATCCTCTAAGTCCATTGCTAAATCAACCAAATATCCAATTTTCCCATAAATTTCATCACTATATGTTGCCCAAAATTCAATGAAGTCATGATTTACCTCCCCAAAACCTAACCCTTTGAATAATTTACGATATTCCTCCTGACTTTCTGGGAATATTCTACCAAATTCATCATTAAGATACTCCTTAAAATCATTATCTAACATAACAAACCTCTCTATTGTAAATATAGGTGAATTAACATTAAAATCCCCCAAATTTCCTTCTTCGCCTTTTTTCTGCATTTGTTCTATCTGTAGGATCTTGATTCAACCATTCGCACTTTCTTAAGTTAAACTTTAGTAATATTCTTTATAGAATCAACCATTAATTCTTCCAAATAACTACTATTTTCATGGCAAATAGTTATTTCTTTGTCTTTGAAAAAAGAATATCCTCTTGACTCAGATATGTCAACCATTCCTTGCCATCGAAGGACGAAGAGAAAATCTATTGATTCAATGAAAATGATGGTTAAGACGTTGTCTTAAATCGCCCTCTGGGGACATCTTCATAGTGATGATAGTAAAGGCATCGGATTGAGCCAAGGTCTCAATCCTACCGGGAGTATGACCAAAGACAAAAAAGGATTCACAGTGTGAATCCTTTTTGCTTTGTAGTCTTACCCCCGCAAGGCTGATTAGGATTAAGCGAATCACGAGTGATGAAGCTTAATGCAATCAGCTACTGCGTCTAACTCTATAGAGTTTTTTAAGTAAGGAATAAATTCCTAACTCTTGCTAATTCACATCGGTTGCTTTGGCTTTACTATTCTCACTATAGAGTCCCCGAGGGCTTTTTTTAAGCCAACGATACGCTTTGAATCAATAGATTTTATTTTTTGCTTCAACGGCACGGGAGAGAGTGCGTTTCGATGGGGTGTGGCGTATTGCTTAACAATCGCATAAATTCGTGAGGGAATAGGCGGGGGGCGCAAGAAATGGTATAATATGGGAATAAAGTAATTGTGTAGAGGTAAAGAATGGACCAACTGTTTAGAAATTTTATTTCAAAAGAGCGAGTGAATAGTTTTCGTGAGTTGACGAAGACGCTCGTGAAAATGGCGGGGACCGATGAAGTGGTGCCTGAAGAGGATGAAAGTGTGCCTTGGGTTCCGTCAATCCTAGGATTAATTTTCATATTATGGCTTTCTTCTAGTGATTGGCTCAAAAGTGTGACGAAACCGCTGATTGATCAATTTCCACTTCTTTCGTTTTGGCCGTTAGCGTTTCTCTTTGTTTACCTTCCGATTTTAAATGGGCTAGATGAGTTATGGAAACAACCGCAGAGAAAACGGGACTTACAGGAGTTGATGGCGATTGCCAAACGTGCGGTGGCTGTTTTAAAAGAATATGACTATGACAATTTAGACGACGTGATTGACGCAGAAGTGGTCATCAACGAATACACCGAGCGATACGACTTATAGGAGGCCTGGGATGAGATTATGGCATGAAGCGCTGATACCAAAGCTTCCGCGTCCGCAACTCTTGGGGCAGCACCGCGAATGTTGTGCGCTCAGAGGCAATGGTTGGGGCAAGAAGCATGCGACGGTGGACTATGTGTTTACTCACAGCCCGTATGTGCTGTATCAGTACCATACGTTAATTATGGATGAAATGGAGCGCCGTGGCTACAATGTGACGCCGGAGTGGAAAGAGGCTTCGTATCGTGGAAAAGTTTGCCCGCCGTATACCGAAGTGGAAGCGTGTGCGTGGAAGAGTCCGTTATACAAAGAACACGATGATGCGTATTACAAAGAATGTATTGAAAATTTAGCGCAAAAAGGAATTATCCTGGAAGGAGAAAATCATGTTTAGACTTCTATTGAAAGACGTTGCGACGAAAAAAATGGTAGTGAACTTCCGAGAGTTGACAAGCTACTTAATGAAAGAGGCGGGAATGGATGATGAACTGCCGGAATTAGTCGATAAAACGGCAACTATCAAAATGATTGCGGGGATGTTTTTATTCCTCATAGTGTTGCGTACGGGGATTTTATGGAGACCACTTGAGTTGATGATAAACACGTTGGTCGGAGAAGGGAATGTGATTTTTCTACTCTTACCATTTGTTTCTTTGTACTTGTTTTTAGGATTCTTTTTTCTTCTATACCGAATTTGGTCTAAAAAAGTACTGACACGTAAACTTGGCGAACTGATTCCAATTGCGGAACGTGCGATTGCAGCGCTGAAAGCAGCAGGACGCGACGACTTAGAAGAGGATATCGAAGACGCAGAATTTCTGATTGAGGATTATAAGAAGAGATTCGGGTTCTAGGGAGGAATAGACTTGGGAAAAAGGATTAGTGAAGAAGAAATTACGCAATTACGGACACGTATTGCCAAAAAAATACAGCAGAGAAAGACCCCTGTAGCATTACCACCAGGAAGGAAACTCGCCAGAAGGATTCTTTTCGATGGAGAAATATTCATGGTGGTGCTGTTAATCGTCACACTGTTTCCACTTAGAGTATGGTTCGCCATGAGCTACTATTCTTTTGCAGAAAGAAATACGGGTTTGTTAACGATAGGGAGAACAGCGATTATCTTGTTCTTTGTCTTTCGTTGGATACGAAAAAGACTATATAAAAATGAAGTGGAGAGTTTATTGAAAATGAAGAATTCAGATGTTGAGGCAGAGCTAATTTCTGAAGAAAGTTATCCACAAGAAAATCAACCGTACGAGCAGGAAATGCCACCCCGTTGGAATGCAGAAAAGATTGCATTTGGAGTGGAGGCGCCGGTCAAAAAACAACATACGCTATTGGAGGTATTAATCCCGACAAAAGTCTCTCAAGAGGAACTCTTAACACTCCGTCAACTGATTGTGGATGATTCATCTGGAAATCCTGAGGAGAAAGCATCGTTACCGAAAGGCTGCTCGGAGGATTGGAATGAAGACTTTCGGTTTTTTGGAGTGCTGATTTTCTGGATTTTATGCCTTTTTGCGTTTGGAATGATTTTTGTATTGACATTGATTGATCAATTGGATCATGCTTTGATCCTCCTATGGCAGAATTTCTGGATAGGGTTCGTCGGTCTGTTTATTTGTTGGATGGGATGGACCGTCTCTTACTTTATTCGAGGACGACATTTCAGACAATTGTTAAAAATAGCTTGTACAGATATTTCCGCCTATAAGGATGTTCCTTGGGACAAGATTCCAGAGCCAATCAAAGCACTCTACGATTACGTGCTGTTTTTACGAATCAAATATGGAGTGTAGGGAGGAACAGTATTGGGCAAGAGAGTTAGTGAAGAAGAAATTACGAGCCTCAGAGAATTGATGGAACAGGTAGAGCGTGAGAATGAACAGTTTGAAGTGCTGCCACCTAGCAAAAGAAAGGTAAGAAACTATCTCTTTATCACACAATGTGTAATGGTCGTTATTCTTTGTTTTTCGTATTTTCCGTTATTTCTACTTGGAATAGGGATGAGTATCATAACCTTTAATGGGGATTTCATACGATATATGTTTTTTGCATTTTTTGCAGTTGGCCCCTTGTTTATCGTTATATGGGGGATTCCGCTCACAGTATTCTTTATCTGTCGGTATATTAGAATAAGAGAGTATAAAGAAGAAATGAGAAGCTTATTTAAAATTATTAATCAGGAATTGCATGTTCGAAAACATCTTGAGGATGAGGAAATATCAGCAGAGGCAAAGACTTTGAGAAATCTCGTAAAGGGATTAAGAAGAGAATATGACATAGAGGAATTTATGTGATAAAAAGGAACAAACTGTGGGATTAGGGGGATATATGAAAAAGAAAAAAAGGATTGAAGAAATTCGGCTGGCACGACTAAGAGAATTGCTAATTGAAGCAATTCGAGAACGTTCAGGGAAAGTTGTTGCACTCCCAAGTCCTTCAGTGATGCCAATGGTTATAAAAAATATTTTAATACTATACTTGATGATATTAACTGTATTCATCTTCTTGTTTGCTCTACCAAGTTTTGCTATTTGGTTTCAGGAGTTGATTACACACCCTTTTAAGTTCTTACAGGAACAAATTGAGTTTAATCCGTTCTTTAGAACTGAGCTCTTCCTTTTAATGATTATCTTTGTATTTTCTTTATGGGAACGTAAGGCTTTTAAAGCAGAGCAGGCACAGATTTTACGAAGAGCGAAAGAAGAAGTTTTAGAATGGCAAAATTTCGCTGATGAAGAACTTCTAAACAGTGTGAAAGAACTGAAGCAATATTTATCTGGAAATGAGGATGTGTTCAATAACGAAGAGCCACGTGAACCGGGTATAAAGTCATTATTACGATTATTTCATAGAAACGTTTCACAAGAAGATATTACTGAACTACGCCAACAGCTTGTGACCATTCTATCTGAACGACAGCAAGATGTTTCAAAGTTACCAACAGGTATGCCGAACCTTTTTGTTAGTATCGTGCGAATGATATTACTGTGCATTTGTGGGGGTGTCACTTTGCTAATCATCAGGTTATTCATTACATCATACTATGAGGCAATCTTCGTTCTAATTTTCTTAGGACTTCCGATAGGTTTACTTTGGATGTTCTATTTTGAGATTTCTTCTAGCGTTCATGAAAAACGAAAAATAGCTTTTGATAAACTGTTTGAGATTGCTCGTGCAGAAGTTGCAACGTATAAGGATGTTGCTGTGGAAGATGTTCCAGAACAAATCAAGCAGCTTCAAAGGTTTATAGCAGTGTTAGAGTCGAAATATCATATATCGGGAGATGCGAAATGAAATTATTTAGAAAAGCGATTAGGCAAAGACGATTAACGCGGATGCGGGAATTGCTGAGTGCTGTGATAGAACAAAATGGAAGTGAAAATCAGTTGCCCGAGGATGGAAGAATTATCAGAAGTTGGGCTTTTGTTATATTGGGCTTTGTATTGTTTTATGTGTTTACAAATGCCGATATTTTGTTACCTGCTGCTGGTTTAATCTTCATGGGTTTATTTTATCCCATTTTTTTGATATGGGGGATTTTGGTCGGGATTGGCACTTTACTCCTTGTTTTTGGGCTAATATATCTGTTTCATCGTCTCATAATTGATTCCTATTATCAAGAGTTTGGGATGTTATATGAATTAGCCACGGAAGAGCTTTCTGTATACAAACAAGAGCCGCTGATTCCAATGAGTGAAGAAGCGGAAAGACTTCAGTACTATATGGAAGAGTTGAAACTAGAGACAAATACAAACAAGTCTAAATCGGGTAAATAAAATTTTTGGGGAAATAAAAGATGAAGAGAAGATTTGAAGAGAAAAGAATTGCTAGACTACAACAATTAGTAAATGAGGTCGTGGCTTTATCTAGTATGGAAGAAGAGACAATTAAAGTGCGACCATATAGATATATTCCAAAGATTATATTTAATATTTTTATGTTGTTCGAAATATTTTATCTATTGTCATTAAATAAGAAGGTAGGAGGAATCTTTCATTTCTTGAAAGTTTGGTACGAGGGAAATCAATATGCTGTGAAGTATGCGCTGGAATATGTTAGATATGAACCTTACATTATCGTATTTCTTCCAATAATGATGCTCTTTTTATATTTCTTGCAACTGCATCTTCAAAAACAAGATGTGAGAGAAGTCGTTGCAAGAGCGGATGAAGAGCTCGCAAAATGGAAAGAAACTCCATCTACGGACATCCCACATGCTGTAAAGGCATTAAAATATCATTTAGAGGAGTTGCGATTAGACTACGATTTGTCATAGAAATCAGTAAAAGGAATGTTGTTAAAAAATGAGAGATTTTAGAACAGAAGAACAGCGAGAGATACCCAAGTCTTACTACAACCTATCTGAAGATCAGCTTGATCGATTAAGAGACCTATTGAAGAAGGTTTCTATAAAAAATAGACCGCCACAATCATTGCCACGTTCATTGAGAAAAATGAGAGAAGTTCTCTTTCTAGGCAAATTGATAATGATTGCTGTACTTTGTTCCAGTGCTTTTCCGCTAATGGCATTAATT
Organism: Granulicatella sp. 20925_1_28; assembly: GCF_041433575.1. Classification (NCBI taxonomy): domain Bacteria; kingdom Bacillati; phylum Bacillota; class Bacilli; order Lactobacillales; family Carnobacteriaceae; genus Granulicatella; species Granulicatella sp. 20925_1_28. The sequence goes on from NZ_JAPWBS010000003.1 coordinate 27,837, forward strand.
TTTGTAGTGGCTTTATTACTAGGAAATATAGATGGGGCAAAGTATGTAATTTTCATGAATCTAATGGCTTGGCCGATAGTATTGATAGTTTGGGTACTTCCACTTTTAATACTTATTTTTAGTAATAGATTTATTCGATTTTCTAAGCAAAGAGAAACAGATAAATTAATGAATGCGGCAAATTGGCTTATTATGAATTCCAAAAATATACCTCGAGATGCTCTTTCGCAGGAGATGGTATCCTTAAAATACTTTATGAGTGCTATGAAAAGTGGGATTGGTTTTTATCAAAATGAAGAACAAAGAGAAGATTTCAGAATCCGTCGACTAAAACAACTGTTACGAAAGATAAACCCAAAAAGAACAGATATACCGGAATTGAAATGGGGAAGGCTACAACTTATTCAAAAAAGGATAGTGATAGCAGATGTTATTTTGGGCTTTGTTCTTTGCTATCTTATGATGTTTAGCAGTTCTATGTTCTTACCAATCGAAGTGAGATTGGTTTTGTTCGCTATACTGATTATAGGAATAATCATTATTTACATATGGCTGCTTCAGTTCCAGAAGAAGAAAGTCAAACAAGAGCTTGCGGAATTGTTACAACTTGCAAGGGTAGATGCGAAAAGAATCAAGAAACGACCTTTAGCATTCTCAGAAGAGTTGATTCAAGAGTTGGATGATTGTGTGTATGAAGTTAGGGAATCATACGGAATGACGGTTTAAAAAGAATCTTTGGGGATAAAAGATACAACCTTTGAACGTCAGGAGGAATGACAATGAAAAAGAAACAGAAAGTGAAGGAACGCAATGTAAGACAACTGCGCCAGCTAATTGGAGCAGTGACCGAGCAAAACGGGGAAGAAGGCACACTACCAATGAGCTTGTTCCCACTACGCGTCTTGATAACAATCCTTAGTGTCGCTGGGGTGGTGTGCGCAGTGGCGGTGTTAGGACGCGCGCTGTTAGTCGAATCGGACTTCTTTCCATCGCTCGGATTGGTGTTTTCGACGGGGGATTCAGAGGCTCTCTTAGATGTAAGCAAGGTCTTCTTTGGCCTAGTGCTTCACTTTGTCATCCTGTTTGCCATTTTAGCGGTCATTCTCTACTGCTGCCACAGATCCGTTCGTTGGGAATGGAAAAAGCTCGTGGCTCGTGGAAATGAAGAAGTGGCAATGTGGAAATCCTCTTCAAAAGAAGCCAGCCGCGAAGCCGTCGAAGCGCTAGAGGCGTATTTACAGGAACATGCAGCGCTTGGCAAACCTTCCTGGGTGAAGGAAACAGTACAAGCTGCCGCTACGGGTGTCGGGGCTGCGATGGAGAAACTGAGCAAAGAACACGAAGTACAGAAACGCCTAACCAGCGTCGAAGCTTCACGAGTTCGCGCCTTAAGAAGACTATTGAAGCCCGTCTTGGCAATGAGTGGACGAGGAGAACAGCTTCCAAAAAGCTCTTATTGGCTACGCATCTACGTTCTGATTACAGTCGCAATTGCGGGCATCGTCATTGGACTAGTTTCTGGATTCTTTACGTATTTGAAACTTTTCATCGCCTGCCTAGTGACATTGCAATGGAACTTCGCGTTTGGATATCTTGCCTTCATTTGGCCATTTGTCATTATCTGGTGCATACCGATTGCCGCCTTCGTTGCAGTATTAGGTTGGCACCGCAGAGAAACGTTTAAGGAATGGAAAGAACTATTGGCACTGGCAGACCGCGAAGTAGAAACATGGAGTCAAACCACAGCCGTACCAGCCGAAGTGGCAGAGTTACAAAAATTTTTGAAAAAAGCACATAAGTACTATTAGGAGGACATTATGAACTATAAAAAAACGATTTGGCAGTCGCAAACGACAAGACTGCGTGAACTCATTCGCATTGTAAACCGTAGAAGCAAACAACCGCGCGTCCTACCAAGAGATAATCGTCAGATTCGTCTCTTTTGCATGCTTTTCTTTGGAATCATCACGCTCTATACGATTATGACGACAGGCTTCCTGGCGGCCATCCTTGGCTCAATCTATATGCTCTTTTCAAGAAAATCCTCAGCAGTCATGGACCGGATGTTACCGTACTGGTGGATGCCGATTTTGTGGGTGGCATTGATTGCGATTTTCATCCTCATTCTCTGGCTGGCTCGTCGTTCCCTTGTAAAAGAAACACTCTTCTTACTCGAACACGCGAAAGACGAAATCGCGCGCCAATATGAAGAAGGTAATGGCGTTGTTTCACAAGAAGTCATCAATTTAGAAAATTACGTCGACGACTTACAACGAAATTACCGGTTCTAAGGAGGAAGTAGATGCTTATTTTAGGATATCCAAGAAGACTCGCAGTGAATCAAAAAGAAGTGAAGGAAGTGCGCACCGTTGCCGATCGACTCGTAACGGAAAGCGGCATTCCTGCCGAATTTCCAGAAGAAACGAAACGAGGGGTGTTCCTATCGCTCTTACTCGGAGTCGTATCGATTATCGCAGCGCTCCTAGTGGCAGGACTAGTCTATCTATTTGTTGAAATCGGTGGAAACATTGTCGGGTTCGTGCAAGTAGTTGGGATTTTGGCGTTTGGTTTTTCCGCACTGCTCCTGATTTGGTCGGTGTTACTGATTTTCACAGTCATTTTATATCGTCAGGAGCAAAACAAGCGCTGGAAGGAACTGTCTGCGCTGCTGGACATTATCGATGAAGCCATTATCGTGTTACGCGAAGAGGACCGCAGTTATTTAGCATTGGAATTGAAACGCGCCGAACGACTCGTGGAGGGCTACAATGACGTTCGCCGTATCGTGACATTGGTGGAACGTGTTTAAGGAGGAGCATTATGGATTTACAAAGAATTCGATACAGAAAAAATGAAGCACAAGAGTTTCGTGCATTGACCGAGCGTCTTGTTGGAGAGAGCGGTCTAGACATCGAGCTGCCGTATGAAAGTCCGGGAGTGCAGCATCTCATGAAGTATTTTTACGTCCTCGTGGGTATCCTCGTGCTCCTTACGATTGGACTCGTGGCATTTATTTTCTATGTCAACGGTGGGAAATCAGAGAACTTTATGATTACCCTCAGTAACGAAGAAATGCTCGTGTTCTTCCCGCTTGTAATCGTGTGGATGTTCGGGTTATTTTTTGCAAAGGCGTTAGACGCACGTAACCAGCTCTTCATCCAAAAAGACATCCGCGCACTCTTGCCGGTTGCCCAAGAAGCACTGGAGGCACTTAGTGGAAATGAGAACGACTACGTCAAACGTGCACAGTTGCTCGTTAAAAAATACAAAACTTACGGGTTATAATTAACCAAAAAAGAGGTTAGGAACATGATTTATAAAACACTATTATTCGACCTGGATTCAACGCTCTGGGACTTTCATTCGGCGGAGAATTACGCGCTGACAAAGCTCTTGGAACAGCAAGGCGTGGAGGATGTCGAGGCGTATATCGACGTCTACGTGCCGATGAATCGTGCCATGTGGCGTTCGTTGGAAAAGGACGAAATCACGCGTGAGGAACTCGTTGAAACGCGCTTTGCAAAGTTGTTCGACCACTTCGGTTTTGAAAAAGACGGGAAAGAACTCGCGGCAGAGTATGAAGCCATCCTTTCGACGCAAGGGCAAACGTACGAAGGGGCAGAGGCGTTGCTTCAAGCATTACGGGACGCAGGATATGACTTATACGCTGCCACAAACGGCATCACGACGATTCAAAAGGGGCGCTTATCGAACTCACCGATTGCCAAATACTTCAAGAAAGTATTTATCTCGGAAGAAGTCGGTGCGCAAAAGCCGAGTGAAGTCTTCTTTGAACGAGTAGCTGGTGCGATTCCAGACTACGATAAGAACAAAGCCGTGATCATCGGTGACTCACTGACAGCCGATATCCAAGGCGGCATCAACTCAGGCATCGATACGATTTGGATGAATCTCGCGGCAAAAGAAAACAGAACTGCCATTAAGCCAACCGTGGAAGTAAGAAGCTACGCAGAATTATTAGAATTTTTAGTATAACATGAACCGACTGCAGGCACGTCTTGCAGTCTTTTTTTATGCAAAAAAGTTGAGGTCCCAAGACTTAGAGGGTAGACTACTTAAAAGGGCAAAGACCCGACCAAAAATGAAAGTTGGAAATAAATGAAAAAAGGATTATTAGGAATTGGCGTGGCGATGCTACTCGCAGCGTGTGGAACGACTAGTACAAACGGTACGAACACGACAAATGCGACCGCGCAGACGCCGCAAACGACACAACAGGTGCATGTCGAAGTGAAGACAGACGGCACGTATACCGTAAAAGAATATGACTTCGAAAGTAATGGCAAGAATCTCTACGCGCGTGCCTTTGTGCCAGACGCGAGCGGACGGGGGCCACTCGTGATTTTTAGCCACGGACTGGGCGCCAACGTCAAACACGAGGAAGAAGTGCAGAAGACATTAGCCAAAGCCGGCATTGCGGTCTTCAGCTTGGAGTTTGCAGGAGGATCGTCATCCGCAGCTCCGATGAGTGAGGGACTAACGACTGAGATGTCTGTTCTAACCGAAGTGCAAAACTTGAAGGACGCGATTCGCATCGCAAGCGGCATGGAATATACCGATCCGCAGAAAATTTATCTCATGGGAAGTAGCCAGGGCGGACTCGTCTCAGCACTGACGGCAGAGGAAGTCACCAATATCGCAGGCCTCTTCTTGTTCTATCCTGCATTTTCACTGCCGGATGATATTCGAAGTAGCTTCCCGAAACTAGATGAAGTACCCGAGACTTTTAACTTACTCGGCACGAAAATCGGCAAAAAATACATCACGGACATCTACGACATGGACGCCTACGCAAACCTAGACAAGCTAATGATGCCTGTGCATATTTATCACGGCAAAGACGACAATATCGTGCCACTCACCGCCTCACAAAAAGCAATGAAGCGCCTAAAAGACGCACGCCTCACAACGCTGGAGGACACAGGCCACGCCTTGACACCAGAGCAACAAGCACAAATCGGCTTTGAAATCGCGGATGAGATTTATAATGGGATGAAATAAAAGCAGAAAAACTGGATACGAAAAACCAGGGCGAGGGCCCTGGTTTTTTGTTTTATAAGAAGTAATAGGTGTAAATTGTTATTAATCGTATTTTTCTAACGGTATAAAGAACGCCATTCGAATGGGGTGAGGCCTTTTTCCTTTTTAAAAGCTGTTGAAAAGTTGAATTGATTTGTATATCCAACTGATTGTGCAATTTCCGCTATAGATTTTGTTGTTGATGCTAACTGCTGGCAAGCATCGTTAAGTCGATAATTGATAATAAATTTAATAGGAGTGACTCCTAGTTCTTGGCTGAAAAGTCGAGTTAAGTAATTCTTATTTAAATGACAAACATTTGCTAATTCTTCGACAGTAGGATTGTGTTGAGGATGATTTTGAATTAATTGAATTGCTTCCCGAATATAAAAATTAGTTAAATCACTTTGTCGAATGGAAGTAGCACTTGAAGAAAAAGAGATGATATGATCCATTAACAAATAAAGTTGGGCGAGGATAAATGTTTCATGTTTGTGTGAATACTGAATCATTGTTTCTAAAGGTTCAACAATATTTGGTAAGAATAATTGGTTTTTTAATTGAAAAACAGGGTTTTTAGTATTTATACCTGCCTCTTTTAAAAAAGGAGCTGCTTTAATACCATCGAATTCAATCCATAAATAGGACCAAGGCTCTTCAGAATCTGCTGTATAGGTACCGATAGTGTCTGGAGTCATAAAGAATCCTTTGTTTTTATCGATTGTATATTTTTTCTGAGTGTCCAAATTCCAGTATTCACCTTTTCCATCAATTACGAAGTGGAATAAAAAATGATTTGCTTTAACAGGACCGTATCGTTGCAATGGGGAACAAGTTTCTTTACCGAACTGAATCGGATATAAATCAATGCATGAGATATTATGGAACATATGGGATTCTTGAGTAGGCATGCTAAAACTCCTTTTAATAATCTTACTATTAGTATAAGAAGAAATGTAAGCGTAGTCAATAAAACATTTTTAAAAGAGATATTTTATATTAAAAAAATACATTTAGATGGAAAATCAGATAAAAAATGTAGAAAAACAAAATATGAAAACGCAAACAAAATTGTTAAACTGTTCTTGAGATAAAAAAATAGAAAGGAGAAAATTTATGAATCAAGAAGTAGTATTTCAACCATTTCAGTTAGATGGTTATGAATGTGTCGCATATCATCCAAAGAAAATAGGTTCAGAACAATTACCGACCGTTTATTTACAAGATGGAAAGCAAGTTTTAAACGATTTAGAAGAGTGGTTAAAAGAAAAAGTTCCACAATTAGTAATTGTATTCATAGAACCTAAAAATCGTTGGGATGAGTATTCACCATGGAAGGAGAAGGCGCCAGAGGGAATGCCCTTTGATTTCGGTGGAAAAGCTTCAGATTATATTCAATGGTTAGTAAGTCGTGCAATTCCCTATGTCGAAGAGAATTACCCTGTTTCTAGAGAAGTAACGCATAGAATTATTGGTGGATATTCATTCGGAGGCTTAGTTAGTTTATATTCAGGATATATCAATGCGGATTTTGGGGCGATTCTTAGTTGCTCAACTTCTTTTTGGTATCCAAAATTCTTAGACTATGTACTAAATCATTCATTAAAAAAACAAGTACATTTATATATGAGCGTTGGGGATGTTGAAGGGAAAACCTCACCACGGATTAATCAAATGCAAGTTCCATATACTTTTGAAGCTAAAGAGCATTATGAGAATACTCTAGGTAAAGAGCTAGTAACTTTTGTGACGCATGAAGGAGATCATCGTGATCGTATTCCGGAGAAATTATCTTCGGCAATAGAATGGGTTGTAAAATTATATTCATAATCAGAAATAAGGAGGAATAAAAATGTTAAGTTATATTGAGGATCAGACGATTCAAGCGAAAAGATGGATCATATTACTCATCGTAGGGGTTGGGACAGCCTTATCAGCATTTACGTTTAATGCGATTCTGATTGCAACACCAAATATCGTAACAGACTATGGTATTACCGGACTCGATGTTGCATGGGTTCAAACGGCATTTATGTTAACTAGTACATGTTTGATGGTCTTATCAGGAAAATTAGGGGATTCCTTTGGTAAATTCAAGATGTTTAAACTTGGACTTATTATTTTAACGTTAGGACTCGTGTTAGGTGGATTCAAGAGTAGTTTCCAAGTATTAATTATTTCTCGTGTGATTCAAGGGATTGGATCCGTGCTCTCGATGTCAATTAACTTTGCGATTGCAGAGGAACTCTTTAAGCGAGAAGAACGAGGAAAGGCTATTGGTACAATTGCTTCATTCCTTTCTGGAGGAGGAATTTTCGGACCTGTTTTTAGTGGGATGATTCTTAAGAACTTTGGATATCACATTATTTTATGGTTAGGTGTTCCTGTTGGTGTTATTTGCTATTTGTTGGCACTTAAATATTTTCCAAAAGATAGAACTGCTACTGGAAAATCAATCGACTGGATTGGTGCTCTGTTGTTAGCAGGATTTATCGCATGTTTCTTCTTTGGAATTGACTTAGCTAAGAAACAAGGGTTCTTTGGACCAACAGCGGGTCCGTTATTCATTGTATCAATTGTAGCGTTAGTGGCATTTATTTTGTATGAGCGCCGTCAACAAGAACCTGTTTTAGATTTATCGGTTGTTTCAAATAAACATATGGTTATTTATCTTGTAAGTTTACTGTTAGTTTATACAATTTCTGGTTTCAATGGATATTTAATGCCATTTTACTTACGAAACACGTTAGGAATTGAGCCTCAAATCGCAGGTTTAATGACGGTTATGATTGCAATTACAATTACTGTTGTTTCTCCTTTTGCAGGGAAACTTAGCGATAAATATGGCGCGAAAAATATGATTCTTATCGGTTGTGGATTAATGGCGGTTTCTCAGTTGACATATTACTTCTATGGAGTAGAAGGAAATATTCCAGGGTTAATTGCTACATTTATCTTAACAGGGATTGGTAGTGGAGTTTTCCAAACTCCAAATAATGCAATGATTTTGAGCTCGGTACCGCGTGATAAAATTGGTATGGCCAGTGGAGTTTCTGGTTTGATTCGAAATCTTTCTTTAACAGCAGGTAGTTTAGTAGCATCGCAAATTTTATTTGCTGCAATGAGTCATATCGAAGGTGCCAAAGTAGATACTTATCTTCCAGACAAACCAGAATTGTTTGTACAAGGAATGCACGTAGTTTACTTTGTTTCATTCTTATTCTGCGCTCTTGCATTTATTCTAGTCTTTATTGATAGAAAAATTAGTACTAGCGAGGAAGGTGGAAAATAACATGAGTAAGGAACATTTAAAAGAGCTTATCTCCAGTAAGATGAATCAATATATTGAATTAAGTCATTTTATCTGGGAGAATCCAGAACTTCGTTTTCAAACAGATAAGGCTGCAGAACGATTTGCCTATATGTTAGACAAAGAAGGGTTCAAAGTTGAAACGAATGTTGCGGGAGTACCCAATGCGATTCAAGCTACGTTTGGTAGCAAAGGGCCTGTTATTGGGTTGTTGGCAGAATATGATGCCCTCTCTAATATGAATCAGATTGCAGATCTTGGCCATAAAGAAAGTGAAACGGAAAATCAACCTGGTCATGGATGTGGGCACAATTTACTTGGTGTAGCAAGCTTGGCAGCGGCAGTAGCATTGAAGGATTATTTGATTGAAACAAGAACTGGAGGCACAATCATTTTATTCGGATGCCCTGCTGAGGAATCTGGATATGGGAAAGCATATCTTGCGAAAGCTGGAGTGTTCAAAGGAGTAGATGCAATGCTAGCTTGGCATCCTTCTGACATTACCAGTCCATGGTATCAAGGAACGTTAGCTGTAGTTCAGTCATATTTCAGCTTCGAAGGGATTGCTGCACACGCAGCAACAAACCCAGAGTTGGGAAGAAGTGCTCTTGATGCAGCAGAATTGATGAATGTTGGTGTGAACTATTTAAGAGAACACATTCCGGAAGGCGTTCGTCTTCATTATGCGTATATTGATGCAGGTGGAGAATCGGCAAATGTTGTACAAGCATCTTCTAAACTACATTACTTTATTCGTGCAACAGAACCTAAAGTGGCAATGGATGTTTTTGAAAGAGTGAAAAAAATTGCTCAAGGTGCAGCCTTAATGACGGAAACAAAATTAAGTGTTGATTTTGACTCTGCATGTATGAATTATGTACCGAATAAACGCTTAACAGATTTGATTTTTGAAAACTTAAAACAATATGGTGATGCAGAATACGATAAATTTGATTTAGCATATGCGACTAGATATCGTATGACACTAACAAGCTCACAAGTAGAAAAAATGAAGAGAAAATTAACTTCTGAATTTGGAACGGAAACAGCAAGCTGGGTTGAAAAACAATCTAAACTATCACTTTGTAGCAAGGTAGCTACAACTCCAGCAAGAAATACAATGATGGTTTCAACGGACGTGGGTGATGTTAGCTGGGTAGTTCCAACTGGACAATTTAACTTTGGATGTGAACCTCTCGGAACGGCACCTCATTCTTGGCAATGGGTTGCAAATGGTAAATCTGAAATAGCACATAAGGGGATTGAAAAAGCAGGTCAAATTTTGGCTTTCAGTGCATTGGATTTAATTAATCAACCAGATGTACTTGAGGAAGTTAAAGATGAATTTGCTCAATTTAAGGAAAGTCGACCATTCCAAAGTATGTTATTAGATAATGCAAAACCTCATTAATTAGGGGAGGTATTCATGATATCAATCGAAGAAATTAAAAAAGCTAGAGAAGTAATTCGAGATACAGTGGCTCATACGCCTGTAGTAGAATTAGAATTACCCAATCAAGAAACAAATATATTTTTGAAATGCGAAAACTTACAACTAGCTGGATCTTTTAAGGTCAGAGGTGCACTTTATCGTATGTCTCAATTGTCTACGCAAGAAAAAGAGAATGGGGTAATTGCTTGGTCGGCAGGAAACCATGCTCAAGGAGTTGCTTTAGCAGCTAAGAAGGCAGGGGTGAAAGCGACAATTTGTATTCCTTCTTTAGGCTCTATGTCGAAGATTGAAGCAACGAAAAGTTACGGAGCAAGAGTCGTTTTGTCGAATGGAAATTTTGAAGATGCAAAAGCGGAAGCAATGGAAATCCAGAAGGAGGAAGGGTTAACAATTATCCATCCGTATGATGATGATGCGATTATTGCTGGTCAGGGGACAATTGGACTTGAAATCCTCGAGCAACTACCTTCTGTAGAAAGTGTTGTTGTTCCAATCGGGGGTGGCGGTCTTATTAGTGGTATTGCTCTTGCAATCAAGACTCTTAAACCTTCATGTAAAATCTATGGTGTAGAGGCTGAGAGTGTCCCATCGATGAGAGAATCGGTATCTCGTGGAGAGGTTACTGAAGTTGTATCACTACGAACAATAGCTGATGGAATTGCAGTGAAGAAACCAGGTGATTTAACTCTCGAATATGTAAAAAAATATGTAGATGAAATTGTGACAGTAAAAGAGGATGAGTTAGCAGAAAGCATGATTTTCCTTCTTGAAAAGAAACACTTATTAGCAGAAGGTGCTGGAGTAGCAGCAGTTGCTGCTTGCCTCTTTAATAAGGTTCCAGTACAACAAGGAAAGACGCTTTGTGTCGTTTCTGGCGGGAATGTGGATATGTCTTTACTTAAGAAAGTTACAGAGAACGTCTTAAGAAATCGTGGAAAAATTATCACCATTGATGTAGAGATAAAAGACTCCCCAGGAGAACTTTCAAAACTTATTTCTGATATTGGATGCCTGAAAGGAAACATTGTGGAGATTCGTCATGACCGAAGAAGTGATCATGTGTCGATTGGAAATTGTATTGCCAGTATCGATATTGAAGTAAAAGATAATGATCATGCACGTGTGCTGGAGAGTGAATTGAAACAAAAAGATTATATTTTAGATTGGAGAAATTAGAATGAAAGTTCATTTTATTGAAGGAGCGCCAAAAGCGGTCGGACCATACTCTCATGCAGTTGAACATGGAAATACATTATATGTGTCAGGACAATTAGGGTTAGATCCAGTTACGAATGCATTAAGAGAAGGAGTCATTGATCAAGCTGAACAAGCATTAGAAAATTTAAACACTATTATTACAGGTTCGGGGTTTGAGAAGAAGGGCATCTTAAAATGTACAGTATATTTGAAAGATATTAACAACTTCAAGAGTGTTAATGAAGTATACGAAACTTTTATGGATGGACATAAGCCAGCTAGGGTAGCGTTTGAAGTAGCAAAGCTTCCTCTAGATGCTCTTGTTGAAATTGACGCTATTGTAGGGAAATAGAATATAAAAAACGAATTCTCTAACCTGAGAATTCGTTTTTTATTTTATTAACCGTCTTTTTTTCTGGGCAAACAAAAGATTTAGAGGAGAAGTTTGGGATAAGCCTAAAAAACAACGGTTTAGCACTTGCTGTATTTGTTAATAATTCTAAAGAATAAAAGAAAATATATAGAATTAAAAAATAGAATAGGATTAGTGTTCAGTTTTCGGCATATCCTCTATTGATAACACGAATTTATCCGGATATAATAAAAGAAAATGCTAATATTAATTGCATAGGGATATATAATTTTAAGGAAGAGTTCTAGGGAATCTAGGACTCTTTTTGCATATATGTATCTAACGCTTCTGTATTTGGCAGTAGGTACTGACAAAAAATGATAATAAAACCGTCAATATATTATTTAAAATAAGAATGGGGGAGATAGATTTGAGTTTAAACGAGAAATTATCGGTATTACAAATACTACAAAAAAATTCTAACAAGTATGTTACTGCAAATGAAATTGCGAATTTGTTAGGAATCTCTGAAAGAACCGTTTATAGATATATAAAAGCAGTAAATCAGGACTTAAAAGCTCAAGAAGTAGAAATTGTGTCGACTCCTGGTTTAGGATATCAGCTTGTCGGGAATAGTTTTCATTTAACTGAAAATGTAAGCCCTTTAAATATAAAGAGTGCGTTCTCTAACAATGTCATTCACTATTTGCTAGAAAAGCTGCTATTCAATGAAAGAGTAAGTATTCAAGAAGTTCTTTCTAAATTTTATATTTCTGAATCAGTGTTACACAGAGTTCTTCAATCAATCAACAGTCTAGAACAAAATAGTGGGGCGAGAGTCGGAATTGATTCTGCGAATATTGTACTGAAAGGTAATTTATTAGAACGTACGATATTTTTTGTGGGGCAATTGTTATCTATGAAATTGAACCATGAAGAAGGGTTAAAAGATATCTTTCAGTTAAAAAAGACATTCATAAAAAATAATGACGCGAATATTGATTGCGAGAAAATATTAGAAGAAGGATACACCGTATTTGATCGTAAAATTATCGAGTGGAGCGCGTTTGTAATTGTTTGCCAGCAGTATGGTAGGCAGGTTGAGAGTATCCAATTACATCTTGAAAATTTTGAGGATATTACAGAAATCGTAAGGATACTGAATGTTTTAAATTCTACGCAGACTAAGAACGTATTGGCCCAAGTTGTTCAGACATCACTGACGTATCTTTTGTTTACCAATGCAAATGAGAAGAAAGATGAAGAAGCTTATTTCCAACGGTTAAATAAGCATTTGATATCTCTCGTAAAACAAAAACAGTTTTCGATTAATATCAAAAACAATTTATTAGATACGATCAAAAAAGACTATGCACTGGAATATCAAGTGTCAGGGTTACTAGCGTATCAGATTGAATTAGCCTTCGATATTCAGCTCAACAAAAATGATGTTGGCTTTATCGCTTTATACTTGGCCACTCTAAACAAGAAGAAGGATTTGAATGGAGAAAATATTAAAGGCGTTATTATTTCCAATAGCTTAAGTACAGGATTCCTATTTAGAGAAAGAGTTCGAACCATCGAAGCAGATTTAGAAATTGTTGAGGTCTTAACGGAATGGGAAATGGAAGAAAGAGAATTAGATGAATATGAAGTTATCATCAATCTCACTAAGAATGCGATTCTCAAAAATAAAGAATGTATTCAAATTTTAGATCCATTATCAGAAAATGCGCTAGATGTTATTGCAGAGAAACTTAGAGACGTTCGCCAGTCTTCTATAGAAGGAGGTCAGTTACTTCCTAAGGCAGTTCATCAGTTAGCATCAGTTTCTAGAGAAGATGTGTTAGCGGAGTTGCTAGGACAATTAACCGTTCCTCAAGAGGAGCAAGGACGAATTCTTCAACAAATATTAGAACGAGAGAAGATAACGTCGACAGCTATAGGCAATGCCGTTGCAATTCCTCATACGATTCTAGACTCGTTAGATGAAACCAAGATTATTGTTGGAATAAAAGACGAAGGAATCCTTTGGGAAGGCGATATCGTTCGCTTAGTCTTCTTAATAGTGTTCGCTAAAAACGAACCATCCCAGAATATATTGTTTAGAAAAATCTATAATTTTACACGGGATAAGGAGCGAGTGAACAAATTAATTAAAGAACAAAAAATTGAAGTACTGACAGAGTATTTGGAAGGAGAAAGTCATGGAACTCATTGAAACAAATCATGTGATATTCGGGAAAGAATCGAATAGAGATGCAGTCTTACAGACGCTCTCTAATAGAGTGTTGGAATTAGGATATTCCAAAGTAGATCTTGTCCCAGATTTCTTAAGAAGAGAGGAAGAATTTTCAACGGCGATTGGATTTGGAATTTCGATTCCACACGCAAAGTCTAACAATGTTTTACATCCAGGAGTTTTTGTATTTAAAGGTGAAAATAAAATAGATTGGAATGGGGAGGAGGTTCAGGTTGCCATAGCAATTTTAACACCTTTGGAAGGTGCGGATACTCACTTGCAGATACTGGCTAAGCTCTCTAGAAAATTGATGCATAAAGAATTTAGAGAAGCTTTATTTAATGCAAGTAGTGAACAAGAAGTCGTAGACGTATTAACGTTTGAAGAGTAGGAGGAAAACAATATGACAAAGAAAATGGTTGCACTATGTGCCTGCCCAATGGGGTTAGCACATACATTTATGGCTGCTGAAGCGATTGAAGTGGAAGCAAAGAATAGAGGATATGAATATAAGGTAGAAACACAAGGTTCTGATGGTGTTCAAAATAAACTAACAAGAAATGACATTGACGAAGCTGATTTTATTATTCATGCCATTGCGGTTACACCTTTAGAGATGGAACGTTTCGATGGAAAAGAAGTTTATGAGGTTGGGTTACAAGAAATCATTAAAAATGTCAGTGGTATTTTTGATGAGATCGAAGAAGATTTAAATAATTAAGAGGAGGTAGAAGGAAATGGTAGTAAAGAAAAAAATAGTTAACACAAGTTCTTCAGAAGGAGCGCCTAAAACAGAGGCTCCTAAGACAAACGAACAAAAAACAGGAGTTTGGACTGAAATTAGTAAACACTTGATGACTGGTATTTCTTACATGATTCCAGTATTAATCATGGGGGGATTAGTGGGCGCATTCTCTCAAATTATCCCTTATGTTATTTTTGGTTTAAGTCCAGATGTTAGTATTTTAGATGCAATTAATAGTGGAAATTATACAGGATTTAACTTTACGTTGTTGAAAATAGCGCAATTAATGCAATCGTTTGGATTTACTTTATTTGGATTTGCAATTCCGCTATTTGCGGCCTTCACAGCTTTCTCAATCGGAGGCAAGACAGCTTTTGCAACAGGATTCATTGGCGGTTATGTTGCTGTTAAACCAATCGCAACTCTTGTTCTTCAAGATGGCCAATGGAAAGAAGTGGCGCCTGTTCCTTCTGGATTCCTAGGTGCGATTATCATTGCATTTGCAATTGGATATTTTGTTAAATTCCTTAATGAAAAAATTAAACTTCCAAAGAATTGGTTGGCATTCAAGACAACTTTCTTAATTCCGCTTATTGCAGCAATTGTAACAATGATCTTGATGGTTTACATCATTACTCCATTTGGTGGACTTGTGAATGGATGGATTAAATCAGTTCTAGAAGCAGCTGGAAAATCAGGACAATTTGTGTATGCATTAATTCTTTCAGCAACAACAGCATTTGACTTAGGTGGACCAGTAAATAAAGCGGCAGGATTCGTTGCATTAGGATTTACTACCGACAAGATTTTACCAGTAACAGCAAGATGTATTGCGATTGTTACACCAAGTATCGGTTTAGGATTATCTACATTATTAGACAGAGTGTTAGTTCGTCGTCGTGTATATGACAAACAATTCTATGAAGCAGGTAAAACTTCTATTTTCCTAGCATTTATGGGTATTTCAGAAGGTGCGATTCCATTTGCGTTAGAACGCCCAATGTTCACAATCCCTCTTTACGTAGTCGGATCTATTATCGGTGCGATGACAGGGGTTGGACTTGGAGCAGTTCAATGGTTCCCAGAATCAGCAATTTGGGCATGGCCTTTAATTACAAACATCTTCCCTTATGTTTTAGGTATTGCAGTAGGTTCACTCTTCATTGCAGTTGTAAATATTTACTATCGTAATCACCTTATTAAGATTGGAAAATTAGAAGTGTTATAGAAAGGTAAATAGATGGCTGAGAAAAAAATAAAAATAATCCCACACACGCACTGGGATAAAGAATGGTATTTTACCTCTGCGCGTTCTCTCGTATATTCATTAAAGGATTTCGATGAAGTGCTAGATATATTAGATGCAGATCCAGATTTTAAATGCTTTCACCTAGATGGGCAACTGTCTATTGTGGAAGAGTATCTAGAACTACATCCCGAACGTGAAGAACAATTCGCTAGATTAGTAAAAGAAGGAAGATTAATCATTGGTCCTTGGTATACTCAACCAGACACACTTGTTGTTTCTGGAGAGAGTCTACTAAAAAATCTCGAGATTGGGATGAAACTGTCTGAAAAATATGGCGGACATCAATCGATTGGTTATCTTCCAGACTCATTTGGAATGTCGAGTCAAATGCCACAAATCTATCATCATATGGGATTGAAATACGCATTTTTCAGACGAGGCATTGCAAAACATCTCGTAGATAATAGAGAGTTTATGTGGGAATCTCCTGATGGAACAAAGATGTTTACACATAATCTTCACCATTATGGGAATATGGCTTATCCACCCAATGGAAAAGAAGAAGTCAAAGCGTATTATCAAGAAATGATTGATAAACTAGAGGATTCTTCATTGTCTGACACCGTATTACTTTATAACGGAGAAGATCAAAAACCAATTCGAAAAAATCTTCCGGAATTAGTGAGAATTGGGAATGAGAGTGGCGAGTACTCGATAGAAATAGATACTTTAGAAAATGCGCTAGCAAGTATTCAACAAGAATATTTGGAGAAACAATTACCATTACCAACTTACAACGGTGAGTTTACATTTGGGCAATTTAGCAGAACGCATAAGAGTATCTTTTCAACAAGGGTAGACCTTAAACAACTAAATAATCACTTAGAAAATTATTTGAGCAATATTGTTGAACCATTATCTGTTTTAGCGAGCGATGCTGGTTCGAAATATGAATCAATTCTAATAGATAACATCTGGAAATTAATGTTATTAAATTCAGCTCATGATTCCATCGGCAATTGCAACTCGGATTGGACGAATGAAGACATTAAAGCACGATATGTGAAGGCAAAATCGTTAGCGGAAGAGCTCGTAGAGTTTAAGATGCGTAAAATGGGACAACAAGTAAAACAACTCGATTTCACACAATTTCAAGTGTATAACTTGCTGCCAAATGAACGGTCAGGATTTATCGATATTGAGCTATATACACCGTACAAGCAGTTTACGATTCTTGATGCTAATGGAGTAGAATCGAAATTTGTTGTCAATCAGGTGGATGAAGTGACAGATAGTTACTTGAAGAAATCGATAAAAGAAATTGGTGTTAATAATGAACTAGAGGCAGATTGGCCAAACAAAATTAATCGATTATACCGTGTTCAGTTAACGCTTTGTGCAGAACAACTCCCATCAATGGGCTATCAAACGTATTACTTTAAGGAGATAGGTGATGAATAATATGAATACAAAAAATCAAATTGAAAATAGTCACTATCTCATTGAGTTCAAAGATGGGCAAATTCATTTGTTCGACAAAGTCAATCAAGCAAATTATCCAAATATCATCTCTGTCATTGATGATGGCGATGAAGGGGATAGTTATGACTACTCAGAACCGTTTGATAATAAAGAGATAGGAGCGGAATTTCTAGGCTGCGAAATCGTTGAAAAGGCTCTTAAAAGTACCATGAAATTAACAGGGACAATAGCCTTGCCGATTGATTTAGAAAGTCGTGCTAACGAGGGTGAGACCGTTCAGCAAGAAGTGAACCTAGAAATCGTGCTCAATCACCATATCTTAGAAGAAAGTATCAGTGTTGAGATTCGAACGGTTAATATCTCGGATGAACATCGTTTGAGAGTCGTCTTTAACACTCATAAAAAGAATGAAAAATCTTATGCGGATATTCAATTTGGTACAATCGAGCGGCCAACTTATTTGCCACAAGTTGAACAGTGGAAAGAAGAACGTTGGGATGAAAAGCCTCGTACAATTGAACCTCTTCTATCCTATGTTACAAATGGATTTGACGCGTGTGATTTGCAGATTGTGACAGAAGCGGTGAGAGAGTATCAATTTATTGGTGAAGACTATGCTCAAATAGCAATGACAGTATATCGTTCAGTTCCGTACTTAGGAAAATCAGATTTACAGGATCGTCCAGGTCGTGAATCAGGAACTAAAGTGAGAACAGAAGGAACTCGTCATATGAATGAATTAATCCAAGCTCGATATTATTTAAGAGTTCTAGGAGCAGCAGATGATGAGTATAGCTGCGCTCAGTTTGCAAAAGAAATGTTAACACCATTGATTGGTTATCAGGCTGCATCGTTCCGTAATAATACGGATGAGTTTGTACTTTCGATTGCGGACGAAATGAATCTTCCTCCAACGCATTCACTCGTTGAAGTAGAAGGAAAGGTTGTCTGTTCAACGGTTAAGAAGGATTCACGTGGGACAATTATCCGTCTTTATAATCCAAAGAGAAGCGAACGTGCAGAAGCTAGCGTAGATAACAAAACAGTAGAATTGAAGACGTGTCAGTTTGACGATTTGCTAATAGACTAGTAAGTTTTAATTGATATTTAGAGTAGAACCCTTTTCCGAATGGAGAGGGTTCTTTTTTGAGCAAAATAATACTATAAAAGAGCAAGATTATCATATGTGATAATTATCATATATGATAATCTTAAGGTGTGGAGGTGGGAGAGATGAAGCGCAAGTTTAAAATCAAAAAGGATATGGTAGATAAGCTAGATGAGTATTCATACGAAGAAAAGGTAAAATATGCGGCTGTATTAAAAATACTGCAAGAAGATGGGCTAACAGAAGAGATGATTCAGAAATGGGGACGATGGTATAAAGGGAAACACGGATTGTTAATAAACCTTTCTAAAAATGTTAAGGAGGATATAGACGATGGGGACGTACCTAACTTCAAAACTTTGCAAGCTTTCATCAGAATATCCGACGTTTGAGTATGATTTAGAAAAGGAAATAATGAAGCAGCGAGTTGCGTTGCAGATGACTAAGTTACAAACAGTGACAGGACTTTCTTTGGAAGACTTTGCAAAAGAAGTCGATCTTAAAGCTTCAAATCTTTCTAGATTGCAGAGTGGAGACCATAATCCAACAATCCTAACTCTGTTAGATTTAGCCTATCGTTGTGGTTACGAAGTGGAAGTGAAGGTGAAAAAGAAAAAATTTCCTCAATAGAATCACAACGTTACAATGATGCACAGAAAAGTCCTTTCAGAGCATAGCAATTTAACTCCTAAATTTGTTTTTATAAGTGTAGGGATTATTGGACTATGAACACAAATGAGGAGGAAGAATCATGGCGCATCAAACGATTGTCGAGAAAAAACTATATTTAAGATTCAAAGGGAGTGACAGGAAAGCAAAGAACCTGATTATTGCACACCCTGATGAAAAGTTGAAGAAGATTACAGCAAATATGGCAATGGATAAAATTGTGGAAACTAATCTTTTTGAAAAAGAAGGAGTCCAATTGTATAAAGTTCGAAGAGATGCTTGCTATAAGAATCGTAGAGTGGACGTGTTTTTTTAATAATGATAAATAAGCGATTAGGAATAAAAAGTGCTGCTGAAATTTTACAGCAGCACTTTTTGGTATTAAATAAACTAGTTTGTAGAGAAGAGAAAAATAATAAATTACTTAACTAAAAAGCGGATTATTAATATTAATTCTTTTTCAGAAAATGCTTTCATGTTATACTTAAAAGGTATATTTATAAAGATTTTTTAAGTGTAGAAAATAATAAAATTGGATAATATTCAAGGAGAAATAAAGTGAAGGAAAATTTGATTAAATCAAAACATCGAGTTCAAAAGCATGGGGAAGTATTTACACCATCGTGGATGGTTCAGAAGATGCTCGATGTCCCAGGAGTAAAAGAAGCTTGTGAAAATGTTTCTGCTACTTTTCTAGAGCCAGCTGCTGGAGATGGAAATTTTTTATTGGCTATTTTAGAACGTAAATTGGATGCTGTTACAAGAAAATATGACAAAAAGAATTGGAAAACGAAATCCTTAATTGCATTATCATCTATTTATGGAATTGAGTATCTCCGTGATAATTTATCTTTAGCACAATCGCGGATGTTTGTGTATTACTTAAAGTGGTATGAAAAGAATTTTGGGGTTCGACCAACTAGTAGAAATGACATCTATAAATCGGCTTATTATCTTATTCATAAAAATATTGTTCGTGGAGATACATTAACCCAAAAACATCCAGTTACCGGGACTGAAATTTGGTTTAATGAATGGCAAATCGTGAAAGGTCATCCCAGTACTGTAAGAAGAATTCCTTTTGCTCTTTCTGAACTATTGGGCAAAAATGCGACGGATGATGGGAATGTTGTAGAGGGACAGTTAAGTTTATTCGATCTAGACGACTTTTCTATCGAAAGTAAATCGGAAGAAAAACCAATTTTGTTTGAAGAAATCAATATTCAGAAAGTTTATTTGTTGGGGGATTAGGTAATGGAGTCAAATTTTGATTTTTTAACTATTGATATGGATACGGCGGAGCTCTTTCGTACTATTAATATGGCAGAGGAGAATTATAGCCATAGAGACTATGAGGGGACTCTTACAAAAGTAAGAAAAGTGGCTGAAAATGCTGCTAAGTTGATTGCTGATAGAGAATATTTGCAGGTACATGAACGAGCTACTTTTAGTGAAGTCTTAAGAGATATAAAAAGATTCATATCTAATCAAACTATCGTCGATTATTTCTACGAAATTAAAGGAAGAGGAAATAATTCCTCTCATATTCTAAATCCAGAAGACGCTACAAAAGAGAATGCATTAAAGGCTCTTAAACAAGTCTTTGATATTTTAGCATGGGTGATGTTGACGTATATTAACCCGGACGTCAAAGAAGAAGCTATTGGTAGATTTTTAGAACCTAAAGCTGAAGAAATGTATACAACAGCTGAAAGAAAATTTATTTATATTCAAACGGTTGAAAATGAAGATGGTTTGTTTAATGCATTTGAGGGAACTCATAAGATTGGAGAAGGAACTATTTCTCAGGAAGATGTAGAGGCAGACTGGTCTCCAAATAGTGACTTTTTAAGAAAAATTGCGCCAAAACGAATCAATCAATATATGAAAACCTCGGGCCTTCCATATATATTAGGATGGGTAGAGCTTGCGTATAAGAAATCTACTAAAACATGGTTCCATGACTATGATGTTCATGCTGTTTTAAGAAGATCCGGAATTCCAAACGCAGAAAAGCTAGAGGGAAAAGAATGGTTTAAAACGGACTTAGAGACTGCTAAATTAGCAATAAAGGCAGTTAAAGAAGGAAGAAACTATATAAATTCTTCTATTGAGGAGTCGTTTATAGATGGAGTTGAAATTCAACTTCGTCCTGAGCAAGAAAATGCAGTGAAACAAACTCAAAAAGTATTTAGAGATAAAGATAGAATGCTCTGGAATGCAAAAATGCGTTTTGGAAAAACTCTAACCGCTTTGCAACTAGTAAAAAACGAACAATTCCAAAGAGTTCTAATTGTGACTCATAGACCTGTAGTTTCAGACTCTTGGTTTGATGATTTTAAAAAAATGCGTATGAATGACGCTGGATATGATTTCGGCTCAATTAATAAAGGGGAAAAGTTGGAGACGTTGAAACGAAGTGACAAACCTTTTATATACTTCGCTTCTATTCAACTGCTTCGATATAATAATGGGCAAACAAACTTACAAGATTTTTCTGATGTAGATTGGGATTTAATTATTATTGATGAGGCGCATGAAGGAACTCAGACTGAATTGAGCAATAAAGTACTGCAAGGGCTGGTTAAACATAATACAAAAATTCTTGAACTTTCAGGAACTCCATTTAATATTTTAAGTCAGTTCGATGAGGAACAGGTGTACACTTGGGATTATGTTATGGAGCAGACTGCCAAGAAAAAGTGGGAGTTAGAGCATCCAGACAAACCAAACCCTTATGAATCATTGCCTAAAGTGTTGATGTATACTTTTGAAATGAGAAATAAGGAAAAATTCGCAGATGAATCAAAAGCTTTTAATTTTAGAGAGTTTTTCAGAGTAGATGAGTATGGGGATTTTGTTCATAAGGAAGATGTTCGTAAATTTTTAGATAATATTACTAATCCAGCAGGTAAAACTAATTATCCATTCTCAACAAAAGAATACCGTGAAGAGTTACGACATACTCTATGGATTATGCCTGGTGTTAAGGAAGCGAATGCACTGGAAAAAATGCTTACAGAACACCCAGTTTTTGGTATAGATTATGAGATTGTAAATGTTGTTAAAAGAGATATTGATGATGATGGGATTGCGAATGACGCGGATATTGAAAAGGTCCGTACTGCAATAGCTGATCCATCGAAAACAAAAACGATTACTCTGACTGTCCGTAGGTTAACGACAGGAGTCAATATTCCGGAATGGACAGCTGTAATGTTCTTGTCAAATACTAATAGTGCAATGAATTATCTTCAAGCTGCCTTTAGAGCTCAAACGCCGTTCTCTCATGAAAAACTTGGAATGAAGAAAAGATGTTATATCTTTGATTTTGCACCAGATAGAGCATTAACAGTTATGGCAGAGAGCGCGCAAATCAATTCAGGCGTTGGTAAGAAGAATACCCAAGAACAGAAGCAAGCAATGGCTCAATTGCTGAATTTTATGCCGATATTAGGAAATAGCGATACGGGTATGAAGACTTTCAATGTTGATAGAATGTTGACTCAGCTAAAAAAAGTTTATGCTGAAAAAGCGGTGCGGTCAGGATTTGAAGATGATAGTATTTATAATGACAATTTATTGACACTCACTGCTGAAGATGCAAGTATGTTTAATCAACTGAATGCCATAGTTGGAAAGACTCAGAATCAGAAAACTCCTAAAAAAATTATAGTAAATGAAAATGGGTTAACTGATGAGCAATATGACCAAGCAGAGAAAGCTAAAAAGAAACCTGCGAAGCAAAGAACTGTAGAAGAATTGGAACTTCTTGAGAAAGTCAAGGAGGCTAGAAAACAGCGAAAGACAATGATATCTATTTTGCGAGGAGTATCTATTCGAATTCCAATGATGATTTATGGAATGACTGTGGATTTATCTAAGGATATTACCATTCAGGATTTTGTAAATCAGGTAGATGAAGAATCGTGGAAAGAATTTATGCCCAAAGGGTTTACTAAAGGGATGTTCAGTGAAATTGCTAAATATTATGATGCTGAAGTCTTTATTGAAGCGGGTCGTATTATCCGTCAAAGAGCGAAGTCATTTGATTCATTGGATTTTATAAATAGAGCTGAAAGAATCGCTGAACTTTTTGGAACTTTTAAAAATCCAGATAAAGAAACCGTCTTGACACCATGGCGTGTAGTGAATCTCCAAGTTAATAAGTCTGTAGGAGGCTTAAACTTTTACGACGATAACTATGAATCTGTTACAGATGGAGCAACTTCTAATTTACACTGGGTAGAGAATAAAAATACTGTTACTGTTTATAATAAAAATACTAGAATCATAGATGTTAATTCGAAAACTGGACTGTATCCACTTCATAGTGCTATTAGTCTTTATTATCAAAGAATTAAAGAAAATGATGATAATTATTTCGAAGCTGATAGAATTTATCAAGAGATTTTAGCGAATAATATTTATGCAGTTGCTAAAACTCCAATGGCAAAGACAATTACTGAGCGTACGCTAGCAGGGTATCGTAACTATAAAACGAATGTAGTATTTATAGAGAATCTAACAGATATGTTAAAAGATGACCTTAAGAAAGGGAAAGAAACAATTGAGGAGGTATTTAAGAACGTGAAATTTGATGTAGTTGTAGGGAATCCTCCATACCAAGAAGAAGGAGAGGCAAGAAATGAGCCGATTTATCATCATTTTATGGAATTAGCTTATAATGTTGCGGATAAGGCGGTCTTAATTACACCTGCTCGTTTCCTTTTTAATGCAGGTCAGACTCCGAAGGCTTGGAATAAGAAAATGTTAGAAGATAATCATCTGAAAGTAGTTTATTATGCACAAAAATCAGAAGAAGTATTTCCTAATACGGCAATTATGGGTGGAGTTGTTGTTACTTATCGTGATATAAATGAGAACTTTGGTGGAATAGGAGTATTTACGGCTCATAAAGAGATTTATAACATAGTAGAAAAAGTAGAAAACTCAAAAAAATTCGAATCATTTTCTAAATTAGTATATCCTCAGGGGATTTATAGATTTTCATCATACTTTTTTGAAAAATATCCTCATGCTGAAGGGTTACAAGGGAAAGGAACAAAATCAAAAATTGTTTCTAAGTCGTTACAAAACCTAGAGTTTGTATTTTCTGAAGAAAAAACACCTAATGCTGCAAAGTTATTAGGGAGAATTGGGTCAGAAAGAGTATATAGATATATTGAAAAAGACTATTTAGAAACACCTGATATTTTTGATAAATATAATGTTTTAGTTCCTGAAGCTAACGGAAGCGGTTCTATAGGTGAAGTTGAGTCGACTCCTATTATTGGAGAACCCGTGATTGCTGAGCCGTCTACTGGACATACAGATACATTTTTATCTATAGGTGCATTTGATACACAAGAAGAGGTAAATAGTTGTCTAAAGTATGTCAAAACAAAATTCTGTCGGTTTATGTTGGGAGTTTTAAAAATCACTCAGCATAATTCTAGAAATACGTGGGATAAAGTACCTCTTCAAGACTTTACATCAAATTCAGACATTGATTGGACTCAATCAATTAGTGATATAGATCAGCAACTATATAGAAAGTATGAGTTAACGGAGGAAGAGATTAACTTCATTGAAAGCAAAGTCAAGGAAATGAATTAGATTCAAAATATTTCATAATACAATAGTTTTGGAAGATTTATATTTATGGGAATTAAGCAGACACCCTCTGCTTAATTCCTTTTTTTATCTCCAACATCACCTGCTTTTTCTTTCCCACCTATGCTATAATAATCTTGAATAGAGAAGGTTTTCATGATTGGAGGAGAGAGTATGAAAGGGAAACAATTATTTGCATCAGCGCTTTGTGTATTGGCGCTGGCGGCTTGCAACAAGAAGCCGGAAGAAGTGACGACGACCCAGACGCCTACGACGGTTCAAGTGACGACTGTGGCACAGACGACGGTAGTCCAGACTGAGCATGCGACGTATTTTGAGATGTTGCTCTTATCGTATAATGTGGCGGCCAAGGATGCCGATATCACAGAAGGGTTAGCCGCGGCCAAGAAGGTGCGTGACGAGATGTTTGCGCAATTTCCAAGCGACAAGGATGACATCGACTATGCCTATTCGGACTTGGAGCTCTTGGTTCGTTTTAATGCGACTGGATTTAGCGACTTCATGAAGCGGTG
Source organism: Granulicatella sp. 20925_1_28 (assembly GCF_041433575.1). Classification (NCBI taxonomy): domain Bacteria; kingdom Bacillati; phylum Bacillota; class Bacilli; order Lactobacillales; family Carnobacteriaceae; genus Granulicatella; species Granulicatella sp. 20925_1_28. The sequence continues at coordinate 52,833 of NZ_JAPWBS010000003.1, forward strand.
GAATGCGTCTACTGGGCAGCATTTCGAGGCTTTGCACGAAGCGATTCACATGGATGCTGCGACCATCAATGGCGATAAGGTCAAATGGAATATGATGGGTGTTGTAGGCTCAAACGACTACGAAGTGATGGTGGTGGAAGCGTATCTGGATTCGACGAAGAAAGAGGCGTTCCTCTTTGCCTACGAAGACGGCGAGCCAATCGTTCTTCGTGCGACCAATGTGACGCGTGAGACACTCTCAAAAGCAGCGTTTCAAGTTGTGAAGGACGCTGATTTACTGAAAGGCTTTACCGACAATGCGACGTGGAAAGCAACTTCTGATGCGTCTGCGAATCAATCGGTTGCGGATGCGATGGCGATTTATGCGCGTAAAAGAGGCGAAATCTATGAGCGCACGAGTCCAGCGACCCAGCGGGAGTACTATGATTTAGCCGTTCCAGACCAGCTTTTCAAATATGCTACGGTCGATGGCGAGAAGGCGAACTTCAAGTGGGCAGGGCTGACTTTCCAATCTGGAGGCGACTCGTATGAAATCGTGGAGTGTTATGTGTCTGAATCAGGGACATCGGTGATCGTATTTGCCAAAAAAGAAGGAATCAATGTGCTGTTAATCGGCGAATCAGAGCCACAGACGACTAAGAAAGCGGATGGAACGATCAAGTCGAGCATCGTGAACCTCCAACCGTACGAGAACGACACACTAGAACGTGCATTGTGGTAAGACAGGAGAAGTAGAATGACAGAAATACAACAACTCGAACAACTAATGAATGAGATGCTGCCGGGATTGCAGCTCTTTGCTAGAGACATCAACCTAACGCCGGAAGAAGTAGCGAAGTTTAAGGTGGGGCAGATCGTGCGTAACGCAGCCTTTACCGATGCGACGAGTCGCGTGGGGGGCATGGTGACAACGCACCGCTTCAGCATTTTATCCAACCACCTTTTTGATTTGACGAAGGCGGAGCACGGCACTAATTGGGGGCTACACGTTGCGAACCGCGACAGCCACTTCAAGGTGCTGGACATTTACGAGCATGAAGGGAAGACGCAGATTCTCCTCTTGCATTTGCCGGACGATTATCGTTGGAAATGGATGGAGCATGTGAATCTAGACCTGCCGGTGGACATCGTGGCCGATAGCAGAGAGCGTTTCGCCTCCAAGGCCCACGCCGAACCGATTCCAGAGGTGACAAGTCCGGAGTGGCTTGACCGCTGCGCTTTTGCGCCTGGACTGGACATCAAAGGCGAACTCTTCCCAAATGAAATTCCAATCGCAAGTCAAATGCAAAAAGTAAAAGACGCCTCATTCCGAAGCTTCTACCATCAACTCGTCTACGTTCGCTGCGTGGCGCTCATCGAAGACGTGATGCCAGAAGTAGCCAAACCAGGCGACACGGGGCTTGTCCTCTACGGATATATCGACGAAGAGGCCGGCGTTTCGTTCCAACCGCTATGGATCGCAAAAGAAGGCGAATCGACGCTAGACATGCGACTCATTCCAGAAGAGACGATGTATCTCATTCGTCTAGCAAACCTCGATGACTGCGAGTTCTGTTCGATGAAATGGATTGAAGTGGATCCATATATCGTTGACCGTGCAAGACGCGTCATTGCGGAAGTCTATGACACGAAGAGCAAAGAAAAAGAAGAGACACGTACCTTCCAAGGACTCGACCGATTCCGCCGCCGCGAGCATCCCGATGACTTTGGTGTAGCTTTCTACTACGAAGACAAGACGAAGGAACCCGAACGCTTATGGGTCCGCATCTCGCGCGTGGAAGGCAACCAATGTTTCGGCACACTCTTGATGGACTCGAAGCACCCAGAAGGGCCAAAAGAAGGCGACGAGATTATGTTCCGCGTCCTTCAGAACGAAAATGGCGACCTCGAAGTTGTGTCGGTTCAAAGGTAATAAAAGACAAAAAATAACCCTCGGTATCTTCATAGTGTTGATGGTAAGGCACCGGGTCAAGCCTGCGTCTTGGCTCCTACCAAGCTTCAAACTGACTCTACGGGTTTTACCCTAGAGTCAGTAATTCACATTGGTTGCTCTTCTTACCATTCACACTATAGAACCGAGGGCCTTTTGTCTTTTTTTTAAACTGCCTCACCTTTTTCATGTATGAGTGGAATCTCACCGTTCTTTTATCTTGAATGGAGCTTATCTTGACATTAAAGAAATTTATGGTATATTAAAGGAGCAAGAAAATAGTGAATATTTCAAATCACTAAAGCCAGAAAGAGCATTGGATCTCGTACATCCAATGCTCTTTTTTTCGTTATATAGTATCTAACGTTCTGGTGCTAAGGCAACTATTTTTTCTTGCTAGAGTTCAGCAAATACTCTACTAATATTAAAATTAGTCCCACATGCAGGGGAGCAAGAAAATATATAATGAACATTTCCACTAAAGCCTCACCTCCTTACGAGGCTAGTTGCCTACCATAAGTATAACACTTCACAAGCAGGTGTTGAATAGGTGTTTTGATATTTTCAACCAGAAAAATAAGGCTAAGCGAGACTGTCGCTTAGCCTTTTATTATTTGTTCTATCACATTACAGTTTTATGCAGAGTGTCGATATATAGTCATTGCCATATCGTGACAATCGATGTCTTTTGTCGCATGATTCATAAAAATCGATCATCGCGAGACCGTTTTTCAATTGCCCTCTAATCTGAGTTTCTAAGGTGTGGCTGAATTCATATCCGTATTCTGGATTGATGGTGATTTTGCCTTGTTCTTCCAGATCTTTTGAATTAAAAGGGATGGAGAATTTTAACAGTAATTCATCGTCGGGTTGGTCCCATACAACGTCAGCGTCGTACATGTATATCCAAGGATTCATAAACCCGACCATCAACAGTCCGCCTTTTTTCAACACTCGAGCAGCTTCTTTATACATGTTTTCTAAATCTTCTATATAGACATTCGAAACGGGATTAAAAATAATATCAAAGGTTTCATCTTCAAATGGGAATGGTTTTGTCATATCGGCTTGAATGATGTTGATTGTTAAACCTTCTCTTTTAGCCACCATCTCATCTTTTTGTAATTGTGATGTCGAAAAATCCATGATGGTGACGTCATAACCTTTCACGGCAAAAACGGGACCCTGCTGTCCGCCGCCGCAAGCTAAACCTAATATCTTTTTCCCCTTGGCTTTTTCAAACCATTCTTCCGGAACTTTTTTTCCAACCGTTAATGCCACAGAAATGGGCTTCTTTCTAGCTTCTTCTAATTCTTCATGTGTCACTGGCGCAGTATAGTCATTGTTTACATTATTCCATCTGTCTTGATTTGCTTTTAAATAATTGCTCATCTCTCATCCTGCTTTCTATTTCGTCACCTTCATTATACGATAAATTCTTGGTAAAAAAAGAGGTGATTTGGAGAAATGTGATGGAATAGAGCTGTTAAACACTAGAATCTAGTGATATAATGAGCAAAAGGAGGGAAGTTAGATGTGTAGTGCTTACAAAGAAATAATAACACAATTAATTGAAGAAGGAGATTTATGGGAACAGTTGGGAATTACTCGCGATGATAGAAATTTCAATTTAGAAAATTTTTCCATACATCTAATTGAAGATATAGATGATTTAGATGAAAAATTTAATAAACTAATAGATCAAAAAGTCAAGGTGCTTAATGATACCAATTACTTTTCAGCGTTTAGAGATCTAAATGAAAGATGGGCAGTTGGTGGATACGGAATTGTTGATGCTAACACTATTGGGAAAAGTAAACGTAATAAAAAGAAACGATATAAACCTACTATATTTCATTCAGGGCACATTCTTGCACAGAGGTTATTCAGAGGAATTACTACAGGAATTTGTCTAAATTATTATAATGTAAATAATATTTACCCTCAAACTGAGTTATCAAATAGAGGGAGTGTATATTTGGGAAAGAAATCCGTCGATAATCAATCATATTATGAAAGTTATTTAGAAATGGAAGTATTAGAACCTGGGAAAAAATATTTTTATAGAGCAAAACTTGTGTATGGAAAAGATGAAGTAGTACCTAGAGGGATAAGGTTGCAAGCTGTTGAAGTTAAGGACGGAGATTTAGGAATGTATATGGATAAAGACAAAATATTATTCAATGTTTTTATTCCCAATATTTACCCGGACTTTTTACCGAACTATAAAAAAATTACTTTGATTGGAGAGTAAGTAGAAATATGATATTGGGTATAATGATTGGGTCTTTAGGAGTTCTGACAGTATTATCTATTGCACAACAATTTATTAGTTGGGGTATTATTAAAAATCTGATTAACATTGCAGCATTTTCTTTTGTGATTTCAGGTGTTTTAGAAATAATATTTTTACTTCCAAGTATTTTTGAGTATGTATCTAACTTGGATAAAGTTTTTATAGTAGCAATTATAACGGGAACTATTTCAATCGTAGGGGTTGTGTATTCAACATACATGAAAAGAGTAGAGTATCTTTCTGAGAAGAGAAAAGATGCCTATTTAGAATTTGTAAATTTCATGTATGAATTAATGATTGTCAATCCAAATATGAAAACAAATGATATTGTTGAGAATATAAATAAATTTCAAGCTAGTATCTTGTTGTGGGGCTCGCCCTCAGTACTCAATGCATGGAAGGAATTCAAACAAAATAATATTGATGATCCCGAAGACACTGGAAGAACATTACATTTTGTTGAAATACTTATAAATGCTATGAGAAAAGATTTAGGAGTAAATAAGGTAAAAGAAAATGAAATAATTAAGATTATTACTAAAGTAAATAGAACTCCTGAATAGTTTTCAAGAACTAAAAGGGCGTCAGTTGATTTTATCAACTTGACGCCCTTTGAAGTTCGATAGGCAAAGAGACCTAGGCTCTTGCCGGTACAGTTATTTCCTTTACTATGAAGATATCCGCGAAGGGCCATGGAAGCCCTGGGAACCCTAACACTATGAAGATACCGAGGGTTTATTTTGTCTCTTTTTCATTTTTAATGTGCGCCGTCCGCAATCTCCGCGATGTAGAAACTTGGAGCGTAGCCAATCTCTTCAGTGTAGACTTTGGCAACGTTGGCCTCGAAAGCTTTGATATGGCCCTTATGCACCAGTGCGATGGCACATCCGCCAAATCCAGCACCTGTCATACGAGCACCAAGAACGCCGGCTTGTTCCCAAGCGGTATGCACCAGAGTGTCGAGTTCCTTACCGGTTACTTCGTAGTCGAGTTCTGTAGAGAGATGGCTCTCGTTCATCAGACGTCCGAAGTGGGCGAGGTCACCTTCTTTTAAGACACGAGTCGCAAGCACTGTCCGTTCGTTTTCACTGACGGCATGACGAGCACGTTTTACAATGAGTTCGCTGGATAGGTGATGCTTCAACTCATCGAACTGATCGATGGTGAGGTCTCCCAGACTTTCGATAGCCACGTGTTCTTGTAGTTCCTTCAAGGCAATGCGCGTTTCGGCAAAGCGTTCGTTGTATTTCGAATCGGCCAGTTCGCGGCGTTTATTCGTGTTCATAATCACGATACGATAGTCGCCGAGTTTAACAGGAACGAGTTCATACTCTAGCGTTGCACAGTCGAGGAAGATGGCGTGGTCCTTCTTGCCCATCCCCACAGCGAACTGGTCCATGATGCCGGAATTCACACCAATGAAGTCATTTTCCACACGTTTCCCAACCTTCACGAGACCCAGCGTGTCGATGTCTAGAGTATATACTTTGCGAGCGATGACGCCCACGAGCAGCTCGAATGAGGCTGACGATGAGAGACCCGAGCCGTTCGGGATGTTTCCGTAAAATGCGATGTCCAGACCGTGCGGAAAAGCGAAGCCGAGGTCCGCCAAGTACACGAAAACGCCCTTGACATAGTTCGCCCACGAGTCACTGCCCCTGTAAGCCAGGTCCGTCATATCGAGCTCGCGTATACCATCCTTCGGAAAATTGTCCGAATAGAGACGGAGCTTCTTGTCCGTACGTGGCTTCACCCACGCATAAGTCCCCAACGTAATCGCGCAAGGGAAGACATGCCCACCATTATAGTCAGTATGCTCCCCAATCAAGTTCACACGCCCCGGCGCAAAAAAGCTTTCCTCCGGCTCCGTGCCATATACCTCCATAAACGTCTGTCTTAATTGATCTGTAATTTGTCCCATCTCATCACCGCTTTCTGTTTATTCCCCTTCATTATACGCTAAAATCTTGGTAAAAAAAGAGGCGTTGTGGATTTCCAAAAAGAAATCCAACAGCACCTAAAAATCTTCCAGTAGCATTCCGTCTATGACAGCATCCTTTTGAAGCACTGGCTAACTGGAAGTTTCCCTCTGTGCCGATTATCTAAAGTAGAGAGCACAATAAGCCTTTTTGCGTCATCTCTCAGAGTAAGAAGAGGTGAAAAGAGACAAAAATCCCTCGGTTCTATAGTGTGAATGGTAAGGAAGAACAACCAATGTGAATTACTGACTCTAGGGTAAGACCCGTAGAGTCAGTTTGAAGCTTGGTAGGGCTGAGATTTAAGCTCAGCCCGATGTCCTTACCATCAACACTATGAAGAAACCGAGGGTATTATTTTGTCTCTTTTATTATTAAAAAATCTCATGCCTTACTTCTTTAATAAGCGGATGACGTAAGAAAGCATATGAAAGATAGATTGCCATCAAACACCAGATGATTGGCTCAGAGAAAATAACTCCAAGATAGCCGGTGTGCGGAATGATGAAGATGACAAAAAGCACTTTCCCCACCAACTCAATAAAGCTCGAAACCAATGGCGTTACCTTTTGCCCAAGTCCTTGCAAACTATTTCGTAAAATCAATAGAAGCGCAAGCGGGATATAAAACACTGACCCGATACGGTTATAAAGCGCCGCATTTTCCAGAAGTACAGGGTCGCTTGAACCAGAGATAAGTTCATTTAACGCAGGACTTGCAAAGAACAAGAAGATGCACACCAGAATCGCCCAGCCGAACGCTACAAGACTTCCTTGACGAATCCCTTTCGCGATACGGTGCGGTTTGTTTGCTCCGAAGTTTTGCGAAGTGAACGTCGTCATCGCTGCCGCAATCGCCGCGAATGGGAGTGTCGAGAACGCGAAGATGCGTCGAGCCGACGTTTGCGCGCTGATGATGACTGGTCCGAGTGCGTTGATAGAAGATTGAAGCATCACGGATCCAATCGATACGATGGACGACATGAGTCCCATGGCTAGGCCTTGGCTGAGTAAGTCCATGTATAATTCGTCGTCGCGTACGAAATCACTTTTTGCTGGAATCAAGAAGCTGGCGCGTTTTTTAATATAAATAAAGCAGAGTACGGCCGACAATCCTTGTGCGATAATCGTCGCAATCGCTGCTGCCGCAACGCCCATGTTGAACGTTGTGATGAGTAAGATATCTAAAAACACGTTCACTACCGCTGAGAAAATCAGGAAGTAGAGTGCCGCCTGACTGTCGCCGACTGCACGAAGCAGACCCGCACAGAGGTTATATGCGAAGGTCACGGCAATACCGATCACGACAATCGAGATATACTCATACGACTGGTCGATGATACTTTCAGGCGTTCCAAGAAACTGAAGGAGAGGATACATGCCGAAACTTCCGATAATCGCCACAAGAAGACTGAGAAAGGCTCCGATGACAAGAGTTGCTCCAACGGCACGTTTCAAAAGGCGATGGTTATTGGCCCCATAATAGCGTGCGATAATAACGCCCATCCCGTTACCGACTCCAAGCGAGAACCCGACGATGAGTTCAAAGATGGCGGCTGTGGCTCCAACCGCTGCCAGCGCATCCTGCCCAAGGAACCTCCCGACAATCATGATGTCAGCGGTGTTGTATAGTTGCTGGAATATGTTTGAAATTATAATTGGGATTGCAAATGCAATAATGGACCGCAAAATCGGCCCGTCTGTTAAGTTAATCGCTGTTTTTTTCATAAGGTCAATTATACTCTTCATAAAAAAATAGGTCAAGGATAGACCGAAGGTCTAAAAGCCGATTTCGAAGCCCAGCGGATTATTGCTATACATACCATAACGATGCACCGGTTCGAGCCTCGAAGAGTCTCTCACCTTTACAGCCTCAAAGTTGGCGTGAGGAATAAATTCCTACGCCAACTAATTCGCATGTAATGCTAAACACGTTACGGTTTGTATAGCATCCGCAGGCTTCTTCGTCGGCTTTTAGATGTGCTTTTTATGGAGTGTAATGGCAATGAAAACAGGGTTAGCTTAGCAGACAGAGCGTTATTGCATTTGGAATCCCGCGGCGGAGGGAGAGAGGTGCTTGGAGGTGGATAGAATCGCCTAACTACTTTTAAATCGCCTAAAAACAATGTATAATTAGGAGAAAAAAGAAGGAGGTAGGCGAATGAGAGTTTTTGATTATGAAAAATTATCGCAAAGTCAATGGGATGTTGAAGTGATTAATCTTCTAGCAAAAATTCATGAACATAAGGGTAAACAAGAGCTGTTTTTGAAACAAAAACCTGCTGTTTTAGATAAATTGGTAGAAATTGCTAAAGTTCAAAGCGTGGAAGATTCGAATAAAATAGAAGGAATTATCACGACAACAACGAGAATTAAGGAGTTAATGGCTCATAAAACAACACCGAGAAACAGAGACGAGGAAGAAATTTTAGGATATAGGGACGTCTTAAATACGATACACGAAAGTTATGAGTATATTCCTATCAATAGCAATTATATTTTACAACTCCACAGAGAATTGTATAAATATAGTGAAAAAGGAATTGGAGGAAGATATAAAAACACTCAAAATTCTATCGTTGAACAGGATCAAAATGGTAATGTTATAGAAATATTTAAGCCATTACCTCCATATGAGACACCGAAAGCAATTGAAGATATTTGTAGAGAACTTAATAGAGCTTTGGATAAAAATGAAGTAGATTCGTTGTTGTTAATCCCGATATTTATCCATGATTTTCTGTGTATTCATCCATTTAATGATGGAAATGGTCGAATGAGTCGATTGTTAACGACACTTCTTTTATATAGACAAGGGTATGTGATTGGGAAGTACATTAGTTTAGAGAGTAAAATTGAGCAAAATAAAGAGGGTTATTACTCATCTTTAAGAAAAAGTGGTTTGAATTGGCATGATGGTCAAGAAGATGTGACTCCTTTTATAAAATATATTCTTAGAACAATATTGGCAGCTTATATTGATTTTGAAGAGAGAGTTGACTATGTAGATGAAAAGCTCCCTTCTATTGAACTGGTTAGAAAAGCAGTCAATAAAAAATTGGGCAAGTTTACTAAATCAGATATCATGGAATTAGTTCCAAGTATAGGTAAAGCAACCGTTGAAAATATGCTAAAAAAACTCGTCGAAGAGGGCTATATTAATCGATATGGAAAAGGAAGAACAACCTATTACGTAAAAAATGACTAAATTTAACATCTCGTTTGATATGTACTACTTTTATTAGATACAAAAAAACTAGCAGTTTTTCTGCTAGTTTTTTTAAATGCGTTTATTTGGTTCTATAATTTCTAGGGTTGATGGAAATTTTCCACAACCCTATTTTAGTGTATACAAAAAGGCCAACATCCGTTATATTAAAATCGCTAAACCTAATACAAAAGGATGATGACCATATGAACAATATACTAGAAGCTACGCTACAAATCAAAGATAAAAACATTATTTGGGATAATAAAGTTCAAGAGAAGATATTTAAAAAGAGAAAATCTTTATTTTATTCAGCTACATATACGCATAAACCAGAATTTTGTACTGTCTGTGGATGTGTTTGTCAGAATAATAATATCGTTAAAAACGGCACGAAAACATCTCGTATCACTCTCTGTTCTGTTTCAGGCCTTCCGGCCTACTTAAATCTACGCAAGCAGAGATTTCTCTGTAGAGAATGCGGCTCTTCATTTACTGCAGACACTAGTCGAATCGTAGAAAAAAACTGTCATATCTCTAAACGATTAAAAAATGAAATCAAATCAAAAATTAGTGAAACAGTATCTGAAACATATATCGCAAAAGAAACAAATGTTTCAGTTCATACTGTAAGACGTATTATAGATGATACAGCACGATTATTGACCATTAAACCATTACACGATTTACCTGAGCATCTGTGTTTTGATGAATTTAAATCCGTCAAATCTTCCGATAGTAATATGAGCTTCATTATTTGTGATAGCACTACACACAAGCTGGTCGATGTTGTACGAGATAGAAAATCTTACAGTTTGAAACAATATTTTTATCGTTTTGAGCCTAAGACTAGATTAAAGGTAAAAACTATCTCTATCGATATGTACGTACCGTACATTCAATTAATAAAAGAAATGTTTCCTAACGCTAAAATTATCATTGATCCTTTTCACATCGCACAAGCCTTAAATAGAGAATTAAATCGAACTCGGGTACGTGTCATGAATCAACATCGTTATAAAGACGCTAAATTATATCGAAAGTTAAAACATTATTGGAAGTTAATTTTAAAGAATCCTAATGAACTTCAGAACTATAAATATAATCGTTATAAGCTTTTTGAAAGCTTTATGACAACCCAAGGAATTGTGGATTATATCTTAGAAAACAATCCATCTCTTAAACATGATTATGAGGTTGTACATTCACTTCGTGAATGTATACAGGATAGAGATTATATAGAATTCAAGGAAACGATTGAAGCAGCTACGCAATTAGACCTATCTCCTGGGTTAAAAAGAGTATTAAAGACTCTTATGACTTACTTGCCATATATTCAAAATACTTGTGAGTATCCAACTAGAACAAATGGCCCTATCGAAGGAATAAACAATAAAATAAAAGTGCTTAAAAGAAATGCCTACGGTTTTAAAAACTATTACCATTTTAGAAACAGGATTATCTTAATAACAAAAATGTTTGGCCCAAAACAAAAAGGAATTAAGCAACAATTAGTTGCTTAATCCCTTCCTAAATTTCTTCATCAACACTATTTGACAAAGAGCCTTTTAATTGTTGCACCTGTTCCTCGTACTGGACAAGCTCCTTGTCTTTTATATTGATAGTCGCTTTTGCTTCAGCAATGCGGCTTCTCAGATCTTGAGTCTTGCTATGGTGATAGCTAATACCAATAGCACTACCAGCAATGATCCCGATTACTAGACAAGTAAAAATCACCCAAATCAAGGGAGCAGATAGTTGTGTAAAGACAAGACTGACAGTTACTGTTTGACTATTGAGCAGACCAAAGGCGATCACAATGACTAATAAGATCAAACCACCAATTAGATAAGCCTTATCTTTCAGTGACAATTCATTAAATTTTTTTAGCATAAGTTCCTTTTCTCCTGACTATGTTGATAGAAAATTACACACCATTTAGGTATTAATAAAGTTATCTTACCAAAAAAATTCGATATTATCAATAATTATTGGATTAACACTCCGTAACTCTACTTGAGTGTTTACACATAATTATTGACAGTATCCCGATTTGATCTCGCACTGACATTTATTAATAACAACACTATATATCTAGTATAGCATAATCATTAGGGATTATAGGTTTTCAAACCAAATGCGAGGCATTCGTTTTTGCCCCATTTTTAAATCCTGACATTGAAAATACCTAAAAGCATTCCCCTAAAAACAGCTATATTTCAACATTTTTGTTTATTTTCAATATGAAAAGTTTTTACAAATTTATGGGGAGGGGGAGGACGGTTTAAACAAAGAAAAAAGCAAGCATTAGCTGCTTGCTTTTTTAGTAAAGTCTAATTAGTTTTGTTCTGCTTTTTTAGAAACTAGAACGAACATCGCAGAGATTGTTACGATGATTCCTGCTAGAATTACGGCTGTGTTACTTGTTGTACCAGTGTTTGGTAGGTCTGGTGTAACAGTCGTTGTTGTTGTTTCTGGTGCAGGAGTTACTGTTGTAGCGTCTGTTGTTTCACCTGTCGTTACGCCTGTTGTTGAGCCTTCTGTAGTAGAAGAGCCTTCAGATGTTGTTGTAGCGGCAGTTGTTGAAACAGTAGTCGCCTCAGTCGTTGTTGTCGCTGCTGTTGTAGAAGCAGTTGTTGCTTCAGTAGTCGTTGTTGCAGCTGTCGTAGAAGCAGTCGTAGCTTCGGTAGTTGTTGTCGCAGCTGTTGTAGACTCTGTCGTTGTAGTTGCTGTTGTTGTCGTAGCTTCTGTCGTAGTAGTCGTAGGAGCTTCCGTCGTCGTTGCTGAAGTCGTTGTAGACTCCGTTGTAGTCGTAGTAGTCGTTGGTGCTTCAGTAGTCGTTGCTGAAGTCGTTGTAGACTCTGTTGTTGTCGTAGTAGTCGTTGGCGCTTCAGTTGTCGTTGTTGAAGTCGTTGTAGACTCTGTTGTCGTTGTTGTTGTAGTAGGAGCTTCCGTTGTAGTCGTAGTAGTCGTAGGAGCTTCTGTTGTTGTAGTAGTTGTTGTAGGAGCTTCAGTTGTAGTTGTAGTTGTTGTAGGAGCTTCTGTTGTCGTAGTAGTAGTTGTTGCTACTGTTGTCGTTGTTGGAATTGATGGAAGTGATTGGTCTCCGTCAACACCACCGTTTGCATTGATGTTTGCAACAGATGCGTTTACTTCTTTTGCCACAACAGCGGCTTCACCTTTGACTTGGTACCAAACTTTTGTGTTGTTCTTGAATTCTTTTTGGTTTTCATTTTCTACTTTTGTACGATAGAAAATAAGAACGCCAGTCTTGTTGATTTGGTCTTTAGGAATCGTCACTACGAATTTTCCTGAAGCATCCACTGTAAATGTTGATCCAGGGAATGCTGCTTTGAAATCTTCAATCGCAGTAGCGCCTGAATAGTAGCCAGGTTTTGCTCCTGTTGTTGTAATTTTAAAGCTGTTTGGGTCTAATTTGTGTCCGCCTTGCACTTCGTCTTCGAGACGAACGTCGCCGTCTACTTCTAAGTTCATCGCGTTAATCGTTACTGCCCAAAGAATGTTGTCAGGGTCGTCAGCGTGCATATCCCCAGCTTTTAAGTAGAATGGAGCGTTGTTTACACCAGTCGCCATTTTCTTCACGTTCAATTCGACAGATTTGTCTCCACTCACGATGGTGAATTTACCAACGTGTTCTTTGTCTGTTGCTGTGTCGTTGTGACCTTCGATTTCGAATTCACCCCAACCGCGAACGTTCTCAAGGCCAGTGATGCCGTCGTTGAATGTTACTTTTGCAGAACCGTCTTTGATGACCATGTCCCCAACGTATTTGCCGTCGATGGTCAATTGGATGGTTTTCTTAAATCCAGTCCCGTGAAGAGTGCCTGAACTTGGCCAAGTCACTTCAAGAGTGTCTCCAGCTTTGATTTTTTGGGCGTGTTCGTCAAACGTAAATTTAACGGTCGTTTGTCCACCGTCTGTAATTTCGCTTGAAGAGACCGTCAATGAACTGATGTTATTACTAACGTCTGCTGCGTTCACCACTGATTGAGGGGCCAGCATGAATAATAACATCGGGATGAACAATACGAAGAGTAACTTCGAGAGTCTTCCTTTGATGAAATCTTTCATTATTTTCCTCCTAAAGGTATTAATTTGTGAGAACTTTAACTAAAATCTCCAAAAAAATAGAGCAACCCTTGCAAAAAGCCTTCTAGTTACTGTTCTCGGTTAAATCTATATTTATTATTATATCACAACTGTAAATTTTTACTACTAATTTTTATATATTTCTCAATAGTTTCTTCATATTTTCTTCAATTTCCAAAATCGCGTTGGAAAAGTCAGGAGTAAACGGTAACAGAGGTCGTTTTTTCTGAATTTGTTTCCAAAAAATTCTAGCGTTTTAGGCGTACTCAATGCTTTGCGACTGCATGAGCCTTTACCGACTTTCCGTTTCACTGTACAATAAGGAAGACATGAAGGGACGTGAAACTATGTGGAAAGACGCCATCGAGATGAGAGAGGCTATCGCTAGTGGCGAGGTATCTCCAAAGGAATTAGTCCAAGAGACATTAGAGAAAATTGAACAACGAAATCCAAGCCTAAACGCGGTTGTGCACTTGCAAGCGGAGCGTGCGCTAGAAGAAGCAGGGTCGCGTTCGTTTGAAGGGCTGCCGTTTGGCGGGGTACCGCTTCTCTTGAAGGACCTCGGGCAAAATCAAGCAGGGGAACCATCGAGTGCGGGAAGTAAGCTCTTGAAGGGAATTCCAGTAAACCGTACCGATAATTTCGTGAAGCGTCTGGAAGCAGCGGGTTTTATCATTGTTGGACGTACGAATACGCCGGAATTTGGCTTTAAGAATATGACGGAGCCGCAACTCTGGGGCACCGCCAATAATCCATATGACCTGAATCGCAATGCCGGTGGGTCTAGCGGTGGTGCGGCGGCTACCGTGGCTGGAGGCATCGTTCCGATTGCAGGGGCGAGTGACGGCGGTGGATCGATTCGGATTCCAGCGAGCTTTACGGGCTTAATCGGGTTGAAGCCGAGTCGTGGGCGCATTCCTGTTGGCCCTGGTAGCTATCGTGGCTGGCAAGGTGCTTCGGTGAATTTTGCGATGACGAAGACGGTTCGTGATACGCGTGAGTTGTTGAAATGGATGCAAGTCGAGCAAAAAGACAGTCCATTTTTAACACCGCTTATTAAAGACTGGGACGCTCTGCCAAACCGTCCGCTTCGAGTGGGAGTGATTGAGAAATCTCCTATTGAAAGCTTTGTCGCTCCAGAAGCCAAGGAGGCGCTTCGTAAGGCTGTGGATTTCCTAGAAGGTGTTGGCTGTGTGGTCGAACCGATTGGCTGGCCCGTTGACGGCGTAGAAGTGATGAAGAACTACTATGTGATGAATAGTGTGGAGACGGCGGCGATGTTCCAAGGCATGGAGGCAAGCTTTGGCCGTAAGTTCACCAAAGACGATATGGAACTCATGACTTGGGGGATATACCAGTCTGGGGAACGCATTTTAGCAAAAGATTATAGCGCGGCTCTGTCGAAATGGGACACATATGCGCATGCGATGGAAAAAGTGCATGAGCAGTACGACCTCATTTTAACGCCGAGTGTGAGCGACGTGGCTCCGCTTCATAGGCAATTCCCGATGGAAGAATCGGTGCGACAAGCGTTGGAGCATATGGATGAACTAAGTGTGCCGGAACAACAAAGCGTGATTTGGCGCATGTTTGACCGAACACTTGCGCTGACACCGTTTACGCAATTATCCAATATTACAGGCGCACCAGCGATTAGTTTGCCAGTCTTTTTAACCGAAAAAGGCCTCCCAATTGGCGTACAGTTGATGGCAGCACGTGGGCAAGAGGCGTTACTGTTAACAGTGGCGGAATGGTTTGAACGCGAAGGGCAATTTGAAACAAGAGACTTCAGCTAGGAGTGAAGAAGATGACGAAGAAAGTAGCAATCGTAGGGGCTGGGATTGTCGGAGCGACTGCGGCGTATCAGCTCAGCAAAAAAGGAATCGATGTAACGGTATTTGACGCGGGCGTGGGCCAAGCAACGAAGGCGGCTGCCGGGATTATTTGCCCATGGTTATCGCAACGTCGCAATAAAGACTGGTACCAGCTCGTGTCACATGGAGCGGCGTACTATCCGCAGTTGATGGATCAGCTACGCGAGGACGGTGTCAGTGAATTGCCGTATGAGCAAGTCGGGGCGTATATTTTCAAGCATACCGAGAAGCAATTGGCGAAGGTCGAAGAGATGGCCGTGGAGCGACGCGTGGATGCGCCGATGATTGGCGATGTGCGTGCCTTAACTCCAGAAGACGTGGCGTGTGTGATTCCGGGCTGGTCGAATCCAGACGGTGCGCTCTATTGTAGCGGCGGTGGTCGAGTGGACGGCGAGTTACTTGTGACACTTCTATTAGAACAAGCAGAGAAGAACGGGGCTCGTGTGGTCCGTGAAAAAGTAACTCTTGAAGCTGTTGGCGAAGAGGTCCGTGTGCTTCTTGGCGAAGAGGTGCAAGCCTTTGATGCGGTGGTCCTTTCTAGTGGTGCGTGGGTCAAAGAACTCATCGAACCGCTTGGCTACTACGTGGATGTCCGTCCGCAAAAGGGCCAGTTGATTGAACTTACCTTAAAGACGACCGAAGATACATCGAAATGGCCAGTGTGCATGTTGCATGGTGAGATTGATATTCTTCCATTCCCAGATGGCAAGATTTTAGTCGGAGCGACCCACGAAAATACGCAAGGTTTCGATTTGGTTCCAGATGAAGAACTCTTAAACGGCATGTACGAAGAAGCGTGTGCGAGTCTTCCAAGTTTAAAAAATGCCAAACGCAGTGGGGTGCGCGTAGGAACGCGTGCGTATACTTCCGATTTTCTACCGTTCTTTGGCGAAGTGCCAAATACGACAAATGCCTTTGTAGCAAGTGGTTTAGGCTCTTCAGGGCTTGCAAGTGGCGTCTGGATTGGCGAATGTTTGGCTCGCATGGCAGCAGGGGAAGAAGTCGGATTTTCGGTAGAAAAATACACTCCGCAAAATTATGTACGAAAAGTGTAAATTTCTGAATGTTTTTAGTTGTATTTTAGTTTTAATTTTAGTATTCTGTTTAAGGTAATTATTTAACCTAAAAAACAAAGGAGGAAAACATTTATGTTAAAAGAGTTTAAAGAGTTTTTAATGCGCGGGAATATCGTTGAATTAGCAGTAGCGGTTATCATCGGTGGAGCTTTCAAAGCAATCATTGATTCATTAGTAAATGATATTATTTCACCAATCATCGCTATGGTAGCAAACACAGGAGATATCGCAGCAGTTTCATTCCGTTTAGGTTCTGCTCAAATCGGTATCGGTGCTTTCATCGCTGCAATCATCAACTTCGTAATCGTTGGCGCTGTATTGTTCTTAATCATTAAAGGTATGAACAAAGCTTCTGAATTAGCTAAGGGCAACCAAGCTGAAGAAGCTGCTCCAGCTGCACCAACTGCAGAAGATTATTTAAAAGAAATCCGCGACTTATTAGCAAACAAATAATCGCCTTGAAAAGCCGAGAATCCTCTCGGCTTTTTGTGTGCAAAAATTTTGTATGTGCTTAGTGTACATTGAATAGATTTATGAATAAGAGGATAAAGCGAAGCTTTATTTCTTTGGATAAGAAGAAATGAGTGCATTGGCGGATAACCGAGTTCAGAATCAGTTTTATTATTGAAAGAGTTATAGTGGGGCACCGGTGCAAGCCTTGGTCTTGCACCTTTAAAGCCTCAAAGGGGACGTACGGAATAAAATTCCTACGTCCCCTAATTCGTTTTAATGCTTAGTCCCACTATTTTTTCAATAAACTGATTCTTTTCGTTTATCCTCCAAACCAGTTCTCGCAGAATCCAAAGAAATAAATAGATTAATGGGTTATAAATCTATTCAATACAAATTTACAAAAAACGAGAGGGTCTGGCTTTTGAACGATATTAATTTACTTCGTCAACCACCGGAACATCCGCGACAGAGGGTGCTTTTCATTGAGGTGGTGATTCGTCGCTAACAACAGGATACGAAGGCGAACGCTTAGGCCAGAATCATTGGACTGATATGCCGCAAGGGACTCGGAACGAGTCGTGCGGACATATCAGGAAATGGACGTCTGGCCTGTGAGCCTGAGTTCAACTACGGAACATCCGCGACATGGGGTGCTGTAACTTTTTAAACTGCTTAGTGGGGTGCTAGAAATAGGAAAAGACTCGCCACGCGAGTCTTTGGTTGATTTAAAGTTAGTTGGATAAGGCGTAGTGGAAGAAGGCGAAGCATATAGTTTGGATGAAAAAGAAGAAGAGGTTTAGTTTATTTTTTTCTTTATCAACTAAATAAATGCCGGTATAGCATAGGAGGCAACCGATCGTCCAGGGAATAGTAAGGTATTGTTTAAGCCAGGGAATAGTATTAGAACTATAAAAAACGAAATAAGCAAGTGCTTCAAGGATTGCGCCGCCAAGAATGAGGCATAAGCCAGCTTTAGGCTTTTTGAGGATAAAAACTGCTATCAATCCGTAGAGTATATGGTAGAGAGGAAAGACGTAGACAATAAATCCAAAAAGAAAAATATAATAGAATAGTAAAATCATAATCATATCTCCAAATATAAAATGTGCGAAGCGTACTAAAAAGGTCTTCTACTCTATTATAAATGAAATAGCAGTGGAAGACCCGTTTTTTTAATGATATGGGATGTTGTAGGAGAAATAAAGAATCACAAGGACAAAAACCATCGTGAAAATACGGATGATTTGTCCGGAAATCGTATCTTTATGAGTGTTATCATACCAACTAACTCCGATGAAACAGCAGATAGAACCGATAATCCAAAGAATGATTCCCATTGGTTTAATGGGCATAAACATTGCAGCAGACAAACCGGTGAGTGCTCCGCCGATGCACATCAAGTAGCCTTGTGGCGCCCCATAATCTTCTGAAAACATTTTTAACCCTTTCGAAGCATTGAATGCTCCGAAGAAAAAAGCGATAACAGCAAGCTCTTGTAAACTTATGATTAATCCGAGCATATAAAGTTCCTTTCTTTAAACAATTAACAGTTCAATCATGAATGAAGTGAAAATATCGAAAATAGTGCCAATGTAATAATCGCTGCAACCGTCATACTAAACAAATAAGACAGTGGAATGTAATCTTTTTTTTCTTCATGATTCATTTCAGCTCCGCGACAATATAACACTATGCTGATAAACCAAGCTACTAACGAGAGAGGATAGTAAAGAAATAGCAATGGAATTGTACCGAAAGAACAGAGTATGCTCATGTAAATATAGTTATTTCCAGGCGTATTCTTTTTTCTAAAATTAGCTATTAAGCTAATAGTTAAGTTTAATAGGGAGTAACCGATAATCATGTATATTAAGTTATATAAAACATCCAATTCAAAGCCTATCATCAAAGGACCTCCTTTCTATCCCATCATGCATTAAGTAACAGCAGAAAGACTGCAATAAGGGCTCCGAAAGTTACAATAATAAAGTAAAACGTTGGATCGGAATCATCGTTTGCTTCATGATTCTTTTTAGATCCGATGAAATACAATACCAGTCCGCCAATCCAAGTCACTATTGAAAGCGGATAGGAACCGAATAGCATTGGAAGGGTGATGATAGAACAGAGTGCGCTAAGGAAAATATAGTCGTTTCCAGGCGTATTCTTTGTTCTGAAAAAAGCGAATAAATTGAAAAGAGTGTAAATAATGATACTGAGTACTAAGAAAAATAACTTTATTAATAAATCCCACATAAAAAAATCCTCCCTAAGATGCAAACCGCATTAAACGAGCGCCAATCCAAGTGTGAGAAGGACTGCGATAGTGATGCGGATAGCGTGATGTGATTTGTTGATGTTTCCTTTTTCTTTTCCGTTCATATAGGCTCCCACGCAGCAAAGCGTTGCCCCAAGGATCCATGTTAGGAATGGAATTCCAGGTAACACTGCGAGTAATGGGATTGTAGGAAGTGCGATGAGCCCTCCTGCAAAAATGAGGATGTTTCCTGTTGTTTTGTCTCCTTTTAGAAGAGCGGCTCCTCCTGCAAGTAGATGGATGAGCGCGAATGTGACGATAAAGAAACTAAGAATAAAGAAGATGATGAATACATAGCCCATAGGAGGCCCTCCTTGTTAAGCGATAATCATTAAAAATGTAATAACGAGTGCAACGATGGCACGTGCTTTGTTTGGGTCTTTAATTTTATCTGGAAATGGATTTCTATTGACAAAGCAGACAACAAACTCAAGCATTTGGTTTTCTGTTTTATAGGATTTTTCGTGCTGGTTGTTCCAATAGGACGCGTATAACATGACTGCCCAAGCTATAATCCAGATGATATATCCGCCAACTGATTTTTGATAGATCAGGCGGACGGAATGAAGAGCAGTGACTCCTCCAAAGAATAGTAGGAAGTTTGCAAGTGAATATTTTTGCGTTCCAATCGTATAGACTCCAACGCTGATGAATGGTAATAAGTAAAATAAGGCGATGGAATTGATGATAACGTGCATAGAATTCTCCTTTTAGTTGATAGTATTCAGTATAAATTGCTCCTTGTGTTTTGTCAAAATACGGCGGGTAGGGTACACTAAGGGGGACAATGAAAAGGAGTGCCGAGATGAAATTAATACTATCGCCTGCAAAGGAAATGAATTGTGACGCATTAGAGGAACGCGACTGGGAAGTGAGCCCGGCTGCTGCGAAGGTGGTCGAAGCTGTGCGTGCGGTGCCTGAAGAGGACCTTGCGCGAGTGCTAGGGGTCAAAGGGAAGTTGCTCGACGAAAACAAAGCGTTTATCGAAGGGTGGAAGGTAGCAGAGTCTGCGCCTGCCATTGAACTCTATAACGGTCTGGCGTTTCGCTGGTTGAAGCAAGTAGAGGGATGGAGAGAAGGCTTAGACTATGGAAGCGAGCATGTGCGCATCTTGTCTGCGCTATATGGAGCTGTGACACCTGATGCTTATGTGAAGCCGTATCGTTTAGATATGCTGAGACCATTGCGCGTGGACGGAAAGAGCTTGAAGGCTTATTGGAAAGCGGAGTGGGCCGAGTTGTTCGAAGAAGGTGAAACGGTGGTGAATTGTGCTAGTGATGAGTTCAGCACCTTACTCGACCGCTCTCGTTACAACTGGGTGGACGTAGAATTTTACGAACGCAAAGACGGCAAGTTGAAACAACACTCTACGACGTCGAAAAAAGGGCGTGGGTTATTGGTTGGTTTTGCCATGCACGAACAAGTAACAGACGTGAAGCAGTTGGAGGCTTTTAGCGAAGACGGATTTGCTTATGATGCGGAACTATCCACACCAGAAAAATTGGTATTTGTAAGATAAAAATAGAGGAGTAGGACAAGTGTCTTACTCCTCTTTTGCTTATTTTCTCTCCTGTGCGACATAGGCTTGAATCGCGTCGCAAGCGTATTGTCCAACGCCTTTGCCGTATTTATCCAAGTTCGTTCTGAACTCTTCGTTTTTCGCGTAGCCGAATCCGATGCTCGAGAAGACATCGATCGAGCAGTCGAAGGCATAAGTGCACATGTGTTGGTGCAGTTGTTTGGCTAAGTCCACGTTTTCGGCAGCTGTTGCTGGTAGGCCTTTTTCGATATTATCCGCGAATGCGAAGAAGATGTTGTTGAAGCCGTCTGCAACGATTTCTTCCTTGCCTTTTTGTCTTTCTTCGGCCTCGTTCATCACGGTTTCGCCGTATTTTTCAGTCGCGGCCTGTTTATATTTCTCGTTATCCTTGAAGGTGAACCCTTTGAATTTTTCTTCGGTTGTCATCGTCATTTTCCTTTCCGTAGACGCAATCGTCTTTTCTAATGTGTCGATTAATGTTAGAAGACGGTCTTTTTCTTTCTGCATTAAATTCAATTGATGTTTTAAGTGTGGCAACAGATTATCCTCGTCTTGCTTCATGAGGGACTTTATCTCTTTCAGCGGAAATCCCAAATATTTATAGTAGAGAATCGTCTGCAATTGGGACAATTCCTCGTCGCTGTAGTAGCGATATCCATTTTCCTGTTTCTTCGGGGAAAGCAATCCAATTTCGTCATAGTGATGTAAAGTGCGCACCGATACACCACTGATTTCACTTACTTGCTTGATTAAATACATAACCTCAACTCCTAACACTAGATAGTGTAACCTATTACGTTACGTCAGAGTCAACTCTTTTCTCTTTTTTCTTACTATACGAAACGAAGAAGATGACTACACCGCCGTCGCAAGGAGCACATCCCGCCTTCCCGGCACAAGCCTCCATCCTCGTCCATTAAGAAGCGCAAAAAATACGATTACGGAAGTTTGCGTTTCCGAAGAATCGGACAGATTCTATAGAAGCAATAGTGGGGAATCGCATTGAATGCGAATAAGAGAGCGTAGGAATTGATTTCGTACGCTCTCTTTGAGGCTTCAAAGGTGAGAGACTATAGGCTCGAACCGGTGCCCCATTATCGCTTCTATGAAGAAATCCGTCACGATTCGAAGGAAACGCAACTGAAGTTGCGAATTTTATATGAGAATACCTTCTAGATGATCCATTTCATGTTGGATGACTTGCGCCGTGAAGTCGGTGAACGTTCCCGTATGCTTCTTGCCGCTCGGGTCGGTGTAGGCTACTTCAATCGTTTGATAGCGCGTCGACTTCTTCGTGCCCGTATGGCTCAGACATCCTTCTTCCGTTTCATATGGTCCCTGCTTTTTCGTAATACGCGGGTTCAGCATCACCAAATCCATCGGACCAATCGCTACAATAATAATGTTCTTCTTCACACCAATCATATTCGCTGCCATCCCTACACAGCGTTCACGGTTCGCACGAAGCGTATCTTGCAGGTCGCTGACCACTTGCGCATCTATTTTCGGGTCGGCAGCCGTTGATTTTTGGCTCAGGAAGAGTGGGTCTTTCATAATAGTCTTTTGCATGAGTTTTCTCCTTTATACGGTCATTCTTAAAAAGATTTTTGCGATTTCTTCAGGGGTTTCCACGCCGCCTTTTTGAATCCAATGGAAGAAAATCGCGCTATTGCTATAGATAAACACTTCTTGCGCGTAATCGTCTGGCAGCGGATAGACCATCTCGATATTTTTCTTAATCGGTCCAATTTGGCGCGTTAATTCCAGCAGAAAGTCGTGGACGAGTTTAGCCGTATAGTTGAATCGATTCAAGGTCATCGCGTGAACAAAATCGAAGTCTTCCTTTAAATACTCGAAGATTTTCACGATACCAGGAAAGGCCTCTTGTTTATTTTTTGGCTGGCCTTCTTTTAATAGGGTCAAGATGTTTTGCAAAATCTCGTCGATGAGCTGGTCCATCATATCGAATTTATCGACATAATGGAGATAGAAGGTTCCGCGGTTCACGCCGGCTTCTTTAGTAATGTCACTGACGCTAATGGTTTCGAAGTCTTTTTCCCTCAGTAATCGGGTGAGTGCTTCTTTTAAATCGCTTTTCGTTGTGGTTTTTCGTTTTTGCGTTGGCATTTTTAAAACTCTTTTCTTAAATCAACATATTGTTGATTATTGTGTATTGTTTTTTCGCTAGTCCTATTATAAAGTATAGACGAACAAGAATCAACACACTGTTCATTTAACAGTGTTGAGAGAAATGAGGGATAGACATGGCGTATATCGAAATGAAGAATAGCTATAAACGGTATCAAGTCGGCGATACAGAGATTATCGCTAATAATGATGTGAATTTTGAAATTGAAAAAGGAGAGTTAGTCATTATTTTAGGGGCCAGTGGTGCAGGGAAATCGACGGTCCTCAATATTTTAGGAGGCATGGACACGAACGATGACGGACATGTGTTTGTCGACGGCGTGGACATTTCCGCTTTTGATGAAAAACAACTCACTTATTATAGAAGAGATGATGTTGGTTTCGTCTTCCAATTTTATAATTTAGTGCCGAACTTAACGGCAAAGGAAAATGTGGAACTGGCGGCTGAAATCGTAAAAGACGCGCAAGATGCAGAGGAAGCCTTGAAGGCAGTCGGACTTGGACACCGCATCAATAATTTTCCAGCGCAATTATCGGGTGGGGAACAACAACGCGTTTCCATCGCACGTGCGGTTGCGAAGAATCCAAAACTTTTGCTTTGCGATGAGCCAACAGGAGCGCTCGACTACCATACAGGGAAACAAGTGCTTCAAATTTTACAAGATATGTCGCGTAACCAAGGGGCGACGGTCATTATCGTGACGCATAACTCTGCGCTTGCGCCTATTGCGGACCGCGTGATTTATATGCATGATGCGCGCGTGAAGAAAATCGAATGTAACCCAAATCCACAAGATATTCAAACGCTTGAATATTAGAAGGGGTGAGGATAGTGAAAAAGAAGACATTAAACAAGGATATCCGCAACGCCCTTCGCCAGTCGAAGGGACGCTTCCTCTCTATTATGCTCCTCATGATGCTAGGGGCGTTCAGTTTGGTCGGATTGAAAGTGTCTGGTCCAGATATTGAAGACACCTTGAACAGCTATATGGAGCAGGCCAATGCTGCGGATTTATTCGTGGTGGCAGGCTATGGGTTGAGTTCGGAAGACCAAGCCGAGATTCAAGAAGAAAACGCCGAAGTGGAGTTTGGCTATTTTGTCGATACGGTGGTTGGTGATACGCCGAGTGCGATTCGTTTGTTCTCACAGACGAAGGATATTTCGACGTTCGAGTTGGTGAGTGGCGAGTTTCCTACGAAATCAGGTGAAGTGGTGCTTGCCCAAACGATGGCGGATCAGTACAAGATTGGCGATACGATTCGCTTGAATGAATCCGGAAGTAACACTCTACTGAAAGAACATGAATTTACCATTACTGGGTTTGTACAATCCAGCGAGCTACTCTCGAAGACGATTAAAGGAGTGTCGAGTGCGGGGAGCGGTGACCTTAGTGGGTTTGCCGTAGTGCCAAAAGACGCGTTCGATTCTGAAGTTTATACGATTGCGCGACTTCGTTATCCGGATTTACGCAAATGGAAAACAACGAGCCGTGAGTACTCGGATAAGGTAGTGGAGTTGCAACAGGCGCTAGAAGAAAAGTTGGCCGACAATGGAGCGGCGCGCTTAGATTCGTTAAAGACGGCGGCCGACGATAAGATTTCAGAAGGAAAAGAAAAAATCGCCGATGCCAAATCGCAACTCTCGGACGCCGAGAAGAAATTAGCAGACGGCAAGAATGAAATCGAAAAGAACGAAAAGACGTTTGCAGACGGGCAAGAAGAAGTGCGTAGCAATGAAGAAACGATTGCTTCAGGAGATGCGCAGTTAAACGCGGCGTGGAATCAGTTGGAAGCAAGCCGTGTGCAGCTCGAGAGTGCCCGTGTGCAAATCGAACAAGCCGTGGCGACTTTAGCCGAAAAGAAAACACAACTAGATGATGCAAGTGCCCAGTTAACAGAGGCTGAAACGCAACTTGCTGCCAAAAAAGAGGAGCTTGCAAGTGGCCGGGAGCAGCTTGAAGCCGGAAAAACGCAATTAGCGCAGGCGAAAGCGCAACTAGAAACAGGTAAGGCAGACCTCGAAACGAAGAAGACAGCCTTAGCGCAAGGGAAGGCGCTTCTAGCGAGCGACCCGGATGCTGCTGCGGCACAAGGCATTACCGAAGCAAGCCTTCAAGCGATGGAGGCGGCTTTAACACAGGTGGAAGCCCAGCTCACTCAAACAGAACAGGCACTGAATGCCAAAGAACAAGTGCTCGCTCAAAAAGAACAAGAACTTGTAGCGGGGCAAACGGCGATTTCAAACGCTGAAGCCGAACTCGCATTGAAGAAGCAACAATTAGTCGCAGGGCAAGAAGCGTATCAACAAGGTTTAGCGAAGTATTACGCTAGCTACAGTCAGTACGTGGATGGCCTTGACCGATACCGCGAAGGAGTGGCAGCCTTTGAAGCTAACGCTGGAACATTAGAAGAAGGCAAGGCCAAACTAGCCGAAGCCAAGAAGACGTTGGCGGACGGTGAAGCCAAACTCGCGGATGCCAAAACGCAGCTGAAAGAAAGCGAAGAAACCTACAACGAGAAGAAAGAAACAGCCGATAAGGATATCCAGAAGGCTGAATCCGAACTCGAAAAGGCGGAAGTGGACGTTTCAAAACTTACGAAACCGAAATACTCTGTCTATACACGTTCGACGATGCTTGGAAGCGAAGGGTTCTTCAATATGAAGACGACAGCTGAAGGAATTACGTCGGTGGGGAACCTCTTCCCGATTGTGCTTTATGCCGTGGCCGCACTCGTGACGGTAACGACGATGACGCGTTTTGTAAACGAAGAACGAATCAACGCTGGGGTGTTGAAGGCGCTCGGCTATGAAACAAAAGACGTGATGAAGAAATTTGCCGTGTATGGTTTTACAGCAGGGGTTAGTGGCACGGTCCTTGGAATCTTACTAGGAACGTACGCCTTGCCAAGTGCATTGGGTGCGACCTTGATGAAGGATACGGTATTGCCAAGTATCCAGTTGAATTTCCATCCACTCATCGCCGTGATTGCGATTGTTTGCTCGCTCATTTGTAGCGTGGTGCCTCCATTATGGATTGCTCGCCGCGAACTTCATGAGCAAGCGGCCGCCCTTCTCTTGCCGAAAGCTCCCGTGGCTGGGGCGAAGATTCTCCTTGAGCGCATTCCGTTCATCTGGAATCGTCTCAGCTTCACGCATAAGGTGACGGCACGGAATATTTTCCGTTACAAACAACGCATGCTCATGACGATTTTCGGGGTGGCTGGGAGCGTGGCGCTTCTCTTTGCAGGGCGTGGAATTCTCGGGTCTCTTGATGGAATTGCCGATCGCCAGTTCAAGGAAATTATTACGTATGATGCGATTGTTTCAAAAGACACGGTGTTAACGGCCTCAGAAGAAGCGGCTTTACACAACTATTTAAGCTCTTCAAGCGTGACTTCTTATAGCGATGTTTATAGCGAGTCGGTAACGCGTGAAGTGCCAGGCGTGGATGATGAGCAGTCCGTGACGGTGCTTGTTGGCAAAGAAGCCAGCATTTCTCCGTATCTTCATTTGAATGATGCGAAGTCGAAAAAAGTCGTGACGCTTCCTGCAGAGGGCGTGTTGATTTCCGAGAAATTAGCCAAACTCTTAAACGTGAAAGCAGGCGACAACTTTACGCTTCCGAATAAGGACGGTGTGGATGTGACGTTAACGGTTGGAGGTATCGTGGAAATGTACGCTGGCCACTTCATCGTAATGACACCAGAAGTGTACGCCAAGACATACGGAGCAGTGCCGCAAGACAACGCGATTTTCGTACAGTTTATAGACAAAGACGCTGCTAGCGTACAAAAGGCAGCCGCGGACTTAATGGGCCTAGGCGGTGTGAAAGCCGTCGTGCAAAATACGTCCATGGTGAGTCGTATTGATACGATTGTCGCTTCATTAAGCCGTGTGATGATGATTTTAACGGCCGTATCGATTTTATTAGCAGTCGTTATCCTATATAACTTAACCAACATCAACGTTGCTGAACGAATCCGCGAGCTCTCGACGATTAAGGTGCTCGGGTTCTTGAACAAAGAAGTGACGATGTATATTTACCGCGAAACGATTTTATTATCGGTCATCGGGATGGGTGTTGGCATTTTGTTTGGGCGAGTGCTGCATAGGGTGATTATTGAGACGGTGGCACCGGGGTTTGTCATGTTCAATCCCGCTGTCGGATGGTTTGTATATGTGTTGCCATGTGTGATTGTGATTGTCATCTTGGTTGCGCTAGGGTATATGGTGAACCATCTCCTCCAACGCATCGATATGCTAGAAGCCCTCAAGTCTGTGGACTAGGGAAAGCTTTGCTTTTGTGACGAACGTCAAAAATCCTTGCGGATATTTCAATTATAGTAGTTAGTCGGGCACCGGATTGAGCCTAGGTCTCAATCCTACCAAGCCTCAAAGAGCCACAGGGCAATCAATTGCCTTGTGGCTCTATTTCGCATTGGTTGCTTTTCCGTACAACTACTATGATTGATCCGCAAGTTTTTCCGTTCGTCACTGCAAAGCTTCCACAGACTTGAAGGCACAGCGTATGATAATTCCCACATCCCAATCAAGTTGACAGATACAAATCCTCCTTTTTTTAAGAGGAGAGCTGTAGATTTTTTTCTTTGCTTCTTTTTATGCCACAGACTTGGGGTTCTGCATTTGGAGCAGGGTTCGCATATACTGCAAGGCAACGATATACAAACCGTCCTTTTTAAAGAGAGGGGCGGCTGTGGATTCCGTTCGTCACCGCAAAGCTTCCACAGACTTGAAGGTGTTGCGTATGATAATTCCCATATCCCAATCAAGCTGACAGATTATCAAGCGTATAATCACCTCGAGTTTAGTATAATAAAAGAAGCCATCGATTGATGACTTTCTCAGTGGGCTCCCTATCAGTACCTATCTAGATGTTAGCTTTTCGTCACCCGCTACAGTTGACAGAGAGCCAGAATAGCTACTGTCTTATCTCTTTCTTTACTTAAAGCCTTGATAGACTTGACAAATGGAAGAAAATAACTCTATTAAATAACTATAAATTAATCAGCATCAACGCTGATAGCTTTATACACAATGTATAAAACCCAATTTTGATTCTGCCTCACTTCAATTTTTGCAAAGCCAACATTTTTTAAAATATTATCCAACGCATGAGTTGCAGTATATTCTGGCATATGATAATTTATTTTTTCTTTTTCGCAAGCAATAATTAAAGTGGAGTGGCTAGACATGACCCGATAGATCTCCAGAAAGCCTTTTTTTAAATCATCCCAGAAAATATGTGTTTGAATGGCAAATACAAGGTCAAAGTAGTCATTTTGATAAGGTAGCGCGTCTACATTTCCAATCCTAAGATGAACATCACCATTTTGTATAGCATCTGAATTAATTCGTTTTGCAACTTGATAAGATTCCTTAGAAATGTCAATGCCATGAATTTCAAGATGCTTATTCAAAGCAAGGAGATTTTTGATGGTGCTGCCACCTCCATAGCCGATTTCTAAAACTCGACTATTATCTATAATTGTAGTTTGTTTTATTGTCCAAAGGCTAAGCTTTTTAAAATAGGAAGTCCAAATTTTCGCAATCACCTGGCCTACAATACCACTAGGTTTTTTAGATTGATTAATAAGATATTGAATGAACATTTTAGATACCTCTCCTTTAGGGGGATTTTTGAAAGAATATTAGATAAAATTCAAAATATGTAGATAGTAGTTCTTGTATAGTTGCTAAAATCATGGTCACAAATATATCATTTAACATTTCTTTAGGTAATGTTAAATGATATGATTTTAATTCTTCTGGGTTATTAAAATGCTTTTTATAAATTGTTTATCTTGCGATACATGCCTCAGTTGCAATCTCAGGAAACGAAAAAAGCGATTGATTTGGAAATTTAAAAGCCAGTCTCAAAAATGCGTTAATAATATTTTTCCTAGTTCCTTTAGTCATTTAATAATCTTCATAGAAACTATTATAAACTTTTTTTATGAAAAAATACTACAGTTTGTAGTGGGAGCATTATTTTTTTGAAAATTCTATACAAATAGTAAAAAAACGGAGCTGAGAGGCTCCGTTTTTTAATCAAATTCAAGTTGTTTTGGTTTTAGGATGGCGGCTAGAATTGTAAAGATAAGGGCGCCGACAAAGGTTGGGACAATCCACTCTAGGCCATATGTGGCTAGTGGGAAGGTGCCAATTAATTTGACTGCGTCTCCTAGTAGTTTTCCACCTAAAAGTTGTGAGAGGGTGTTGATTCCTTGTACGAGGCCGACGATTCCGGCTCCAACTACTGCTCCAAGATACGTCCAATCGTATGGGATGTATTGGTCGAAGGCAGAGAAGAGAATCAAGGCAATCATAATCGGGAAGATAAATGTCAACACTGGAACAGCTAAGTTGATGAGTGAATCCACCCCGACAAGTGAGATGATGAATTCCACTGCTACAGTGACAAGAATCGTTTTCTTGTAGGAGATTTTTCCTTTAGACACTTCTTCGAAATACTGACCGCAAGTGGTTGTCAGTCCAATCGCAGTTGTGAGGCAGGCGAAGCAGACAGCCAGTCCCATCGCGAGTTGTCCCCATGATCCGAGTAAGTTCTTCACGATGGTTGTCAGCATTGCGGCACGTTGCGCAGTTGAATCGATGACAGTGCTCATGCTGGCTCCGCTGTATGCCAGTGTTGAGTACACTAATGCGAGTAAGATGAACGCCACGATTCCAACGCCGAACATCATTCTGAATTGTTCTTTTTTGTTTAAATACCCACGGCGCGTAATATCTTTCATCACGACTCCGGCTAAGAGGGGCGCTCCGAGTACATCCATGGTTTGATATCCTTCTTTAAATCCTTGAGCAAATAATCCAGTTCCGTCTGTTGTGGCAAATGTTGCATCTGGTTGAACGATAGCGGCCACGAAAATACAGAAGAGGATAAATAGAAGTATCGGTGTTAAGTATTTTCCGATAGCATCCATTACGGAGTTTTCCTTATACGTGATCCAGAGGACAATCCCGAAGAATACGAGCGAAGTGATCCATTGTGGTGCGCTTGGGAAATACGATTGTACGAAGATTTCGTGCGTGGATGCTCCGGTACGTGGAACGGCGAAAATCGGTCCGATGAGGAGGACACAAATTGCAGCAAGGGCGCTAGCAAAAAGTGGATGAACTCTGCGTCCGACGTTTAGTGCACTTCCGCCAAGAGCCGCCACAACCATCACGGCAATAATCGATAATAGTGGGTCGCTAATGAGGAAGGCAAGGGTCGCAATTCCCCAGTTTTCTCCAGCTGTTACGCCGAGGTAAGGTGGGAAGATTAAGTTTCCGGCACCAAAGAAGATGGCGAACAGGGCAAATCCTATAATAATCGTATCTAATAATTTCTTTTTCATTGAGTCACAGCCTAACATTAAAAAATGATTAGAAACAGTGTACCATAAACTTCTCTCGAATGCACTAAAAAATAAAACCAAACATTATGTTAAATAGTTTATTTATCGTTCGTTTTTAGGTATAATAAAGCGTGCAAGAAAACCATTTTAAAGGAGCGTAACTCATAAATGCGTAAAGTTTATTTAAACCACGATGGTGGCGTAGATGATTTAGTATCATTATATTTACTATTAAAAATGGAAGACGTGGAATTAGTAGGAGTCGGCGTTATCGAAGCAGACTGCTATTTATTACCAGCGGTGGAAGCCAGCAAGAAGATTATTCATAAGTTCGGTTCTGAAAAGGACAAACAATTGAAAGTCGCTTCTTCAGACTCACGCCCTGTGAACCCATTCCCGAAAGAGTGGAGAATGCATGCCTTCACAGTGGACGCACTTCCAATCTTAAACGAACATAAACCAATTACGGTGCAAGATTCACCATTAAAAGCGCACGAAGATTTAATCCGTGCCTTAAAAGAATCCAACGAGAAAGTGGACCTTGTATTCGTAGGACCATTAACAGACTTGGCACGTGCGTTAGACCAAGACCCAACCATCGAAGAAAACATCGGTAAACTGTACTGGATGGGTGGAACTTTCCTTGATATGGGGAACGTGGAAGACCCTGAACACGACGGCACTGCAGAGTGGAACGTGTACTGGGATCCATTTGCGGCAAAACGCGTTTGGGAATCAGGCATCCAAATCGAACTTGTGGCGCTTGAAAGTACAAACATGGTGCCATTGTCTCTAGATGTTCGCGACCGCTGGGCAAAAGAACGTGCCATCGAAGGTGTTGACTTCTTAGGTCAATGTTACGCCATCGTTCCGCCGCTCACTCACTACGTAACGAACTCAACTTATTTCTTATGGGACGTATTAACAACCGCTTCATTCGGTAAAGAAGACCTTGTAAAACGTTCTGTTGTGAACAGCGACGTAATTGTGGCAGGTGCTAGCCGTGGCCGTACCGTCAAAGCCGAAAATGGCCGTCCAGTCGACCTTGTCTACCACGTCGACCGCGATGCCTTCTTCGACTACATCACTGATTTAGCGAAAAAATAATGATGAAAGTGCAGGGAAAATTTCCTGTACTTTTTCATGTATTTCTATTGACAACGTTCCAAAACGGGAGTATACTATATTCATAGTTTAGAATAATTCTAAATTAGAAACAGGAGGTAATAAATATGTCAAAAGAACAAACAAAACAAGTATTAAATCAATTAGTGGCTGATTTAAGCCAACAATCAGTAATCGTACACCAAGCTCACTGGTACATGCGCGGTGCAACATTCATAACAATGCATCCATTAATGGATCAACACATGGAATTATTAGACGCTCAATTAGATGAAGTTTCAGAACGTTTAATCACATTAGGTGGAGCTCCTTATTCAACTTTACGTGAATTTGCCGATAACACTAAGATTGCCGATGCCAAAGGAAACTACAGCGACAGTATGGAAGACCGCATCCGTCATTTATTAGTAGGTTACCGTTACTTAATCGACCTTTACCAAAAAGGTATCGACGTAACAGGTGAAGAAGGCGACGATGTAACACAAGATATCTTCATTGGTGCAAAAGGCGCATTAGAAAAATTAGTTTGGATGCTTTCAGCAACAATCAACGAAGCACCAGGATTATAATTCTAAAGAATCCATGGCTGGACAATTTGTCCAGCCTTTTTCTTTTGCCCAAATTTTGAAAATTATCATATATGATAATTACCATATATGATAAATTCACCAACGTAATGTTCCGAAGTGTAACCCCACCTAATCAGCAAATCGTTAGAAAGCACTCTTTCTCTTGGAACTTATCCCACCATAACGAAGCTTTTATAAGCTTGGCTTTAACATCCTTCGCAGCACAGTGATATTTTCAGAAGAATCAAGATAAAAGACCGTAGGCGTTTTACGAATATAAATTCACTAAACAGAGATTACGAAGAATCATACGGATCCTATAATCGCAGTGGTGGGGAATCGTATCAAATGCGAACTAAAGGGAGTTAGGAATTTATTCCTTACTCCCTTTTTGAGGCTTTGAAGGTGAGAGACCTAAGGCTCGAACCGGTACCTCACTACAGCGATTATGGAAACATCCGTACTGATTCGTAGTAATCGAAATCTTCTTTTATGAATACTAACTTTATTTTTTGCAGAAAAATGTAACGACCTACGGTCTTTTGTTTTATTTTGCATTTTTAGCTAAAAATATCACAATAGAAGCGGGGTGGTATGCTATAATAAAGCCAATCTTATGAAAGGTGGAAGGTTTATGGAACAAAAGAAATACAGCGGGAAAGAGTTCACGATGAACGTCCTTAACGCACTTGCATTAGGCGTGGTCGTTACACTTATCCCAGGAGCATTACTTGGTGAATTAGTGAAGGCATTATTACCAGTATTCCCACAAGGCCAATTAATCATCCAAGCAACCCAAGTGGCCAATACATTAATGGGGGCAATCATCGGATTGATGGTCGGCCAATTCTTCAAATTCACCCCAATTCAAACAGGAGCACTTGCACTAGCCGTTTTATTTGCTGGTGGTGTAGCAACTTTCAATCCTGACGTTAAAGGAATCATCTTTAGCGGTACAGGGGACATCATTACGATGGGGCTTACTGCAGCATTAGGAGCAGCAGTCATTTTATGGATTGGCAATAAAGCCAAAGCGTACTCTATTATCGTGATTCCAACGGTGTTATTAGTCGTTGTTGGTGGGGCGGGACGTCTTGCTTTACCATACATCAAAACTTTAACAACATTATTAGGACAAGGAATCGCAACATTATTAACATTACAACCAGTTATTATGTGTTTATTATTAGCCGTTATTTTCTGTATGTTAATTGTTTCTCCGTTTACAACAGTAGGGATTGCCGTGGCAATTAGTCTTAGCGGTGTAGGTTCAGGGGCAGCAAACCTTGGAATCTGTGCAGCTGGGTTCGGTCTTGCGATTGCTGGATGGAAAGTGAATTCAAAAGGAACGGCGATTGCGCATTTCATCGGTTCACCAAAAATGTCAATGGCGAATGTGTTGGCAAAGCCAAAAATCTTATTACCAATGATGTGTACATCTGCCGTACTTGGTGTGTTAGCAGCTTTATTTAACATCCAAGGAACACCTCAAAGTGCAGGGTTCGGTTTCAGCGGACTAGTAGGGCCCATCAATGCGTTGAACTTAGCAGAGGGTGGATGGAGTGTGATGAATATCGTTATCGTGATACTCATTTTCGTCGTAGCGCCAATCGCGTTGAACATCGTATTCGTTCATTTATTCGAAAAAGTGTTAAAATGGATTCAACCAGAAGATTACAAATTAACCGTTTAATAGAAAAGGGGAGTTAAAATGAAAATCGCAATTGCGGGTGCAGGAGCAATGGGGTGCCGTTTCGGGTACATGTTAACAAAAACAGGGCAAGAGGTGACGTTGATTGACGAATGGCCAGCGCATATCGAAGCCATCCAAAAGAATGGATTGAAAGTCGTTGATGGAGAAAACACGGATACGATTGATATCAAAATTATTCGTCCAGAAGAAGCAACTGAAGAAGTTGATGTAGTCATAGCATTTACAAAATCAATGAAACTAGGCGAAATGCTTGAAAAGATTAAAGCAATTATCCATGAAGATACAAAAGTGCTTTGTCTTTTAAATGGTCTAGGACACGAAGACACTATGGCGAAATACGTTCCTCGTAAAAACATTATTATGGGGGTAACGATTTGGACTGCGGGGCTAATCGAACCAGGGGTAGCGCGTCTAGGCGGAACTGGTACGGTGGAAATGCAAGCGGCGGACCCAAGTGGTGTTGCGATTGCTAAAGAATTAGTAGAAGTGATGGACAAAGCAGGCTTGAACGCAAGCTACAGCGAAGACGTTCATTTCTCAACATGGCGTAAAGCGTGCGTGAACGGTACGATGAACGCGACATGTGCCATCTTAGATGCAAATATCGGCGAAGTATTCGATACTTCAACTGCCGAAGCTATCGTAACGCAAATCATCAGTGAATTCGTTGCCGTTGCGGAAAAAGAAGGCGTGCATCTTGATCCAGCTGCGATGAAAGATTATGTGTATACGGCTTCTAATAAAGTTCGCGGACACTATCCTTCAATGCACCAAGATTTAATTCAAAACCACCGCTATACTGAAGTGGACTTCTTGAATGGATTTGTGGCTAGAAAAGGGAAGGAATATGGTATTCCAACACCTTACTGTCAATTGATTACAGAGCTTATCCACGCAAAAGAAGATATTTTGAAAGTAAAATAGTAGAGAAATAAAAGAACAACTCAAAGAATCAGTTTGTTATTGAAAGAGTCATAGTGGGCACCGGCCAGGGCCTCCCGTTCTTTCAATCAACTGATTCTTTTTTTTGCATCAACTTACAGTAAGACAAAGAACACACAAAAAGGAGCGAGGATTAGCCTGCGCTCCTTTTTATGTTTAGCAGTTGCGTAAATCTAGGGAGATTTATAGGAAATGTTCAACGATAATACGCACTGCTTCGAATGCGTTTTGAGATGCTTTTTCGAGTGTTTCCTCGAAGGTATCAGGGGCATCTCCTCCCACATGGTCGCTCACACCACGCACGTTTAGTACGGGAATGTTATAGAAGCTAGCCACTTGTGCAATAGGAGCAGCCTCCATATCGCTTGCGACGATGTCTGGTAATTTTTCGCGAATCGTAGTAACGGCGTCTACCGAACTCATAAACGAGTCACTTGTTGCGATAAAGCCAGTTTGGATGTTAAATCCACTCACTTTTTCGCGCAGAAGTTCTACAATTTTTCCGTGTAAATAAGTATCTACAGGATAGTCGGCTGGCATCTGAGGGACTTGTCCCCACGCGTAGTCGAAGCCAGTTGCATCCACGTCGCTATAGGCGAATTTTGTAGAAACGATGACATCGGCCAAGTCGAATGCTGGATTAAAGCTTCCTGTTGTCCCAGTGTTAATAATGATGTCAGGATGAATTTTGTCGCATAACCATGCAGCAGCGGCAGCGGCATTGGCTTTTCCAATACCTGACTGTACAAGATATAAGTTCTCGTGTACTTCTAGGAGTCGGATAGGGCCTTTTTCAAAGACCACTTTGCCTGGTGCGAAATGTTCGTCGAACGGATGCAACTCTTCTTTCATCGCTGCAACGATAGCAATCTTCATGAATTATTTACCCCACACTTCAGAAACAGGTTTCTTCACTTCCACTTTTGTTCCTGCAAACTTCTCAGAAATGTATTTTTGGATTTCTGGGTCGTGGTAGAGGTCCACTAATTTTTTGTATTCTTCTTTATCGGCATTTTCTGCTTTCACGGCAATCACGTTGATGCTTGTGATCGTAGATGCGTCTGCTTTTTCATAGAAAAGGGAGTCTTTCAATACGTTTAAACCACCTTCAAGGGCGATGGTGTTTCCGATAGCGATTAAATCAGTGTCGTCTAATACACGTACGCTTGTAGTGTCATCGATCAGTAAGAATTCAAGATTTTTCTTGTTTTCTACGATGTCGCTAGGAGTGCCAGTGCCATCTTTGAAGTCACTTGGTAATTTAATTAAACCAGCGCTTTCTAATAAGCGTAGCGCACGAGTAGTGTTATATGGACTGTCTGGTAAAGCCACTTTCGCACCGTTTGGTAGGTCGTTTAGTGATTTTACCTTTTTAGAGTAAAGCCCCATTGGTTCAATATACGTAGTGCCAACTGGAACGACTTTGTTTGAGTTGGCTTCGTTAAATCCTTTTAAGTAACCGATAGATTGGAAGGCGTTGGCGTCAACTGTTCCGTCAGCCACGCTTTCGTTTAATGGCACACCGCCGTTAATTTCTTGGACTTCGATTTTTAGACCTGCTTTTTTCGCTTGTTCAGACTCAGCGATGTATCTCCAGATGTCTGCATCAGAGCCTACAGAAGCGATTTTGACTGTTTTAAGTCCTGACTCAGAAGCTTGCGAACTTTGTGAGCTTTGTGAACTTGAAGCGTTGTTTCCGCAAGCGCCTAAGACGAATGCAGTAGAAAGGGCGATTAGTGATTTAGCGATAGTTTTTAATTTCATATTGGGGGTTCCTCCAGTCTAGGTGTCTAATGTTTCTTACTGAATGACAATTGATTAAATAACTTTGCGAACGAATGGGTCAATGCTGATGCCTTGTTCTAAGACTTGTTTAGCATATTCTTTCGCACCGAATAATGAGTGGTCGCGGTAGTTTCCGCATTGTACGGCAGAGACGCCTTGAATATCTTCGAATTGAATCTTTTCGACGATTTCTTCAAGTGTTGATTTCAATGCGCGTGCGATATCTTCAGGAGAACGTTCTTCCCAAAGGATTAAATGGAAACCAGTACGGCATCCAAATGGAGAGATATCGATGATGCCTTCTAAGCGGTCACGTAAGAGGTCCGCTAGTAGGTGTTCGAATGTATGAACGACACCTGTTGGCATTTCTTGTTTATTTGGTTGTAAGAATCGGATGTCAAAGTTTGAGATGACGTCGCCTTTCTTACCATGTTCGTTTGCGATTAAGCGAACGTAAGGTGCAATCACCTTGTTATGGTCTAGTGTAAAGCTTTCTACTTCAGCCATGTTGATTTCCTCCTAAGTGTGTTTTCATGAAACGAAAATAAAAAAGCCCGTACTTCTAGCGCTTGCTAAAAGGACGAGTTGCAGTCGTGGTACCACCTTTGTTCGTCTTCGGGGGAGAAGACCTTTTCCGTCTAGACGGATAGTTGATAACGGGAGTACCCGGATTGTCTTAAAGTTTCGGACAAGCTGCTCAAAGATTATGTTCAAAAATAACGACTTGCTTACTCGCACCAACCGTAAGCTCTCTATGAAGTTTTATTTTTTACTCTTCTTTTCATTGCGTTTCGATATGTTATAAAAACAGGATACTGGTATCTGGGTGAAAAGTCAATGTGAAAAACATACTTTTTGGTATATTTATTATTTATAGTTCGCTATTCTTAATTTTTATAACGAAAAACTAGATTTAAAAATTGTTTTGTTCGTGTTTTGGTTGAGTTTGGTTGGCGTGCTGTCAATTTTATTAATTTTTACGCAAAAAAAATCTCTAGATTGGAAAGATTATAGAATAGAGTGAAAAGTTTCACGCTATACAGTATAATGAAGCTATCTATAAAACAATGAAGGGTGACAACAATGACATTATTAGATGTACAACACGTACAAAAAGTTTATCAAACACGTTTTGGAGCCGCTGAAGTGACTGCGTTAAAAGACATTAACTTCTCAGTAGAAGAAGGCGAATATGTGGCAGTCATGGGGGAATCTGGTTCTGGTAAAACAACGCTATTAAATATTTTAGCGACACTAGACCGTCCAACAGATGGAACTGTGCTTCTAAACGGGGAAGACATCCAAAAGATTTCTGATAAAGTATTAACGGAATTCCGTCGTGACCACTTAGGGTTCGTATTCCAAGACTTCAACTTATTAGAAACATTATCCGTGTATGACAATATGGTATTGCCACTTGTGTTAGCA
This sequence comes from Granulicatella sp. 20925_1_28, assembly GCF_041433575.1. NCBI lineage: Bacteria > Bacillati > Bacillota > Bacilli > Lactobacillales > Carnobacteriaceae > Granulicatella > Granulicatella sp. 20925_1_28. The sequence continues at coordinate 90,706 of NZ_JAPWBS010000003.1, forward strand.
CGTCGTCCAATCGACGAAATGGAAAAGAAAGTTCAACCAATCGCTGAAATGCTAGGCATCGAGGACTTATTGAAGAAATATCCATATGAATTATCTGGAGGTCAACAACAACGTGTGGCAATCGGCCGTGCGATGATTACAGACCCAAGCTTACTGTTAGCCGATGAACCAACAGGGGCGTTGGACTCAAAATCAGCCAGCAATACATTAGACTTATTCGATAAAATCAATCAAAACGGACAAACGATTTTAATGGTAACACACAGTACAGTTGCCGCAAGTCGTGCCAAACGCGTTCTTTTCATTAAAGACGGTTTAATTTACAACCAATTATACCGTGAAGGAAGAACGGACCAACAAATGTTTGAATTAATCTCAGAAACATTAACTGCGATGGCAAACAGAGGTGAGGAACATGTTTAATCTACTGCGTTCCATGGCGATTACGAACTTACGTAAGAACCGTGCTCTCTATGTACCATTTGCACTCGCAACCGTAATGGTAACGGTGGTGCTATATGTAACGAACGCCCTTGCTGCAACGCCAGAGTTCGCTCATCTAGAAGGTGGGTCAGCGATGGCCAAAACACTTAGCTTTGGGTTCGTGATTGTTCAAATCGTCTCCCTTGTGGTCGTACTTTATGCGAATGCCTTCGTGATGAAAAACCGTGCGAAAGAATTCGGTTTATACGGCATTCTCGGTCTTGACCGTAAGAATATTCAATTGCTCAGTTTGATTGAGTTAGTTGTCTTTGCCGCTTTAAGCATCGGTCTAGGGTTAATCCTTGGTGTGATTTTCCATGCGGCATCATTTGCGATTCTATTGAAACTCATTCAATACGATATCGGTATTAAATATTCGTTCCAATTCGGAAGTATTATTGCCGTTCTGTTAACGATGGTGGCCATCTTCGTTCTTGTGTTCTTTTTAAATGCAGCGAAGATTTACATGAGCCGTCCGCTTGAGTTATTAAAAGAAAAGAAAAAAGGGGAGAAGAAAGGCCGCGCCGTTACGGTTCGTGCCATTATCGGTCTAGGACTTCTAGGGTATGCATACTATATGTCTCAATCCATCGAGTCTCCGGTTAAAGCTCTTTTATACTTCTTCTTAGCCGTATTATTAGTAGTGATTGCGACTTATATTTTATTCGACGCGGGTTCGATTGCGCTTCTATCCATCTTGCAAAAGAATAAGAAGTTATTCTATAAACCAACGAACTTTATTTCGATTTCAAACTTGCAATTCCGTATGCGTAAAAATGCTGCCGGACTTGCCAGCGTGTGTATCCTTTCTACAATGGTACTTGTTACAATGGCGACAACCGTAGCGCTTCAACGTGGGACAACAGCCAGACTCGATAGCAACTATCCAACAGATTACTCTGCTGTTGCTTACTTTGTTTTAGAAAAGGATATGGATCAATATCCTCCAATCGTTCAAAAGATTAAGGAACAAACGAAAGGTCAATTGAAAGACGAGAAGACATTCTTAAACGTGCTTCGTTTCGGTCAACGTACGGAGAATGGATTCGACTTTGCGAATGTGAACTCAGGAGATAGTCCTGCAGCGATGTTCACCCTTGTTTCAGTGGACCAATATAATAAGATGTTTGGGACGAACTACACGGTTGGCGATAAAGAAATGATTGTCGGCCATATTAAAGGGGACGTTAAACAAATTTCAGAAGTAAAGACGTATTCGGTTGTGTATAACGCGACGATTACCGTCAAAGAGATGATTGATGGGACTCCATACGCAAAAGTGATGCCGCAATTACCTTATGTGGCGGATAATCAGTATGTGGGGATTGTAAAAGATCCAATGCAGTACTTAAACCCAGTGGCTGGGCAAGCGATGTATTACTTTACTTGGAATACCAATACGCCATTTGAGTTACGTGATGCTGAATGGGCTGCGTATAAGAGCGTGAAGAGTCAATACAAGGCAGATGCCATGTCGTTAAGCAGTAAGAATGAAGAGGCTAAAACGCTATATGCCTTCATGGGAAGCTTGCTCTTAGTAGGGGCACTTCTTTCTATCGCATTCTTCATCGGTGCAGTACTTGTCATTTACTACAAACAAATTTCTGAAGGATACGAAGACCGTGACCGTTTCGTTATCCTACAAAAACTCGGTATCGATCAAAAGACCATCAAGAAATCGATCAACCGTCAAGTGTTAATTGTATTCTTCTTACCGCTTGTCACAGCGTTTATCCATACAGCGTTTGCCTTCAAGATGTATCGTAAGATTATCGAACTCTTCGGGGTTGACGGCAGCGTCACATTAAACGCGACAATTGTGATTGGTGCGATTTTCGTAGTCGTCTATCTCATCGTGTACCAAATCACTTCACGTAGTTACTACAGAATTATTAAACGTTAATCAATTCCAACTCCAAAAGAGGTTTCCGTGCGAAGCCTCTTTTTTGTGTTTTTTTCAAAGTGACAAAAATGTAAGAAACGGGGATAAAATGATAGGATAGTGTCATGATTTCCCTTTACGAGTGGACTATACTAAGGTCAACAAATCAAAGTAAAGGGTGAAAACAATGACATTATTAGATGTACAACATTTACAAAAGAACTATCAAACGCGCTTTGGAGCAGCTGAAGTAACAGCGCTCAAAGACATCAGCTTCTCGGTTGAAGAAGGCGAATATGTAGCCGTGATGGGGGAATCGGGTTCAGGGAAAACAACGCTCTTAAATATTTTAGCGACACTTGACCGTCCAACTTCTGGCACAGTCTTTTTAAACGGAGAAAATATTCAAAATATCTCTTCTAAAGTTCTTACGGAATTCCGCCGCGACCATTTAGGGTTCGTGTTCCAAGACTTCAACTTATTAGAAACTTTATCGGTCTATGATAATATGGTGTTGCCGCTCGTACTCGCTCGTCGTCCGATTTCAGAAATGAAGCAAAAGGTCGAACCGATTGCGCAAATGCTAGGGATTAAAGATTTACTGAAGAAATATCCTTATGAACTATCAGGCGGGCAACAACAACGTGTGGCGATTGGCCGTGCGATGATCACAGATCCAAGTTTGTTATTAGCCGATGAACCAACTGGAGCGCTTGACTCAAAATCAGCTAGCAATACTCTCGATTTATTTGATAAAATTAATCAAAACGGACAAACGATTTTAATGGTAACGCACAGTACGGTTGCTGCTAGTCGTGCCAAACGAGTTCTTTTCATTAAAGACGGCTTGATTTATAATCAGTTATACCGTGAAGGAAGAAGTGATCAACAAATGTTCGAGTTGATCTCAGAAACATTAACTGCGATGGCAAATAGAGGTGAAATCCATGTTTAAACTCATTTTTTCGATGGCGACATCGAATCTAAAAAAGAATCATTCGTTATATTTGCCGTATGCACTGACGACCATAATGGTAACGATGATTCTCTATATCACACACGCCTTATCTGCGATGCCGGAACTTTCCACTCTTCGTGGAGGGGGAGCCATTGCGCAAACATTGGGCTTTGGGGTTATCGTGGTTCAGCTCGTGGCACTCTTAACGATTCTTTACGCGAATGCCTTCGTGACGAAAAATCGATTAAAAGAATACGGCCTATATAGCATCCTTGGACTCGACCGAAAAAACATTCAATTGTTAAGTTTCATTGAATTGCTTCTATTCTCAGTGGTCAGCGTGGGGCTAGGGATTGTGCTTGGAATCGTGTTCCATCGCTTCTCGTTTGCCGTTTTATTGAAGCTCATTCGAATTCCAATCGGCATCGAGTATTCGATGCAACTCGGTAGCGTCGGTTTTGTACTGGTTTCGATGGCGTTTATTTTCGGAGTTGTCTTCTTCTTAAATGCGACAAAGATGTACATGAGCCGTCCGTTAGAAATGCTTTCTGAAAAGAAAAAAGGAGAAACGAAGGGACGCTTTATCCTTCTTCGCGCACTCATTGGTGCAGGGCTTCTCGGGGGCGCGTATTATATGTCGCAAACGATTGAAGCACCTGTTGCAGCGCTATATTCCTTCTTCGTAGCGGTTCTATTAGTTGTTTTAGCAACGTATATTTTATTTGACGCAGGGTCGATCGCGCTCCTAACTCTTTTGCAGAAGAACAAACGTCTCTTTTATCAACCAACGAATTTTATTTCGATTTCGAATTTAAAATTCCGTATGCGTAAAAATGCGGCGGGTCTTGCAAGTATTTGTATTTTATCAACGATGGTACTTGTCACATTAGCTACAACGGTCGCTTTGCAAACAGGGACAGCCGATTTATTAAAGAAAAGCTATCCAACAGATTATTCGGCAACGGCATTCGTCGAAGATGCTTCTACGATTCGCCAACTTTCAGAACAAATCAGCAAGATGAAGGCGCAATCGAAAGGCACCGTTACCAATGAAATGAATTATCTTAGCGTGCTTCGTGCTGCAAAGAGTATGGAGGGCGGTGTGGACATCGAGGGGGTATATCCGGGAGATAGCCCAGCTGCGTTCATTACTTTCCTCTCTGCGGATGATTACAATCGTATTTTTGGAACGAACTATCATCCAAATGACAACGAAGCCGTTCTAGGTCTTGTCAAAGGAGACGACAAAAATGTTTCGGCAATCCGTGTGAACGGACAATTAACGCTTCAAGTCAAAGAGATGATGGCTACTAGCGACTTTAAAGAAAAATTGCCACAATTGCCATATGTTGCGGACAACGTTTATGTAGCCGTTGTAAAGGATCCGACAAAGATGATAGACGGTAAACTTGGCCGTGGATTCTATTATGCATTGTGGAATACATCGACAGATACATCGGCTAAAACAGAAGAGTTTGAGGCCTACGCCAACGTGATTGAAGCAAGCAATGACGATTCCATCACGGTTGGAAGTAGAGAGGATGCGGCCAAAGACATCTACGGATTTATGGGAAGTTTACTCTTTGTAGGGGCACTTCTTTCCGTTGCGTTCTTCATCGGTGCAGTTCTTGTCATTTACTACAAACAAATTTCTGAAGGGTACGAAGACCGTGATCGTTTCGTAATCCTACAAAAACTCGGTATCGACCAAAAGACGATCAAGAAATCCATCAACCGTCAAGTGCTAATCGTATTCTTCTTGCCGCTTGTGACAGCGTTTATCCATACCGCATTTGCCTTCAAGATGTATCGTAAGATTATTCAGCTCTTTGGGGTTGACGGTAACGTAACGCTAAACGCGACAATTGTGATTGGTGCCATCTTCGTAGTGGTGTATCTCATCGTGTACCAAATCACGTCACGTAGCTACTATAAAATTATTAAACGTTAATAGATTTTGTTCACAAACCATGAAGTGTTTTAGTAGGAAACCCTACTTTAAAAAGGTTTGTATAAGTTCGAAAATTCGTAAAAAGGGCGAGGTTTTCTCGTCCTTTTTTTGTGCTCAAAAACGGGATAACTGTCCACAATAAAAAGCTTTCATAAATTTTACTTTTTCAGTTTTCAGTTTCTAAAAAACATGGTAGAATAGAATGTATTGAAGTAAAAGAAAAACTGGAGGATTCGTCATGATCGATGTTATTGACTTAAACAAAGTATTCGATAACGGCTTTGAAGCATTAAAGTCAGTAAATTTCTCAATTGAACAAGGAGACTTAGTATGTTTACTAGGACCTAGTGGTTGCGGGAAATCAACAATTTTAAACTTAATCGCAGGATTATTAACACCAACAGGAGGAGACATCCAATTTAAAGGATCATCAGTTGTTACGACAGAACCTAAAGACCGTAACATCGGATTTGTATTCCAAAACTATGCGTTATATCCGCATATGACAGTGTTAGAGAACATCATGTTCCCACTGACAGTTGGTAAAAACAAAATCTCTAAAGAAGAAGCTCAAAAGATTGCAGAAGAATATATGCAATTAACAAACATTGAAGAGCTAGCAGGCAAAAAACCTGGTACTTTATCAGGGGGGCAACAACAACGTGTGGCCATCACTCGTGCGCTTGTTCAAAAACCTGAAGTACTTCTACTTGATGAACCATTAAGTAACTTGGACGCTCGTTTACGTTTGAAAATCCGTGAAGAAATCCGTCGTCTTGTAAAAGAAGTAGGAATCACAACAATCTTCGTAACGCACGACCAAGAAGAAGCTTTATCAATCTCAGATAAAATCATTCTTTTAAACGAAGGGTACATTCAACAACATGATGACCCACAAAACTTATACCTAGAGCCAAGTAACTTATTCGTTGCGAAATTCATCGGTAACCCAATCATCAACATTACAGAAGTGGAAATTAAAGACGGCGTGATTACTCACCCAGCATTTAACTTACCAACTTCTGAATTATCACAAGACCGCAAACGCCAAGAATTAGCAGATGGTCACTACTACTTAGGAATGCGTCCTGAAGACGTGGTTCCAGTAGCTGAAGGTGAACAAGGGCTATTCTCAACAACCATTAGCGGCGTAGAATTAATCGGACGTGAACGTATTCTTCACTTCCCATTAGGCGAACAATTCTTGAAATCAATTGTAAGTGTGGAGCATAAGATTGAAGAAGGAGACACACTTTCATTCCAATTACTAAAACACAAAATCTTCTTATTCGATAAAGATGGAGCGCGTGTTTACTAATGAGAAAATATAACCCAGAGAACCAACCTAAAGCTTGGTTATTCCTTCTCCCATCTTTAGGAGTGATTCTTCTCTTTAACATTTATCCATTACTTCGTTCGTTCTGGATGAGTTTCCAAAAAGGGTCACTATTAAAATTACAATACACTGGTTTAGACAACTACCAAAAAGTAATTGCAGACCCTGTATTCCATAAAGCGTTACTCAACACAGCATTGTATGCATTCGCAGTAGTGCCAGTAGCGTTATTAATCTCAGTCATCATTGCATGGATTATTTTCGAGAAGATTAAACGTAAAAGCTTCTTCGAAACAATCTTCTTCATGCCTTACGTTACAAGTACAATCGCTATCGGGATTGTGTTCCGTTACTTCTTCAATGGGGACTACGGAATTATCAACTTCTTCCTTGGCTTGATTGGTATTCCAGCTGTGAACTGGTTGGATAACGTAAACATGAGTATGCCAACACTGATTATCTTCGGGGTTTGGACAAGTTTAGCGTTCAATATCATTATCCTCTTAGCAGGATTACGTAATATTGATCCTGAGCACTTCAAGATTGCGAAAATGTTTGGTGCGACAGACCGTGAAATCTTCTGGCGTATTACATTCCCGCAATTAGTTCCAACAATTGCCTTCCTTTCAACGGTTAACTTAATCGGGGCATTCAAAGTGTATACACAAGTGTACGCATTATTTGGCGGAACTGCTGGTCCAGCAAACTCAGCAACAACAGCTGTGTACTATATTTACGACAAGTTCCATGTGGCAGGAAGACCAGGGGTTGCCATGGCAGCAACTGTAATCTTGTTTGCAATCATTCTTTTTGCAACATTCCTCCAAAATAAATTCTTGAGAAAGGCGGAGGGATAAGAAGATGAAAAAAGTATTTAACGTATTTTCAATCACGCTTTTAATTTTCTTAGCGTTGATTACAGTATTCCCATTCATTTACATGGTGTTGACCGGGTTAATGACATACGCAGAAGCGACAAGTATTCCACCGTCATTCATCCCAAGCGAATTCAAATTTAGTAACTACTTAGAAGTATTTAGCCGTGCGCCATTCCTACGTTACTTCGGAAACACATTATTCGTGTCTCTATTTACAACAGTGGCAACAGTAATTACTTCATTACTAGCAGCCTTTGCCGTAACAAGCTTACAGTTCAAAGGGAAAAACATCGTAATGATGATTTTAGTTTCTCTATTAATGGTTCCTTACGAATCAATCATCTTTACAAACTACCAAACAATCGCTCAATTAGGGTTATTAAACACTTATCTAGCGTTAATCATTCCGTTCTTAACAAGTATCTTCTATATTTACTACTTGAACGGATACTTAAAAGGAATCCCAAGTACATTCTACAAAGCCGCTAAAATTGATGGTGCGAGTGATTTAGAATACATCCGCCGTATTTTAGTGCCAATGTGTAAACCGGCATTGGTAACAGTAGGGATTTTAACATTCATCCAAAGCTGGAATTCATTCCTATGGCCATTATTGGTTACAAACACGAAAGAATTCCGTCTATTAAACAACGGACTTTCTGCCTTCACGACAGAATCCGGAAGTGATGTTCACTTACAAATGGCCGCAGCAACTCTAACGGTTATCCCAATTCTGTTAATTTACTTTGTATTCAGAAAAGAAATTATTAGAGGGGTTGCGAAGAATGGTATCAAAGGATAAAACATCGATTACCTTTCATAGCGGTATTTTAACGATTGGTGGAACGGTCATCGAAGTAGCCTATAAAGATAGTCATATCTTCTTCGACTTCGGGACTGAGTTTTTACCAGAATTAGAATTGCCCGATGAATCGGTGCAAACACTCACAGATCATAAAGTGATTCCACATTTAAAAAATATGTACGATGCACGTATCCCTTACAAATACGAAGGGGATGAAGATAAAGACTATGCCAATACGGCGGTCTTTATCTCACATGCGCATTTGGATCATACAAGAATGTTGAATTATTTAGACCCAAGTATTCCTTTATATACATTGAAGGAAACAAAAATGATTGTAAATTCGCTCAACCGCAATGGTGTGTTCTTACTACCATCGCCGTTTGAAGACGATACATTTACAAGAGAGATGATTGGGTTAGATGCAGGCGACGTGATTAAAGTTGGAGAAATCGAAGTAGAAATCGTGCGTGTCGACCATGATGCGTATGGGGCTGCTGCTTTAATCATTAAAACACCTGGACATCATATTACGTATACAGGGGACTTACGACTTCACGGGCATAACGCTGAAGATACAATTGAGTTTTGTAAGAAGGCAAAACATACGGACATCTTAATGATGGAAGGTGTATCGATTAGCTTCGGGGACCGTAAAGAGGTTGAAGACGAAATTAAACCTGAAAACGAGGAAGATGTGATTCGTCATATCGCTCGCCTCGAACAAGAAAATCCAAATCGACAAATCACATTTAATGGCTATCCAGCGAATGTGCGTCGTTTTGAAAAAATCGTCGAAGGAACAAGCCGTACTGTTGTTCTTGAAGCAACGATGGCTGCACTTCTTAAAGAAGTATTCCAAAAGGATGCTCATTACTACTATAGAGAAGGCGCTCCAAAACTCGACGAACTTGATCCTACTTTAGAAATTTCATATCAAACGTTGTTAGAGGATACTTCGAAGTACCTATGGCAAGCCGTCGACCATTTCGAACGTTTGCAAGAGGGAAGCTTATACATCCACAGCGATGCGCAGCCTTTGGGGGACTTTGATCCGAACTATCAACCGTTTCTAGATTTATTGGCGGAAAAACACATTGAGTTTGTACGCCTATCTTGCTCAGGTCACGCAAAACCGGACGACTTAGACCGCATTATTGCGATGATTGAGCCTAAATGTTTGGTTCCAATTCATACGTTAAAACCAGAACTTCTGGTGAATCCGTATGGTGACAGAATATTGCCGTACCGCGGCGAAAAAATTGTGTTGTAAAAACTATATAACAAAAGGAGAAGAAAAATGAAATTCAAATCTTTAGTAAAAGCGACACTAGCAACAGCATCAGTTGTGGCGTTAACAGCGTGTGGAGCTAACTCATCAAACAACGGCTCTTCACAACAAGCTGAAACTAAAAAAGACATCGTAACAGAGGTTAAATCAGAAACTACAATCACTTTCTGGCATGCTATGAACGGTCAGCAGGAAAAAGCTCTTCAAAAATTAACAGAAGACTTCATGAAAGCTAACCCAAATATCAAAGTAGAGTTACAAAACCAATCTCAATACAAAGATTTACAAGCAAAAATTAACGCAACTTTAACTTCACCAAAAGACTTACCAACAATCACTCAAGCATATCCAAACTGGTTATACAATGCTGCTGAGCAAGATGCATTGGTAGACTTCAAACCATATATTGAAAACGAAACAATCGGATTCAAGAAAGGTGAAGAAATCCGTCCAGAATTAATGGAAGGTGCTAAAATCAAAGGAGTACAATACGGTATTCCATTCAACAAATCTACAGAAGTATTATTCTACAATGCAGATTTATTGAAACAATACGGTGTTAAAGTTCCAACTACTTTAGATGAATTAAAAGAAGCAGCTAAAACAATTTACGAAAAATCTAACCACGAAGTTGTTGGTGCTGGTTTCGACTCATTAAACAACTACTATGCAATTGGTATGAAGAACAAAGGCATTGACTTCACTAAAGAATTAGACTTCGCAAGTGACGCTTCAAAAGAAGTTGTTAAATACTATGCAGACGGAATCCGTGATGGATACTTCCGTACTGCTGGTTCAGATAAATACTTATCAGCACCATTCCAAAACAAAAAAGTAGCTATGTATGTTGGTTCAACAGCTGGTGAATCATTCGTAGCTAAAGGTGCTAAAGAAGCTGGTTTCGAATACGGAGTAGCTGTTCGTCCTGAAAAATACGACCTACAACAAGGTACTGATATTTACATGTTCGAAGGTTCTACAACTGAAGAACAACGTACAGCAGCATTCTTATACTTGAAATTCTTATCTTCAGCTGAATCTCAATTATACTGGGCACAACAAACTGGTTACATGCCAACAATTGCTTCAGTGTTAGAACAAGATGCATACAAGAATTCAGGTTCTAAAGTTCCTAAAATCTTAGCAGATGCTACTAAGAATTTATTCTCAATTCCTGTAGTTGAAAACTCTGATCCTGCATACTCAGAAGTTCGTACGATTTTAGAAAAAATCTTCAAGACTGAAAATGGAAATGTAGATCAATTAGTTACAGATTCTAAAGCACAATTTGATGCTGCGTGGAATCAATAATCACATATAAGTTCATTCACAACACAATCACAACGAAAGCCTGGGGAATTTTCCTCAGGCTTTTTGTGTGGGATGAGTGTATTGCTGTATAGTGAGTAGGTGCTGGAAGGCCCCTTCGGGGGAGGCTTTTAGGTGTATGGGGTGAGGTGGTGGATTGCTTTAGAAACATGTGGTTTTAATTGTTGAAAGAGGATTAGTGAGCCACCGACTCGAGCCTAGGGTCTCTTGTCTTTGAAGCCTCAAAGAGACACTAACGAATGGATTCGTAAGTGTCTCTAATTCGCATTCAATGGATATTCTCACTAATCTTTCAACAAAACCGCTGTTTCCGTCGCAATGGACGTTTCGGTATTCACCTAAAAGTCTCCTGAGGGGATTACACACAACAAAGCTGAGGAAAGTTGGGGGCTTTCTTTAGATTGTGTTTCTCATTCACGACGGACCGGTGCAGGGTGAGGGGGGGATTGCTTTAGAAACAAGCGGTTTTACTTGTTGAAAGAGAATTAGTGAGCCACCGACTCGAGCCTTGAGTCTCTCGTCTTTGAAGCCTCAAAGAGACACTAACGAATGGATTCGTAAGTGTCTCTAATTCGCATTCAATGGATGTTCTCACTAATCTTTCAACAAAACCGCTGTTTCCGTCGCAATCGATGTACAAGGCGTACACCTAAAAGCCTCCTGAAGTGATTTCCACACAACAAAGCTGAGGAAAGTTGAGAGGCTTTCTTTAGATTGTGTTCCTCATTCACGAAGGACCGGTGCGGGGATAGGGTGAACGCGTTTCATGGAGAGTGTGCTATAATGGGGCGACAAGAGAGGTGAGTCGGATGCGGTATGTGCTTTTATTAAGAGGCATCAATGTTGGTGGAAAAAATAAAGTCGTGATGAGCGAATTGAAGGAATTGCTCAGACGTGAAGGGTTCAGCGATGTGGATTCGTACATTAATAGCGGGAACTTATTTTTTGCAAGCGATGAGAGTGTAGAAAATATCGTTTTGAAGGTTGAAAAGATGCTAGAAGAGAATTACGACTTTACGATTCCGTTTGTGCTGCTTTCAAAAGAGGAATACTTAGAAGAAATGGCGGGGCTTCCGGATTGGTGGAAGGATGAGTTTGCCAGAAAAGATATTTTGTTTTTCTCACGGGGGACAGATGCGAGTGAGGTTATCCGATTTGTAGGAGAGTCTGAGTTTTATAACGAGAGAGTCTATGTCGGGAAATGTGCAGTCTTTTGGGCGAAAATCGATGAGGCAGAGTATCAAAAAACGACTTACCATAAAAAGATTTTGAAGCAACCATTTTATAAGACGATTACGATTAGAAATGGGAAGACATTTGATAAAATCGCAGAAATACTGCAGACAGAGAAACCTTTGTGATAGGGCTTTTTTATGGTACAATAGTGTGTGAATTTGTAGAAAGTGAGGCGCATTATGGAAATTAAAATTATTGAAACTAGTGATATGCATGGGTACGTGTTACCGACAAACTATACAGAAAGAAACATGGACTTAGGATTCAGTACGGCGAAGGCTGCGACTGTGATTCGTCGATTAAAAGAAGAAGCGAACGGGCCTGTGATTCAAATCGAAAATGGGGACTTCATTCAAGGATCACCATTAAGCTACTATGTTCGTAAACAAGATTCAAAAGTAGCAAGTGATTTAACAAAAGTATTGAACTATTTAAACTATGACTTAGGAATTCTAGGAAATCACGAGTTTAACTATGGGTTGGACTACTTAAGAGAAGCGATTGCGTCTTATAACCACCCAATTCTTTGCTCAAACATTTTAACAAAAGATGGCAAGCCAGCGTTTGGCGAACCTTACAAAGTGTTCGAGAAAGACGGCGTGAAAATCGCAGTTTTAGGAATTACAACGCCATATATTCCAAATTGGGAACAACCTGCAACGGTGAAAGATTTAGTATTCGTGAGCGCGTTGGAAACAGCGAAGAAATACGTTCCAGAAATGCGTAAAGTGGCGGACGTTGTCGTTGTAACTTACCACGGAGGATTCGAGTGCGACCTTTCATGCGGTGACCCAACAGAACTCTTAACAGGAGAAAACGAAGGGTATGCGATTGCGACGCAAGTAGAAGGAATCGATGCGTTAGTGACAGGACACCAACACCGTGTGATTGCACAAAAAGTGAATGGCGTGCCAGTGATTCAACCAGGATACCGCGGCGCATATGTAGGTGAAATCAGCTTAGAAGTGGAAAAAGTAGACGGGAAGTATACAGTCATCTCAAGCGAAGCAAAACTTCACCCAACAGAAGATGTGCCAGCAGATCCAGTCGTATTAGAAATGTTTAGCGATTTACAAGCGGAAGTGGAAGATTGGTTAGATACTCCAGTTGGAAAAGTTGTTGGAGATATGACAATTAAAGATCCACATGCAGCACGTTTAAGCGAGCATCCATATATTGAATTTATCAATAAGGTTCAAATGGAAGCCAGTGGTGCGGATATCTCAGGAACTGCATTATTCAACAATGACGGACGTGGATTCAACTCAGAAATCCGTATGCGTGACGTGATTACGAACTACATTTATCCAAATACTTTAGCCGTTCTAAAAGTGAGCGGTGCGGACTTGAAAGCGGCACTTGAGCGTGTGGCGACTTATTTCATCGTCGAAAACGGACAAGCGGTCTTCAATCCTAAATATGTGGAACCAAAACCTCAATTCTATAACTACGATATGTACGAAGGAATCGAGTACACATTAGACTTCACTAGACCATTCGGCGACCGTGTAACTCGCTTAGAGTATCATGGCAAACCTGTTCAAGATACGGATGAATTAGAAGTAGTGACAAACCAATATCGTGCAGTTGGTGGCGGAAACTATAGTATGTTTAAGCCAGAGAAGATTGTGCGTGAGGTGCAGATTGACATGACGGAGCTCATTGCGGAATACTTGCGCAAACATCCAGTCATCGAAGCAACAGTCAACAACAACTTTAAGACTGTGGTGAAATAATATAAAGACACTTCAAACTCCTCAGAGTTTGTTATAGAAAAGCATTATAGGATACCGGTTTGAGTCTTAGGTCTCAAACCTACCAAGCTTCAAACAGTCTCTACGAAATGAATTTCTAGAGACTGTAATTCACATTGGTTATGATTCCCTATAATGCTTTCTATAACCTCTGAGGAGTTTTCCGTGTTATTAGCGCTTAAGTTGTTGTGTTGATTCGATGAAGTTAGAACAAATATTCCTTCATTCGAAATGGGAAAGTGCTTAAAAGGGATTGGAGATTCTTATGTTAGAATTTTAAAAGTTTAGGATTTTGTTAGGGAATGTTACGGTATAGGCGGGATATGGTATGATGAAGGCACTGAATTGCAAAGTGAGGTTTTGTGTGTGAAGTTAAAGAAATGGTCGTGGATTGGGCTATTGATGTTATGCGTGACGATGTTAGTGGGATGCCAGGGTCACGAAAGTCGTGGGTATCTTGAAGAGCTAGCGGGGAAAGAATTGAGTCGTGTTTATCCGACGAAAAATATTGAAGATTTATTTGAGCAGTTTCCGAATGGATTTACTGTAAGTCAGATGCGTGTAGTCGATGACACGAATGTATTTGTTTATCTTGAGGCTAGGGAAAAAGGGAAGCTGCTAGTTGGAACGATTAAGCAGCTCAATTCTAAAACTAAGGAAGAAGAGAAAAGTATACCGTTCCAATATGTGGATGGGCAGTTTGTTTTTGAAAACGAAGAAGAGGCGAAAAAACTCTGGCCACAAGGAAAGTTCGTATTCCAGGAATTGCAATTGAATAAAGATATTTTGGCAAAGGCAAAATTGGTAAATAAGAATTATACAAAGAAAGAAGAAAGTTCTACTGGGGATAATACATTTTATCTGAAATATAACATTCAACTTCCAGTGGTCAGTCGGATTTTGGGGATCGACGAGTCGCAGCCGGTAGAGCTCTTTATCTTTGGTCGTGACGAGTCCGATGGCTTCGTATATGAAATTGGAACAGAGCAAGAGAATCAAACGACTTTATGGGAAATGATACGAGAAATTAGGAAATAGATGGTTTTCTGTGGATTGGAAAGATGTTACAATGAAAACGAGGTGAGTGTATGCAAACAATAATGATTGTCGAAGATGAAAAAGTCATTCGAGATGCAATTGTACAAGAATTAGAAAAATGGAATTATGAAGTCGTTGCTGTGGAAGACTTTTCGCAAGTGTACACTCAATTTTTAGCAGTTAATCCGCAGTTGGTGATTTTGGATATTACATTGCCGTTTTATAATGGCTATTATTGGTGCCAAGAGATTCGTAAGGTGTCTCAGGTGCCGATTATGTTCTTGTCGTCCAGGGATCAAGCGATGGATATTGTGATGTCGATCAATATGGGCGCGGATGATTATATGACAAAACCATTTGAGCCGAGTGTATTAGTCGCAAAAATCCAAGGGATGATGCGTCGTAGTTATGAGTTCGTTCAGCAAAAAGACTGGCTGGAATATAAGGGGATTGCCTTGCAACTGGGAAGCGGAAAAGTTTCGTATGAGGGCAATGTTATTGAATTGTCGAAGAATGAATTTATTATTTTGCGCGTATTGTTTGAAAAGCAAGGGGACATTGCGCCAAGAGAAGATTTAATGAATGCATTGTGGAATAGTGATGTGTTTGTCGATGATAATACCTTGTCCGTGACGGTTGCTCGTTTGCGAAAACGTCTGGGAGAAATCGGGTTAGAAAAATTAATCACGACGAAAAAAGGCGTCGGGTATGGATTGGCGGAAGTGATTGAATGAAAACAAAAGTGGAATTTAGTATGACTTGGTTCAAATCGCATGCCTTCTTACTTGGAGCGCTGGTCTTCATCGAAGTGTTTTCGATTGGGTTCTTCTTCGTCTTTAATTGGCTAAGTTCAGAAGTCGGCTATTATTTATTTTTACTAGCCTTTTTTCTTTTGGTAGTCGCGGGTGCACTTTTGTGGCATGATTGGAGAAAGTATAAAGAAGTCGTTCGAAGTTTGCAGCAGGAAGTGACGACGCTAGAGGATGGATTTTCGCCCGTTGTGAGTCATTTATATGAGGCCATCCAACAAGAAAAGTCGGATATGCGAGGGTTAAGTACAAAGATGAAGCAACTTCGCAAGGAAGATGTGGACTATTATACTTTATGGGCGCATCAAATTAAAACGAGTATCGCTGCGAGTCAGTTGCTGATTCGTGAGTTGCCGCAAACGTCAGAGAAATCTTTATTGAGTCAAGAACTCGTTCGGATTACGACCTATACAGAACTAGCACTACATTATGTTCGGATGGAAAGTTTCCATCAAGACTTATCGATTTCAACGATTTCTATCGATGAAGTGATTCGTCCACTATTGAAGAAATATGCGACCTTCTTTATTTCGAAGAAATTGCATTTGGACTATAATCCTACAGGGAAAAAAGTGGTGACCGACTCAAAGTGGTTAGGCGTTATCACAGAGCAAGTATTATCGAATGCGGTGAAGTATACACCTGAAGAGGGAACGATTCGTATTCTTTTTGAAGAAGATACGTTAACGATTGAAGATACGGGAATCGGGATTGCTCCTTACGACATTAAACGGATTTTTGAACGTGGATTTAGTGGCTACAATGGTCGTGTGAACCACCAATCGACGGGGCTAGGCCTCTACTTATCTGCAGAGATTGCCAAGCGATTAGGCGTTAAACTCAGTGTAGACTCGACTGTTGGAGAAGGGACAACGGTTCATATTCAGATTCCGTCTGAAGTGATGCAAGTGAAAGATTAATGAAAGCGAGGGGGAACCCTCGTTTTTTTGTGCGATAAAAGGGGTGTTTTCGCTAAAAAGTTAACAATGACACGCCCGGATGTGTTATAATTGTAAAGATAACAATATCGTTTGAGATAGGAGAATGACAATGGCAGTAGATCAACTAGAATTAGTCGTCATTACAGGTATGAGTGGGGCAGGGAAAACTGTTGCAATGCAAAGTTTCGAAGACATGGGATATTTCTGTGTCGATAATATGCCACCAAGTCTTCTACCAAAATTTTGGGAATTAGTAAAAGAATCAGGAAAAATTACAAAAATTGCGCTCGTAATCGACTTACGTTCACGCGCATTCTTTGATGAAATCATGTCCGCTATTGCAGGCCTTGATAACACATCATTTATTACAACAAAAATTTTATTCTTAGAAGCGAGCGATGACGCGCTTGTTTCTCGTTACAAAGAAACAAGAAGAACGCACCCTCTAGCAAGTGATGGTCGTATTTACGATGGCATTATTGCGGAACGTCGTTTATTGCAAGACATTAAGACACGTGCGCAAAAAGTGATTGATACAACAAATCTTTCACCTCGTAAATTACGTGAAGAAATCATGCAAGCTTTCTCTACAGGCAGCGAAGGAATTTTCACAATTCAAGTGATGTCATTTGGATTTAAATACGGACTTCCAATCGATGCGGATGTCGTGATGGATGTACGTTTCTTACCAAATCCACACTATATTGCAGAGTTACGTCCATTAACTGGATTAGATGAACCTGTGTATGATTATGTCATGAGCCAACCAGAAGCGAAGACGTTCTATCACAAATTGATGGACTTACTCGACTTCTCAATTCCTGGCTACAAAAAAGAAGGAAAATCTAGCGTGACGATTGCCATCGGATGTACTGGTGGTCAACACCGTTCTGTAGCTTTTGCGGAACGTATCGGACGCGAATTATTATCAGACTCTTATAACGTGAAAATCTCTCATCGTGACAAAGACCGTCGTAAAGAAGGGAATGGACGCTCATGATGTTCGAGGTAACACCGAACCCTCCGAGGAAGAAAGGCCCGAAAATCACCGTTATTGGTGGAGGAACAGGGCTTCCAGTTCTACTGAGAAATCTTCGTAAGAGAGATGCGGATGTGACTGCGATTGTAACGGTTGCCGATGATGGTGGAAGTTCAGGAATCATTCGAGATTATATGAACGTTGTGCCACCAGGAGATATTCGAAACTGTATGATTGCTCTTTCTCCGATGAACGCTTTACAAAAAGAAATTTTCCAATATCGTTTCAATTCCGACGATCAATTCTTCGCCGGACATGCGATTGGAAACTTAATTATTGCGGCCTTAACAGAGATGCGTGGAAATATTTTCGATGCGATTCGTCTCCTAAGCCGTATGATGGCGGTGGAAGGACATGTGTATCCTGCCGCTGAAGAGCCATTATTATTACGTGCTGAATTCCAAGATGGAACGATTGTGGACGGGGAAGCGGAACTTGTTAAATATCGCAAGAAGATTAAGCGAGTTTCCGTGCATTGTTACGATGAAAATCGTAAACCCGATGAAAGCCAAACTCCAATGGCGGCACGTGAAGTCATCAATGCGATTATGGAAGCCGATATGGTTGTACTAGGACCTGGTAGTCTTTATACTAGTATCTTGCCAAACTTAATGATTAGCGATATCGGTCAAGCCGTTTGTGAAACGAAAGCGGAAGTGGTGTACATCTGTAACATCATGACGCAACTTGGTGAAACGGAACACTTTACCGATGCAGATCATGTACGCGTGCTGCATGACCATTTAGGAACTAAATTTATTGACACTGTTCTTGTGAATACAGAGGCAGTGCCAGAAGAGTACTTAAATCAACAAAAGAACGAAGAGTATCTTTACCAAGTGAAGTACGACTTCCAAGGATTGCGCGATGAGGGATGCCGAGTAGTGTCGTCTGACTTTATTAAATTACGCGAAAAAGGCGTATACCATGATGGTGAAAAAGTCATCGATGAATTATTCCGACTCCTACAAAGTGCACGAATTGAATAATAACAAATAAAATAGGAGCCAAGACTTCCTCTTGGCTCCTTCAACATGACTAGAAGAGAAAGGAGGAGGCCTGTGTCCTTATTATCATTTGCTGCAGAAACAAAACAAGAACTAACGCAACTAGAAGTGCAATATGATTATTCAAAATATGAACTTGCGGCGCTCATTCGAATGAATGGGGCGGTTGGGATTTTGAATCGTCAATTGATTTTAAATATCCAAACGGAAAACGCGACGATTGCCAGACGGATTTATGTGCTCTTGAAGAAGTATTATCAAGTGGAAAGTGAACTCTTAGTTCGCCGTAAGATGAAACTGAAGAAGAACAATGTGTATATCGTACGTTTAAAACACGGAACAGAAGAGATTCTGGAAGACTTGAATATCAAGTCGAGCGGCTTATTTAATATGCGCGTTCCAGAAAATGTTCGTGAAGACGAAGAGAAGATGCGTGCCTACCTTCGTGGGGCGTTTCTGGCGGGCGGTTCGATTAATGACCCGAAAACAAGCCGTTATCACTTAGAGATTTATTCGATTTACGAAGAACATAACGACGATATTTGTCAGATGATGAATGCGTTTGGGTTGAATGCCAGAACGATTGAGCGTCGTAAGGGGTATATCACGTACTTGAAAGAAGCCGAGAAAATCGCGGACTTCCTTGCCGTGATTCATGCTTCCAAGGCGATGCTGCATTTTGAAGATATCCGAATCATTCGCGATATGAGAAATACGGCGAATCGTTTAGTGAACTGCGAGAATGCCAATATTAATAAAGTGGTGAACGCAGCCACTCGTCAAATCGAAGAGATTCAATATATTGAAGATACGGTGGGACTAGATGCCTTGCCGGATAAATTATCGGATATTGCAAAAATCCGTTTAGAGAATCCAGAAATTAGTTTGAAAGAGTTAGGCGAAATGTTACCTTCTGGCCCTATCTCAAAATCAGGAGTAAACCACAGACTGCGTAAGATTTCAGAATTTTCTCAAAAATTAAGAGAAGAAGGAAAAGCCAATTAGAGGATGTGGGGCGTAGCTTACCATAGAAAAAACTATAGGAGGTTCGTCTTATGAACTTAGTATCTTTAATTGGTCGTGTTGTCAAAGAGGTAGAGGTGCAACAGCTTCAACCTTCCGGAAAGAGTGTGTTTAATAATACCATCGCGGTGCAAAATGTGTACCGTAACAGCGATGATTCCTATCATTCACACTTTATCCAAGTGGTCGCCTGGGGCAAAATTGCGGAACGGATTGGCAAGTTTGTCAAAAAAGGGGACCGCATTGGCGTGGAAGGGCGACTCAATACCCGTCGCTACACTAACAAGAATCATCAAGAGGTGTATGTGACTGAAGTGGTGATTGAGGAAGTGTACTTCTTAGAGAGAAAACACGAGACTGAAGAGGACGGGGCAAGTCCTTTTGAAGATCCGCAAAGTTTGTTTGTGGAATAGTGTAAGGAGAGAAATTCCTTCACGTGACAGTTTAAATGAAGGAGTTTTTCGAGTGATTATATTAATAAATGGAACAGCAATTGTCATCGGAGCGCTTGCGGGTGTGTTTTTACGACACATTATTTCAGAGCGTTTTGCGCAACATATCATGCAAGGGTTAGCGCTATGTGTATTCCTAGTTGGAATTAAAGGCGCGATTCAAATCCCGAATAGCTTGATTATGATTTTATCGCTTGTATGCGGTGGAGTTGTCGGAGAAGGGCTTCAAATGGAGGAGCGAGTACGTAAGTTCTCAGACTGGCTTCAAGAGAAGGGTTCAAAAGGCAAAGAAAACAATTTAAATATCGGAGAAGGGTTCGTTGCGGCAGTGATGATTTTCTGCGTGGGGGCACTTGCCACAATGGGGTCTATCCAGTTAGGAATTACTGGAGATCCAGCATTGCTTCAAACGAAGTCGGTATTAGATGGGATTACTTCAATTTTCCTTGCGGCAACGGAAGGGATTGGAGTAGGGCTTTCTGCAGTGGCGGTCATTGCATATGAGTTAATTTTAGTGGGCTTGTCTCAACTAGTGGCTCCTCATTTGAATGATGTGGTAACCGTATCGATGTCCGCGGTTGGGTCGGTTCTTTTAGTTGGTTTAGCGATGAACTTACTAGGGATTACGAAGATTAAAGTATTAAACTTCTTGCCAGCCATTTTTATGCCGATTCTACTTGTACCGCTATTTGCGTTATTTTAAGAAAATGAAAAACACCGTACCAAGAAATTTTCTTGGTACGGTGTTTTTGTGATTTCATTAGTTGTTTTCTGCTTCTAATTTTTCGAAAGCATCGTGTAAGATGGATTTCAATGTTTTTGCAGATAAGTCCATTTTTTCTTGTTCAGAGTCAGCTAGAGGAATTTCGATGATTTGACGAATTCCTTCACGTCCGATAACGGCTGGAGCTCCGATAAAAATATCGTTTTGTCCGTATTGACCTTCAAGATATACCGATAATGGGAAGATGGCTTGTTCGTTATTTAAGATTGCTTTTGTAATACGCGCTAGAGTAGCACCGATACCGTAGTAAGTCGCACCTTTTTTAGCGATGATTTCATAAGCAGCGTCACGTACTTGGAAGAATACTTCGACTAATTTTTCTTCATCTACGTGTGGATTTTGACGAACCCATTCATAAATTTGTAAACCGCCGACGTTTGTATGTGACCAAACTGGGAATTCAGTATCCCCGTGTTCACCCATGATATATCCGTGAACGTTACGAGCGTCAACGCCGACTAATTCAGCGATTGTTTGACGGAAACGAGCACTATCTAAAGAAGTACCAGATCCGATAACGCGTTCTTTTGGAAGTCCTGAGAATTTCCAAGTTGCGTAAGTTAAGATATCTACTGGGTTAGTCGCCATTAGGAAGATTCCGTTGAATCCGCTCGCCATAATAGAGTCTACGATGTTTTTCAAGATTTTTAAGTTTTTAGAAACTAAGTCCAAGCGAGTTTCTCCTGGTTTTTGAGGAGCACCTGCTGTGATACATACGATATCTGCGTCGTGGCAGTCTTCATATGTTGCTGCATAAATCTTTTTAGGGGCATTGAAAGCTAAGGCATGTGATAAGTCTAACGCATCGCCTTCTGTTTTCTCGAAATTGATGTCGATAATTCCTAGTTCTTCTGCAATCCCTTGTAATACAAGTGCGTATGCATAACTAGAACCAACGGCACCGTCACCGACTAAAATTACTTTATTACCATGTTTTTGAGATTTTTCCATATTCATACCTCCTAAAAAATTAGTGATGGAATATCCATAAATAAGTATAGCACGATTTTTCGAAAATTGATTTTCAGAAGGCTCTTTTTATGACAAATAATACATAAAAAACACAATTTCGTGAAAAAGTGAATTAATAACGGGACGGTGTAGGGGTATGGTATAATAGCAAGATAGAAGAAAAAAGAATAGGTGAAAGTATGAAATTAGTCGTTGGTCTAGGGAATCCTGGAGCAAAGTATAAAGGGACAAGACATAATGTCGGATTCATGACAATGGATGAAGTGGCCTATCAAGAGAAGTTTGATTTTGATAAGGCACTCTTCGATGCAGTTTTTGCGCAGGTACAAATCGGTGGCGAAAAAGTCATCTTCATGAAGCCGTTGACGTTTATGAACTTATCGGGGGAAGCGATTCGTCCGCTGATGAATTATTTTAAAATTGGAATTGAAGATTTGCTGGTTGTTTATGATGATATGGATCTGCCAGTTGGAAAGATTCGTCTTCGTCAAAAAGGAAGTGCAGGAGGACATAACGGAATTAAGAGTATTATTTCGTGCCTGGGTACTAGCGAGTTTAACCGTATTAAGGTTGGGGTTGGTCGTCCAAAAGATGGGCGTACGGTCGTAGGACATGTGCTCAACCGTTTTGAAAAAGAGGAAGAAGACGACATTATTTTTGCAGTGCAAAAGAGTGTCGATGCGATTCGTTCGTGGATTGAAACGAGCGATTTCGTCAAAACAATGAATCAATTTAATTAACAAATAGAGGAAAAGAGATGCTGCAAATTTTTTTGCGGTCTCTTTTTGTCGTTGGAAAAAGGAGAACATTATGCAATTATTGCACCAAACCATTAGTAAACTGAAAGGATTTAAAGGGTGGTTGGATACACTTTCGCTTCACGAGAGTCAACTTGTGATAGGGCTTAGTGGGTCTGTAAAACATTTGGCCGAGTCATGCGCATTTGAGAAATTAGACAAGCAATTAGTGATTGTGACGCCAACGCTCTTACAAGCAACGCAAACCTACGAAGAGTTATCAGAGTGGTATGACGATGAGGTTGTCCATCTCTTCCCGGTAGAAGAGTCACTTGCGGCGGATTTCTCTGTAGTGTCGCCAGATGTGGTGAGCCAACGTATTCGCACGCTCGATTTCTTAAGTCGTGGAGAAAAAGGGATTGTCATCGTGCCGCTCTCTGGGGTTCAAAAGCTCTTAGTGCCAGCAGCGGTATGGAAGAAGAGCTCGATTGAACTCGCAATGGGGTCTGAAATCGAATCGATGGATGCCTTTGTAGAGCAGTTAGTGGAATTAGGGTATCGCCGTGAAAATATGGTCGCGACTCCTGGTGAATTTGCGCTTCGTGGAAGTATCGTCGATATTTATCCATTAGACCAAGAATATCCACTACGTCTGGACTTCTTTGATACAGAAGTGGATTCGATTCGTACGTTTAATGCGGAAACACAACGTTCAATGGATGTGATTCAAGAGGTGCGCATTTTACCAGCCACAGACTTACCACTGCAAAAGGAAGCTGTCTGGAAGGCGCAAGCCAAAATTCATGCGCTTTATGAAAAGGACGTGAAGGCGGCTCAAAGTGAAGAACGAAAAGATCAAGTTAAAAATATTCAACAAGCCATCGATGCGCAATTAGAAAATGGGGAAATCCCATCAAACTTAACATACTTCTTGGAATGTATTTATCCTGAGAAGACTAGCTTATTAGATTATGTTGCTAAAGATGCGTACCTCATTATTGATGACTACGCTCGTTTTATCGAAAAGAGTAAAACCTTAGAAGAAGAGGCAGGCTATTGGAAGACGCACCATATCGAAACGGGTGCGATTGCTTCGGGATTGTCTCTTGTTCAAGATGGACGAAAAGTGTTAAAAGAAAGTCCGCTCTCGAGAACGTATTTAGCGATTTTCCAAAAAGGGCTCGGAAGACTCGCGCTCGATGCGATTCATCCGATTACGACGCGCACGATGACACAGTTCTTCTCGCAAATGCCGATGGTGAAAGTCGAAGCGGACCGCTGGAAAAAACAAGGCGCAACAGTTATCGTTTTAGTTGATGATGCGAAACGCGCGCAAAAGGTCGAACAAACCTTTGCCGATTTTGAAATCAAGAGAGTGATTTCAAACGGGACGGTACTGGAAGGGCAACTGCAAATCATGGTCGGCAAGATGCACAATGGATTTGAACTGCCAGAAGATAAATTTGCCATTTTAACAGAACGCGAATTATTCAATAAACTCACAAAACGTGCGCCACGAAATCAAAAAATCTCGAACGCAGAACGTTTGAAGAGTTATACCGAATTAGCTGTTGGAGACTATGTGGTTCACGTGAATCACGGGGTCGGTGTGTACCAAGGAATGGAGACGCTCGAAATCGGTGGCATCCACCAAGACTACATGTCGATTCACTACCAAGATGGTGGGAATCTATTTGTCCCAGTTTCTCAAATTAAGCTCGTTCAAAAATATGTGTCGTCTGATGCTAAAGTTCCAAAACTCAATAAATTGGGCGGTACGGAATGGGCGAAGACGAAACGTAAAGTTACTGCTAAGATTGAAGATATCGCCGATGAACTCATCGAATTATATGCCAAACGTGACGCCGAAAAAGGATATGCGTTTAGCCGTGATACGGTGGAACAACAAGAATTCGAACAAGCCTTCCCATACACAGAAACGCAAGACCAACTGCGAAGTGTGGCGGAAATTAAGGAAGACATGCAAAAGGACAAACCGATGGACCGTCTGCTTGTCGGGGACGTTGGATACGGGAAAACGGAAGTAGCCATGCGTGCGGTCTTCAAGGCGGTCATGGATGGAAAACAAGCGGCTGTCTTGGTACCAACAACGATTCTGGCCGAGCAACATTACGAGAATTTCGTACAACGATTCTCGGACTATCCATTTACCATCGGATTATTAAGCCGTTTCCGCAGTAAAAAAGAACAAGAAGAAACGATTGAAAAGCTTCGCAAAGGTGCAGTTGATATCGTTATCGGAACTCACCGTCTGCTCTCAAAAGACGTGCAGTTTCTAGACTTAGGACTCCTTATTGTCGACGAAGAACAACGCTTTGGAGTGAAGCATAAGGAACGTTTGAAACAATTGAAATCGCAAGTGGACGTATTGACGCTGACGGCAACACCAATTCCAAGAACGCTCCATATGTCCATGCTTGGAGTGCGTGATTTATCCGTTATCGAGACACCACCAGCAAACCGTTATCCGGTTCAAACCTTCGTAATGGAACAAAACCCGATGACGATTCGTGACGGCATCGAACGCGAGATGGCTCGTGGCGGACAAGTCTTCTATTTATATAATCGTGTCGAAACGATTGAGAAGAAGGCCGATGAATTGAGAGCTCTTGTCCCAGGATGTCGTGTGGGTGTGATTCATGGTCAAATGAGTGAGACGACGCTAGAGAATATTCTCTACCAATTTATTGAAGGGGAATACGATGTGTTAGTGACGACCACGATTATCGAAACCGGGGTAGATATTCCAAACGTCAATACCCTCTTTATTGAAAATGCCGATCATATGGGGCTTTCACAGTTGTATCAATTGCGTGGACGTGTGGGACGTACAAACCGTATTGCCTATGCGTACCTCATGTATCAACCCGATAAAGTCTTAACCGAAGTCAGCGAGAAGCGTCTGCAAGCGATGCGCGACTTTACAGAACTTGGGTCTGGATTCAAGATTGCCATGCGCGACCTGTCGATTCGTGGGGCAGGGAATTTACTTGGAAAACAACAGCACGGATTTATCGATTCGGTCGGATTTGATTTATATTCTCAATTATTAAGTGAAGCCGTGTTGAAGAAACAAGGGAAAGAAGTGAAGTCTGACGAAGAAACGGTTGAAATCGACTTACAGATTGATGCGTATATTCCAGCAAGTTATATTCAAGACGAACGTCAAAAAATCGAGATGTACAAACGGATTCGCTCGATTGATAGCGTGGAAGCTTATGAAGAATTGCTCGATGACTTTATCGACCGCTTCGGGGACTTCCCAGATGAAGTCAGCGCGTTAGCAGAAGTTGGACTCATTAAGCATTATGCCAACGAGATTAACGTCGTATCGATTAAACGGAAAGACAATTCGGTGACGATTACGATTGCGCCGCCAAGTGCGACTCGCTTACAAGGAGTGCCAGTCTTTGAAGCACTTGGTCCGGTGAAATTACCAGCGCAAGTAGCCAACAAGGGCGAAAGTCTTCAGATTTTATTAAATATCACGCAAAAGCCTGTTGACTTATGGCTGGAGCAAGTTAAACTGTTTGTAAAAACATGCGGGGAAATTTTAGCCCGCGATGAGGAAAAACATGAAGAAGATAAATAGTAAAGGGATGATGCAAGGGGCGATTGCGCTCTCGATTGCCGCGTTTATTGCTAAGATTTTAAGCGCGGTGTACCGAGTTCCTTTCCAAAACATGGTAGGTAACACCGGTTTCTATGTATACCAACAGGTGTATCCTATTTATGGAATCGGCATGACCTTTGCGTTAACGGGATTCCCGGTATTCGTGTCCAATGTAGTCGCGGAATACTTGGAGTCGACACATTTAAAGAAATTATTGAAGCAGCTATTCGTGATCGCAAGCCTCGTCGGAGTGGGGATTTTTGCCTTCCTCCATTTGGGGGCTGGAATGATTGCTCACTGGATGGGTGACGTAGAACTCTTGCCAGTCGTTCAAAGCGTATCGTGGATGTTTCTATTGATGCCGTTTCTGGTCATCACAAGGGGTTATTTCCAAGGAAGCTTTCGAATGATGCCGACTGCCATTTCACAAGTGGTGGAGCAGGTCGTTCGTGTCGCGGTGATTCTCTTCGTGGCGAGTCTATTTGGCAGCGCGATTTCAGACTACTACACGATGGGCACATGGGCGATGTCGAGTGCGACGATTGCGGCCGTGTTTGCGATTCTCGTGATGCTGTATTATGTAGTTAAAGAAACAAAAGATCCACTCGACGGCTTGACGATTACGCCTGTAGAAATGGAAGTACCGACATTTGGACATCTCTTTAAACGCTTTGCCTTTGAAGGAGGAACCATCTGTCTACTCAGTTCGATTTTAGTCTTGTTCCAATTGGTGGATTCGTTCTCTGTGTATAATGTATTAACTACTCAAGGAATGCTTCCGGAAGTCGCAAAAGACCTCAAAGGTATTTACGATAGAGGGCAGCCGCTTGTTCAATTAGGAATGGTCGTCGGAGTCGGATTTTCATCCAGCTATATGCCGATGTTATCACGTGCCTTTAAGAAAGAGCATGACTTGGAATTTAAGAGACTGTCAACATCACTTCTTCGTATGACGATGACCTTCTCGGTAGTTGCAACGATGGGGATGATTGCCATCTTGCCGTGGTTAAATACCGCACTCTTTGGAGATGCGCAGGGGCAGGCAGTGCTCCTTGTCTACGTCACTAGTATTTTCTTTGCATCTGTGATTATGTCGCTGCACGGCATTTTCCAAAGTCAGCATCAATATCCCAAAACGCTACTAGCACTCACAGCAGGGCTCGCAGTGAAAGCTGGTACGAACTACTTATTCGTAGCGATGTTTGGAACGCTTGGAGCTAGCCTTGCCACAGCGCTGGGTCTTTGCGTGATGATGGTTGTGATGATGGCTTTTGCAAAAGAGATTATGATTAGTGTCCTACGTGACGGAAACTTTATGCAGTTACTGGCAGGCATTGCGCTTGGCATGACAGTCATTGTTTCGGTATTATCATACGGAGCATGGCATTTTGCAGGGTTGCAGGATTTCAGAACGATGGCCTTTGTCTTTTCAATCGTCTTTGCCGTTATAGGAGTGGTGATTTTCCTGGCAGGAACGATGAAATGGAATTTATTCACCAAACGCGAATGGGTTCTAATTCCAAAAGGGAAGACCTTATTACGTAAATTTAGTAGAAAAGAGGAAAATGATGAGACTCGATAAGTTTTTAAAAGTATCACGATTAATTAAACGTCGTACGGTTGCGAAAGAAGTAGCCGACAAGGGACGTGTGTTTATTAATGATAAAGTGGCGAAATCTTCAACAGACGTTAAAGTCGGAGATAAAATCGCAATTCAATTCGGGAACAAACATGTCTTAGTCCAAGTTGAAGCATTGATGGACTCAACGAGAAAAGAAGACGCTAAGGAAATGTTCACGATTCTAGAAGAAAAGCTCATTAAAGAAGAACCGCTAGAATTATAATGAAGGGGAGAATACGGCAAGTTTGTCGTATTCTTTTTTTATGTAGTCGTCTATTTGTTTTGAATGCGTTTTCTGTTGACAAAAAAATAAAAAAAGAGTAAGATAAATAGTGCTTTTTTAAAAGAAATAAGGAGGGAAAACCGTGGATTTAAATGCAATCAATATACTACAACCATTTAACGCAATGATAGAATTGCGTCATTTTTTGGCGATTTTAATTTCATGTGTTTGTGGACTTGCCATCGGTTATGAACGTACCTCCAGAAATAAACAAGCAGGGGTTAAGACCCACATGATCGTGGCACTCACTTCTTGCTTAATGATGATTATATCAAAGGAAGCCTTCGTTGATACACCGCATTACGATACAGCGCGTGTGGCCGCTCAAGTGGTCAGCGGTATCAGCTTTATCGGTGGGGGGATCATCTTCATGCGTGAAAAACGCGTGAGTGGACTGACCACCGCTTCAGGAATTTGGGCAACCGCTGGGATTGGTCTTGCGATTGGCGGAGGATTCTGGTTCTTCGGTTCCCTTTGCGCAGCGATTATTGTCATCGTCCAAAAGTTAGCGTATCAACCAATCTTGCAAGGAAAACAACGTCAGGTAAATATTTACTGTGAGATTCCAGACCCAACCATTGTGCAGTCGATTTATAATTACTGCCACTTTGAAGATTATCAATCGATTCAAGTCGAAGCGCGCGAACTCGATGGCGAAAAATATGAGCTAGTAATTCGCATTCATAATGACGAAGAAATCATTATCGAAAACTTGAAAAACTACATTCGCGAAACGGAAAATCAAGTGGTCATTAAACGCGTGAAACTCCGTACCGAAGATGTAAACTAGGAAGATAACTAGGAAACGTCACTTTTCTGTGGCTGTTCATGGTAACACAAAAAAATATAAATTTATAAATTGCGCAAAAAATGATTCCGCAAGACTAACGGATTCTATAATAACAGTAATGTGATATGCATCGAATGTGAATTACGCGGAGTAGGGCTTGTACCTTACTCCGCGTTTGAAGCTTCGAAGGTGAGAGACGGAAGGCTCGAACCGGTGCAACATTACAGTTATTATGAAGACATCCGTTAGGAAAAGCGGAATCATTTTTTGATTTCAAAGCAAGTTTACAAAAATTTATAAAAAATCTTAGTGTAACCATGGACGATGAGCGTCATTCTTGTTATACTCAGTTTGTATAAGTAAAAAAGGAGACAATTAAGGTGACGCAAGAAACACAACAAAGAAATTCGAATGTAATTTCAATGAACAACAAGTTAAAACAGAAAAAACCTTCTACTCCCGTTTTCAAGAGTCACTCACTAATGACTAAATTGATTTTAGTTGGTGTGATTGCCATTTCGGGGTCAATGATTGTCGGGATTGGGAACCAATTTAGCCAAGCAAATCAATTAGATCAAAAAATTGAACAAGCGAAGGCTGAAAAAGAAGTTGCTGAAAAGCAAAAAGAATCGTTAACACAGCAAGTGGAACTTCTTCAAAGCGATGAATATATCGCAAAACTTGCACGTAGTGAATATTATTTAAGCAAAACTGGAGAAATCATCTTCAGCACGCCAAATGACACTGCAGAGCATAAAGCGCAACAAGCAAAAGAAGAAGTCGAACAAGGGGAAACTGTTGTTAAGGTGACAACTCAAAACCGTTAGGCAATGAATCTTTTTGATACGTCAAGCGTGTATCGGAAAGGAAATAATGAAGGAGGAACGCTTTTTATATGTCAATCGAAGTAGGAAACGTAATCCCTGGTAAAGTTACTGGAATTACAAATTTTGGAGTTTTTGTGGATTTAGGAGATCGTAAGACAGGTCTTGTTCACATCAGCGAGGTGTCTGATTCATACATTCAAGATATCAAAGAAGTTTTAAAAGTTGGAGACGAGGTTAAAGTAAAAGTCATGACGATTGCGGACGATGGCAAAATTAGCCTTTCAATTCGTCGTGCCGTTGATAAACCAAAAGAAGATTCTTCTGACAAACCACGTGCAAAGAAACCTTTCACACCGCGTAATGACTCTCAAGACTTTAAGAAAAACCGCTCTGCTGGCAGAACTTCAGCTCCATACGAAAAGAAATCTCCTTCGCAAGCAAAAGCAACAGATTTCGATTCTCTAATGAGTTCCTTCTTGAAAGACTCTGAAGACCGTTTAACTTCATTGAAACGTAACACTGAAGGGAAACGTGGGGGCCGTGGCGGTCGCCGTTCATAATGAAACCATCAATCTCTTCTGGTGAAAACTGGAGGAGATTTTTTGACAGAAAGGAGAGGCCAATGCAACATCAACTAACAGCGTTTTTTAGAAGAAATGTAGAAAACTATACTGAGAAAAAATATGTGCTTGCCGTATCCGGAGGCGTCGATTCGATGGTTCTTTTGAATGCGATGATCACTCTATTTGGAGACGATGCAAAAGATCGACTCGTAGTGGCCCATGTGAATTATGGACTGAGAGCGCAAGCCGTGGATGAGGAGCAACTCGTTCATCGTTTTTGCAAGCTGCATCAAATTCCAATCGAGACAAAGCATTGGCAAGAAGCAGAGGACGTAACAGCTTCTGAAAAATCCTTACGCGATTTTAGATATGATTTCTTCCGCGCAGTGACGAAAAAGCATGAGGCGGACTATTTAGTATTGGCCCATCACCAAGATGACCAATTGGAGACCGTTTTGATGAAATGGTCGCGTGGAAGTACGCTGGAAGGTCTTTCTGGAATGAAGGAAAAACGTTACGTAAAAGAGTTGAACATTTTACGCCCTTTCTTATCTTATGAGAAAAAAGAACTCTATCAAGAGGCTAAGAAATATGACGTTCCTTATTTAGAAGATGAATCGAATGAATCAGATGACTATACAAGAAATAGATATCGTCATCATGTGATTCCATTTTTAAAAGAGGAAAATCCAAATGCCGGAAGCCATTTCCAAAAGAGTGCGCAGATGATTGCGGATGCTGTGGCGTGCTTGATGCCGATATTAGAAGAAAAACAAGAACAGCTCTTCCAAAAAGGAAAGAAAAAAGTCACATTCCATCGCGAAGCTTTCCTAAAAGAACCAATCGAAATGCAACGGTTGCTCTTGCAACAAGTACTGATGCAAATGGACACAACGATTTCTGTGGTGCAGATGGAGCAAATCTTAGAAAAGGTTGATTCCGACAAGGCGCAACTTACACTGGACCTTTCAAATGGATGGAGGTTTAAGAAACGTTACGAGGAATGTTCGTTTGAAAAGGGACGTCAAAAAGTCGTTCCAAATATCGAATATATATTGGAAAAACCGGAAGATACCTTAATTCGTCCAAATGAAGATGAGCAAATCTTGCTCACTACAGGAAAGACGGCTTCCGAGTTTACTATTCCTGTCTATCCAAAGGACTTCCCGCTGACGATTCGTCATGCAAAACCAGGAGACAAGATTGCGCTAGATTCTAGTGAAACCAAGCATCAAAAACTCTCAAGATGGTTTATCAATGCGAAGATTCCACTCGAAGAACGCAAGGAAATTTGGGTGTTGGAAGACGCCTCGAAAAAAATTCGCGCAATTTTGGGCTATCGCTATGCCAAACCGTTGTCCTTTGAAGAGGAAACTGGTAAAATGATTCTATCTTACGAAAACAAAACGAGGTGCACACATGTTAAAAAATGATATGTCAGAAATTTTAGTATCTGAAGAACAATTACAAGAAACAATCAAGAAATTAGGTGCTACGTTAGCGGAAGATTACCGCGGTAAAGATCCGTTAGTCATTTGTATTCTTAAGGGTGCTATTTTCTTTATGGCAGATTTAGTCCGCGCAATGGACTGCAACTTAGAAATTGATTTCATGGATGTATCTAGTTATGGAAATGAATTCGAATCAAGCGGCGAAGTACGTATCTTAAAAGACTTAGGTCAAAGCGTTAAAGATCGTCATGTTATTATCGTTGAAGATATTATCGATACAGGCCGTACTTTAAAACACGTGGTTGAATTATTAAAACACCGCCAAGCAGCAAGTGTAAAAGTGGTGACTTTATTAGATAAGCCAGAACGTCGCGAAGAAGCCATCGAAGCAGATTATGTTGGTGTTCAAGTTCCTAACAAATTTGTTGTAGGATACGGATTAGACTTCAAACAATTCTACCGTAACTTACCATGTATCGGTGTTTTAAAACCTGAATTCTACGAAGATTAAGAAAGAGTTAAACTATTCGTCAATAAAAGTCAAATATGTTATGATAGAACGGTAGTCAAGTAAACTATCGTTCTTCTTTTATAAGAAGATGGGGAGGCAAAATGAATAATAATAACAATCGATCAATATTAAGATCTAGCTTACTGTATATCTTGATTTTCGGTGCCATTGTCATTTTTGTTGGAATGTTTAACGGGGATCAAAAAGGTCCTATAGCAGATATTTCATACACAGAATTTATGCAAAGTCTGAAAAGTGGCGAAATTAAAGATATTAAGATGCAATATTCGAATTCTGTATATACTATTACTGGGGAATATACAAATCCGAAAGAGCAAACAACAGAAGAAGCTAAAAACAAAAATGGCTTATCTATTTTTGATAACCGTACAACAAAGAGCACAAACTTCAAAACAACAGTCTTACCAAACGACTCAACGATTAAAGAAATCAATGAAGCGGCTCAAGCTAAAAATACAAAGGTTGAAACTTTACCAGAAAGTTCAACAGGCGTATGGATTTCTGTATTATTACAAGTCATATTACCACTTGGGGTATTAGGATTCTTACTTTATACAATGTTTATGAGCCAAGGTGGCCAAGGCGGACGTAACAATCCGATGAACTTCGGTAAGAGCCGTGCGACAAATCAAAAGAAACAAAACGTAAAAGTGCGCTTCTCTGATGTAGCCGGTGCTGAAGAAGAAAAACAAGAGCTTGTGGAAGTAGTGGAATTCTTAAAAGACCCACGTAAATTTACAGCGCTTGGTGCTCGTATTCCTGCAGGGGTACTTCTTGAGGGCCCTCCAGGGACAGGTAAAACCCTTCTTGCCAAAGCCGTTGCCGGTGAAGCAAACGTACCATTCTTCTCGATTTCAGGTTCTGAATTCGTAGAAATGTTCGTAGGGGTTGGGGCAAGCCGTGTTCGTGACTTATTCGAAAACGCGAAGAAAAATGCTCCAGCAATTATCTTTATCGACGAAATCGATGCCGTTGGTCGTCAACGTGGTGCCGGAATGGGTGGCGGACACGACGAACGTGAACAAACATTAAACCAATTACTAGTTGAAATGGACGGGTTCGAAGGAACTGAGGGAATTATCGTGATTGCCGCAACGAACCGTTCAGACGTATTAGACCCAGCCTTACTTCGTCCAGGGCGTTTTGACCGTCAAATCTTAGTAGGTCGTCCAGACGTGAAAGGCCGTGAAGCGATTCTAAAAGTACACGCCCGCAATAAGAAGCTTGCAAAAGACGTGGACTTAAAAGTAATCGCGCAACAAACTCCAGGATTCTCTGGGGCAGAGCTTGAAAACTTATTAAACGAAGCAGCTTTAGTAGCGGCTCGTCGTGATAAAAATGCTATCGACGCATTAGACGTGGATGAAGCACATGACCGTGTAATCGCTGGTCCAGCTAAGAGAGACCGTGCAATCAGTAAGAAAGAACGCGAAATGGTGGCTTACCACGAAGCAGGTCATACAATCGTTGGTATGGTCTTAAGCGATGCGCGTGTGGTTCATAAAGTAACGATTGTCCCTCGTGGACGCGCTGGCGGATATGCAATCATGCTTCCAAAAGAAGATCGTTTCTTAATGACAAAAGAAGAATTGTTCGAACAAGTAGTTGGACTTCTTGGTGGTCGTGCTGCTGAAGAATTTATCTTTGGCGTGAAGACAACAGGAGCATCTAACGACTTTGAACAAGCAACTGGTATCGTTCGAAGCATGATTACAGAGTACGGAATGGTGGACGAATTAGGAACTGTTCAATACGAAGGAAATCATCAAGTATTTATCGGACGTGACTATGGTCAAACAAAAGGTTACTCAGATCAAGTGGCGTTTGAAATCGACAATGCAGTACGTCGTATCATGAAAGAAGCGCATGAAAAAGCACTTCAAATTCTTGAAGAACATAAAGACCAATTAGAATTAATTGCTCAAAAACTTCTAGAATTAGAAACATTAGACGAACGTACAATTAAATCACTTTTCGAAACAGGTGAAATGCCAGCTCCAATCGCGGAAGATGAATATCCAAGCGAAACAGAAGCGGCAAGTTTTGAAGAAACGAAAAAAGCCTTAGCAAAACGCGATGCGGAACAAGCAGAAGGCAAAGAGGTTCCAGAAGAACATGAAGAAGTCGAAGTAGCAGATGTTACTGAGGCTCCAAGCGAATTCGAAGGACCAACAGAAAACGAATAACACAAAGGATAGGGGAGCTGAGGCTGTTGTCACAGCTCTTTTCCTTTAAAAAAGGAGAGACAAATGGCAGATTCATTATTAAAAGTATTAGCGTTCAATGATGAGGTCAAAGCTGTTGCTATGGTTGCTACAGATGCAATCGCAGAAGCGCAACGCAGACACGACACTTGGAGTTCTGCAACAGCAGCACTTGGTCGTACAATCATCGGAACACAATTATTAGCAAGTAGCTTAAAAGGCGACGAACGCATTACGGTTCAAGTGAACGGGGATGGCCCTGGTGGAAAAATCATGGCCGATGCAAATGGTCGTGGGGAAATGCGTGGTTATATCACGAACCCTCATGTGAGCCTAGAGTTAAACGACAAAGGAAAATTAGATGTCCGTGGTGTCGTTGGTACAAATGGTACGATTACCGTCATCAAAGACTTAAATATGAGAGAACCATTCTCTGGTCAAGTGCCAATCGTGGACGGGGAACTCGGAATGGACTTCACGTATTACTTAGCAGTCTCTGAACAAATTAATGGGGCTGTTGGGGTATCGGTTCTTGTGAATCCAGATGAAACGGTTCGTGCAGCAGGTGGTTTCATGATTCAATTATTACCAGGGGCGAGCGAAGCGACGATTTCAGAAATCGAACGTCGTATTAGCGAAATTCCAATGGTTTCAAAATTGATTGACCAACAAGAACAACCACGCGATATTTTAAACCGATTACTTGGCGAAGAAAACATTCGTGAGTTAGAAGAGATGCCTGTGAAATTCCATTGTGGATGCACGCGTGAACGTTTCAGAGCAGGTTTGATGTCGATTGGGGTAGATGACTTACAACACTTGATTGACGAAGACCATGGCGCAGAAGTTGTGTGTCATTTCTGCGGTGAGAAATATCATTTCGACGAAGCAGAATTACAAGGCTTAATTGATGAAATTAAAGCCAAACGCGAAGAGGCAGACGCTTAATCGTTAAGGTGTAAGAGAGTGAGAAGGGGTGATTCCATTCTTCTCACTCTTTTTGTGTTTTCAGCCGTTAAAGCTATACAAATAAAGAAAAACTTAGTATAATACATACATAATACAGATGGGGTGTATAGATGGTTAAACGAATTTTTGCTCGAATGAAAGGTTATTTATTGTTATTTGCAGGGAGTATCGCTCTCTTAGCAATTACTCTAATGCTTGATTTTAAAACATTTGAACAATTTAATTTTTACCGAGATGTCGATGTTTGGACACATCCAATCCTCTTATTCCAACTAACGATGGTCGCAATCGTTCTCCTGATGCTAGGGCAAGTCATCGGATTATCGGTGAAATATTATTTCGCATTTAAGAAATTAGATGCGCTCTTCCCAAATAACGAGTGGGAACGAAAAGACTTTAAGGAAAAAGCAGACTATGTCGATGAAAAATTCGAAGCGATGATCGTAAAAGAAGTGCTCATCTTTTACGGAAGTCATTTTACAGTGATTCTGCTAAAAGAATTAAAAGAAATTCATCTATACCGTACGAGTACAGGTCGCCGTGTGTATTATGGAATTAAGTTCATGTTTAAGAAAAAAAGACGTTCCTTTATTCCAAATACGTATGGAAAGACTCTAGAAGACGGATATCGTCTCGTTCGAAAGGTGAATTACTTCGTCCCAGTTAAAATTAAGGACGATTGGAAAAATGTCAATAGAAAGTAGGAAATAAAGGTGCATAAAGGGTATGTGCGAAGAACAATCTTTCTCTGGGGGTCCTCTCTCATTTGGGTTCTGTTAGGGATTTTCTTTTTTTCTGGAACCGTGAAAGGATACATAGGAGGAGAGTCGCTCTATAAGGCAGGAGATATTTATCATTTGAATGATGCAGGAACTTCTGTTGCGATTCGGGTGTTGGATATTGATTCAGAACCGCTGACTTACGATGGAAAAGAATATTACTTAGTAAAACATGAAAAAGGAGTTACGCCACTTCAAGCGAAGGCTAAAGACATTCAACAGTTGTTGGATTTGAAAAAAGCGAATCCAAATGACTGGGAGCCTTTAAAACAAGAGAATATTTATTTAAATGTTCGAGTGACGCCGGAAGTAACAAAGGGGCGTAGAGGGAGTAAGATCGTCCATATATCGTCAGTATTGAAGGAAGCCATTATCAGACAATATCAGAAGGGAACGCTCTTGCCGACAGAAGACGCTATACCGCTGGACTTCCTTCATTATTTAACCCTTACATCCTCTACAAATCGTTTATTCGAAACGGTAGTGACACTCTTTGTGTTTCTAATAGCGTTAGTATTCTTTTACGCTAGCTATAAACGAGTACTTTCATTGAAGGAACAATACGAAGTGTTTGATAAAGAGTTTCCGCGATACGCAGGGCAGATGAAAGTCTTAGCAACGGAGGCAGATTATCATGACCCTAAACTAAAAATACTAGTGAAGGATCATAAATTAGTTTGCTATAATAACGATTTTAGAGTGATTCAGTTGCGGGAAGTACGAAATGCTGAAGTTCGTCTCCAAGAGTTAAAAAGAAGTATCTCTTATTCCATCGATTTTGGATTTGGTGGGAATAAAAAAGTAACCATTCAATTGAAGAATCGTCCAGTGAACATTCGCCAATTAGTGGAGTATCTAAATAAAAAAGAAAGAACCAAAATATCGCTACCGTATCAATGGTATCAATGGTATTAGGTATATGGTTCATAGAAGATGAATCAATGATTTTAATAGAAAGTAGGGTGCAAAATGCATAAAGGGTATGGAAGAAGAACAGGACCGATATGGGTTGTAGTAGCAATAATGGCTGTAGTGATGGTGATCATTGCACGTGCGGGATTCAAATCATTCCAGAGCGCGGAAGACTTATACAAAGCCAATGAAGTTTACTATGTAAACGATAAAGGTTCATCAGTCGCCATTAAAGTAATGGATATCGACCCAGAACCGCTCGTGTTAAATGGACACCACTATTATTTGGTGAAACATGAACGAGGCGTTGCGGTTTTCGAGGCAAAATCTGATGAATTGAAAACTGTCTTGGAAGCAAAGAAAGCTGCCGGAAACGCAGAGAATGCACTCGAAGCGTCTAATCTTTATTTGAGTGTGCGTGTAACACCAGAGAAAAGTAAAGGGAAAGGGTCAAACGTCAAGGTGAATGTGACACCTGAGATGAAAGATGCCTTTTACAAGAAATACAAAGAGAGCCCGCTGTATTCAGAAAATGCTAAAACGAAAATCGATGAATCCAGAATCTTGAAGTTAACCACTTCTAAGGATCAATGGGGAGATTCGGCAATGACGTTTGTTATGCTTGCCATCGTGCTTGGGCTTATCGGATTCCAAATCTATCAAACACGTCGCTTGAAGGCGCAGTATGCACGTTTTGATGCGTACTTCCCTGATTATGCGAACAATATGAAGCAGTTGCTGGATGATGCAGAATATGTCGATCCAAAACTCAAAATCCTTGTGATGGAAGGGATTCTAGTGAGCTACGACATTAACTTTACAGTCATCGACTTATCAGAAGTCAGCAAGGCATATCTCGTGTTTGAGAACAGAAGAAAAGGCGGCATGAGGGTTCATTTGCGTTTTGAATATGCAAATAAGAAATACGATTCGATTCTCTTTAGAAGACAATTATTACGTCTCAAAGATCTTGTGGAATATTTAAACGAAGAATACAATTTAGGATTGAAAGTGGATTTTAGACTCCTAGGATAAGAAATAGAAATTGAAGGTGGAATATTTTTGAATAAAGGGATATTTAGAAGAACATGGGGGATATGGATTCTTACCGTCCTGTTAGGATTAACAGTGGTGGTGATAGGATTTTTAGCGTCGTATGGTTTTATGAGCGGGCGTGAATTATACGAGCAGGGAGTCATTTATGAAATGGAAACTGATGCATCGTCCACTTCGATTAAAGTATTAGATATTGACCCAAAGCCTCTTGAGATAGACGATGAAACATATTATTTAGTGAAACACAATCATGGAGTGTCGTTCTTAAGAACAGATGCTTCTGAAATTAAACAAATTCTAGAATTTAAAGAGGCGCTTTCTGAGAAAACGAACGCACTCGCCTCGTCAGACTTCTACTTGAATATACGTGTAGTT
Organism: Granulicatella sp. 20925_1_28; assembly: GCF_041433575.1. Lineage (NCBI taxonomy): Bacteria > Bacillati > Bacillota > Bacilli > Lactobacillales > Carnobacteriaceae > Granulicatella > Granulicatella sp. 20925_1_28. Next base: position 129,407 of record NZ_JAPWBS010000003.1, read on the forward strand.
AATGAGAAGGAGAAACGTGGGAGATCCAGCGTTCAAACGAATATTACACCGGAAATGAAGGAAGCCTTTGAACAGAAATTCAAACTTAGCCCACTTTCAGTGCAGGCGCCTCTCGATAAATTGGACCTAAAGCATTTTTTAACCATTACGGATAGTGCGGCAAGGTTTGTCGATATCGTGATGTTCATCGTAGCCGTTGTGTTTTTTGTCATTGTATTCGCTTGGCAAATCATTCGCGTTCGTCGCATCAAAAAACATTACGCTCGTTTTGATGTGCTTTTCCCTGACTACCAATATGATATGAAACGGTTATTAGATGATGCGGAGTATTTGGATGAAAAACTTGGCGTACTTGTCAAAGACGGAATTTTAGTTTCTTATGGAACTGAGTTCAGGGTAGTGGACTTAGAAGAAGCAGTCAGCGCGTCCGTTTTTCGTCAAAAATCAAAATGGGGTGGAAAGTTCAATTTTACATTCTTCTATGAAGGTCGTAAGAAACAAGAAGAAGTCCCTCTTGGTGATTTACAGGACAACGTCGTTGATCTAGTCCATTATTTGAGAGAAGTTTGCTCATATAATGTTTATATTCAATTTTAAAAAAATAAAAATTTTTTATGGTACACAAAACAGTCTACGATTTATTTGTAGGCTGTTTTTGTTTGCAGAAACCTTTTGATACTGCGGTTTTTGGGAGTGTGGCGGAACATATAGTTCATCAAAAATATGTTAAAAAGTTAACAAATGTTAACCATAAAAAGAGTCGAAACTTCATTGTTTAGTGATAGAATGAACATATCAAATCAAAGGACGTGATCTAATGGATTTCACAGGTAAAGTTGCCATTGTCACTGGTGGGGCAAATGGTATTGGTAAAGAAATCGTTCGCGGTATCGTTAACGGCGGCGGTTTTGTAGTCATTGCAGATATTAACGAGGCTGCAGCAAATAAAACAGTTGAAGAGTTCGGACCAGAACACACAAGCTTCAAATACATGGATTTAGGAAATCATGAATCTATCGTAAAAAGCATGAACGAAATTTTAGCAGAACGCAAAGTAGACATCTTAGTGAACTGCGCTGGGGTTATTAGTGCAAAACCATTCGACCAATTAACATATGAAGAATGGGAAAGAACTATCCGCATCAATCTTTCAGGATGCTTCTCAACAATCAGCACAATTTTCCCACACTTTATCGAAAACAAAGGTGGACGTATCGTAAACGTATCTTCAGTTGCCGCTAAACTCGGTGGTGGACTTTTAGGTACTGCCGCTTACGCTTCTTCTAAAGCTGGTTTAAATGGTTTAACAAAAGCCGTTGCTAAAGAAGGCGGTAAATACAATATCGCATGTAATGCTGTATGTCCTTCATTCACTCGTACAGATATGACAACAGTATTATCAGAAGATAAAGAAAAGAGCCAAAAAGTTATCAGCATGATTCCTCTTGGACGTCGTGCAGAACCTACTGAAATCGCTCAAATGATTCTCTTCTTCGCAAGCGACCTTGCAAGCTTCGTTACAGGGGAAATCGGTGACTGCGATGGCGGTATCACATTAGATGGCTGATTTTAGCTAGAGTCTTATTCCAAATCAGAGAAGGATTGTGAACAGTATGAAAAAGATTAAAATTCCTGGGGATACAATCATTATTCCAATGTTTATTGGATGTGTGATTAATACGTTTTTCCCTCAAGTATTACAAATTGGTGGATTTACCACTCCAATCGTGAAAGGTGCTGGACCACTTGTTGGGGCATTCCTCTTCATTATCGGGGGTACCATTTCTCTTAAAAACACACCAAAAGCCGTTGGACGTGGGGCAGCGATTATTTTAGCGAAAATTGCGGTATCTGTAGTCTTAGGGTTATTGGTTGCGAAAGTATTCAATGACAACTTCCTCGGACTTAGCGCAGTTGCCGTTATCGGTGCCATTTCAGTAGCCAATAACGCTATGTATGCGGGTATTGTAGATGTATACGGGGATGAAATCGATGCTGGTGCCGTTGGGATTACAACATTAAGTGTTGGACCAATGGTAACAATGGCCGTATTAAGTAGTGCCGGCCTTGCAAACATCTCAATTTGGAACTTAGTCGGAACTGTATTGCCACTAGTTTTAGGGATTGCGTTAGGAAATGCCTTCCCATACATGAAGAAAGTTCTTTCAAACGGTATTACAGCCATCATTATCGTCGTTGGTTTCTGTTTAGGGGCTAACATGAGCTTTGGCCAAATCCTTGAAGGTGGTTTACCTGGTATTTTACTAGGGGTGATCACTACAGCTGTCGGCGGTATTGCATCAATCGCTGCAGACCGCTTAACAGGTGGTAACGGGGTTGCCGGTGCTGCCATCTCAAGTACAGCAGCCAGCGCTATCGCTACCCCAGCTGCACTTTCAGCAGTGGATGCTTCATTCAAAGGAATCGAAGCAACAGCAACGACTCAAATTACAGCTTCAGTAATCGTAACAGCAATCTTAACTCCAATCTTAACAGCGTATATTGCTAAGAAATTCGGAAACAAAAAAGAAGCTGAGGCACAAGAAGCTTAATCGAATTTAAAAGTGAAACCACCTTGGAAAAAATTTCCAAGGTGGTTTTTGTTTTACCTTGAGTGTAACAATTATGTTACGTAACAAAATTGTTACACTCAAAAAGTTGAGTTGTATCAAAAATGATACGTATCAAAATTGATACAAAAAGAGTAGAGTGTATCATGCATGATACATCTGGATTCAAAACGTCTTTTAGCTGAATTTTCGTACAAAAAAAGAACCTCAAATACTGAATTCAAAAGATTGCAATAAAGTATCTGAGACTCTTCTCTTATTATTTTTTACAATGAATTACGCTTCACCGAAAATGCCTGTTGAAAGGTAGCGTTCACCTGTATCTGGTAATAGAACTACAACAGATTTGCCTTTTCCTAAGCGTTTTGCCACACGTAGAGCTGCAGTGACAGCAGCTCCAGAAGAAATACCAGCAAGGATACCTTCTTTAGCAGCTAAGTTTTTCGCAGTTTCGATGGCATCGTCACTTGAAACAAGTTCAAAGCCGTCGATGACATCGCGGTCGATAATGCTTGGCTCAAAACCAGCAGAGATTCCTTGGATGCGGTGTTTTCCTTTTTGCCCTTTAGAAATGAATGGTGCTTCTTCAGGTTCAACTCCGATGATTTCTACGTCTTTGTTCACTTCTTTTAACGCACGGCCAACACCTGTAATCGTACCACCAGTACCGATACCACTGATGTAAGCGTCTGGTGTTTTTCCGTCGAAGGCTTTAATGATTTCTTGCCCAGTTGTTTGATAGTGGATAGCTGGGTTTGCTTCGTTGTCAAATTGACGTGCCCAGAAGTAGCCAGGTTGTGCCGCTAATTCTTCTGCTTTAGCAACGGCAGCACCGAATCCGTCCGCAGCAGGCGTTAATAAGACTTCTGTGCCGTATGCTTTCATTAATTGACGGCGTTCGATAGACATAGATTCAGGCATAATTGTGATGACTTTGTATCCTTTGGCAGCGCCGATTAATGAAAGTCCTACACCTGTATTTCCACTTGTTGCTTCGATGATTGTGTCGCCAGGTTTTAGGCTACCATCTTTCTCAGCTGTTTCGATGATGTTTAAAGCGATACGATCTTTGACAGATCCACCGGCGTTAAACGACTCGACTTTTACATATACATCTGCAGAATCGTCTGAAACTAAACGACGTAGTTTCACAAGGGGAGTGTTCCCGATTAATTCTGTGATAGTTTCTACTGATTTGACCATAAATGATCCCTCCATAAAGTTAGACTGGGCAACTTTAAGGGTTGCTTGTTACCATTGTAACTGGGATTGGTAATGGGGACAATACTTTTGTTAAAAAAAACAGAAAAAAGTATAGAAAATCCAATTTAGGTGTGATACACTATCTGCTAGCAAGGGCTTTTAAACTCATCCAGAGAGGTGAGAAAGGCTAAGATCAAGTTTATTAGACTAGCCCTACGCTAAAAAAAACATAGGGCTTTTTGTGTGCACAAAAACGCCCGGAAAAGAGGGTAAAATGGAGTTACAAACTTCAAAAGTCGATCTGTTGTTAGATGTGGATCAAAAACCGGAGCTCGTGCCTGGGCTGTTCTTGAGTTTGCAGCACGTGTTTGCGATGTTTGGTGCCACTGTTTTAGTGCCGTTAATATTGGGGATGCCAGTATCGGTTGCTTTATTTGCGTCAGGATTAGGAACACTAATCTATATGGTTGCGACGCAGTTTAAAGTACCTGTTTACTTGGGATCCTCTTTTGCTTTTATTACGGCTATGCAATTCGCGATGGCACAAATGGAAGGGAAACCAGATGCTGCGCAAACAGGGGTTGTGTTAGTCGGACTACTCTATGTGGTTGTAGCCTTATTTGTCAAATTCTTAGGAACGAATTGGATTAATCGACTCTTACCGCCAATCGTCATTGGACCAATGATTATCGTCATCGGTCTAGGTCTTGCCAATAGCGCGGTAACGAACGCCGGATTTGTAAAAGATGGTGACTGGAAGCCAATGTTCGTTGCGGTCGTAACATTCCTCATCACAGCAATCATTAATACAAAAGCAAAAGGGTTCTTGAAAATCATTCCATTCCTATTTGGGATTATCGGTGGATATATCGTGGCCATCTTCTTTGGACTAGTAGATTTCACAAAAGTCATTGAAGCACAATGGATTGCGTTGCCAGAATTATACTTGCCATTCAATACAAACGGATTATTCCATCAATATCACTTATACTTCGGGCCTGAAACATGGGCGCTTCTGCCAGTAGCTGTTGTAACGATTGCTGAACATATCGGGGACCACACCGTATTAAGTGAAATCTGCGGACGTCAATTCTTGAAAGACCCAGGCTTACACCGCACGCTGATTGGGGATGGGGTGGCAACAGCCGTATCTGCCTTCTTAGGAGGACCTGCCAATACAACTTACGGTGAAAACACAGGGGTTGTAGGGTTGACACGTATCGCATCGGTATCGGTGATTCGTAATGCAGCACTGATTGCGATTGGATTCAGCTTCTTTGGTAAATTCACAGCACTGATTCGTACGATTCCAAATGCAGTGCTTGGTGGAATGGCAATTCTCTTATACGGGGTTATTGCGTCAAACGGGTTGAAAGTATTAATCGAAAAACAAGTGGACTTCAGACAAGTACGAAATCTCATTATCGCAAGCTCAATGTTAGTTCTTGGACTTGGTGCAGCAGTGCTTGAAGTAGGACCTGTCACTTTATCAGGGACAGCGCTTTGTGCGATTGCTGGAATCGTCTTAAACTTAATCTTGCCACACGAAAAAACGGAAGAAAAATAATTAAAACGTTAGCGAACAATAAGAGCGTCAGAGGAATCTCTGGCGTTTTTTTAATGTCTTAATAAAGAGGGTTCGAATATATAAAAAATAGTATAGAAAGAATACTGCCGGAATTATTCAGAAAATATCTCAAATAGTGTAATTTCTTCTTTCATAAAGCACGTAAATTACTTGCACCGGTTGCTATATAATTTTATATTATATAAGGAATGTAATTATTTGTATAAATTATATTATATACATATGGAAGTTTTTGACCGTTTAAAGGCCGGATTTCCAACGAATATTTGTCGATTGTAGGAGGAGCTTTATGCTTACTGAAAAACGTAGAAGAATCATTTTGGACTTATTAGAAAAGGAAGATACAGTACACCTGAAAGACTTAATGGCAGCGCTGGGTGCTTCTGAATCGACAGTTCGTCGTGACCTTTCTTTATTAGAAGAGGAAGGAACGCTGATTCGTGTACACGGTGGAGCTAAACGCGTCTATTCAAAAGAGTATGAACCAACTATAAAAGAAAAGGAACGTTCAAATCGACGTGAGAAGGAATGCATTGGTCGTTATGCGGCGTCGCTTGTGACAAAAGGTGAAACGATTTACATGGATGCGGGGACGACAACGCTTCGCATGATTCCACATTTAGAAGGAAAGGATGTCACTGTCATTACAAACGGCGTGCAACAAGCACACTTATTAGCGGACTATGGCATTAAAACGGTGCTCCTTGGCGGACAAGTTAAAACGGAAACGAGCGCGGTTGTGGGGACTCTTGCGCAAAACCAATTACGCGAGTATTTCTTCAAAAAAGCGTTCCTTGGAATGAACGGTGTCGATTTAAGCTATGGCTATACGACTCCAGACGAAGAAGAAGCAACGATTAAAAAAATTGCGATTAATAAGAGTAATCAGGCGTATGTTTTGGCCGATTCGAGCAAATTTGCTAAAGTAAGTCTCTGTAAGGTTGCGGATTTTCATCAAGTAACCATGGTCACAAACACGACGAAGGAGCAAGCCGACTTACGTTACCGTATGGCCGGAAGCATTCGTCTTGTTGAAATGGACGCATAATAAAGGAGAGATAGCATGATTTATACGATTACGTTTAACCCAGCGATTGACCTTGTTGTTAAAGTTCCAAACTGCGAACTTGGCACCTTAAACCGTTCTGTAGAAGAAAACTACGTGGCAGGTGGAAAAGGCATTAATATGTCTGTCATCTTGAAACGATTAGGCTTCGACAATACAGCAACAGGTTTCTTGGCAGGTTTCTCAGGGAACTTCATTAAAGAAGCGTTGCAAGCAGAAGGAATTCAAACGAACTTCATCGAAATCGACGGAGTTACGCGTATTAATTTGAAATTAAAGAGTACCGAAGAAACGGAAATCAACGCTAATGGGCCAGTCGTATCCAAAGAAGATTTCGCTCGTTTGGTACAGTATTTTGAAACAAACTTGCAATTGGGCGATGTGGTATTCTTAGCCGGAAATGCCGGTAATGGGATGGATCACTCTGCATACACAACGATTGCAAAATTGTGCGATGATAAAGGCGTTAAACTAGTATTAGACACAACAAAAGAGTTATTAACGAAATGTCTTCCATATCACCCATTCATTATCAAACCAAACCATCATGAGTTAGGGGAGATTTTCGGAGTGACAATCGAGACAGAAGAACAAATTGTCGATTATGCGAAAAAACTCCAAGATATGGGGGCACGAAATGTATTGATTTCTCGTGGGGGTGACGGCGCAATGCTCCTTAGTGAAACCGGTGAAGTCTATACATCGAATGTTCCAAAAGGAAAATTAGTCAACTCAGTTGGAGCAGGAGACTCAATGCTTTCAGGCTTTATGGCGAAATTTATTGAAACCAAAGATTACGCAGCGAGCTTGAAACAAGGAGCCGCTACAGGAAGTGCGACAGCCTTCTCTGTAGGAATTGCAGAAAAATCATTTATCGAAGAGTTATTACCACAAGTAGTGGTTACAAAACTGTAAGCGTAAAGGAGTAGAAGATGAAATTATCAGATTTATTTATTAAAGAAGCGATGGACTTATCGCTAAAAACAACAACAAAATCAGAAACGTTAGCACACTTAGCAGGGAACTTTGCTAGCCTTGGTAAAGTGAGCGATGTGGATGCTTACGTTGCTGCACTTGAAGCTCGTGAAGCTCAATCAACAACAGGGGTCGGTGACGAAATCGCCATTCCTCACGCGCAACACGAATCCATCACAGAAGCTGCGATTGTTTTCGGACGTAGCGAACAAGGAATCGAGTGGGAATCCTTCGACGGACAGCCTGCAAAACTCATCTTCATGATTGCAGCTCCTGCAGGTGGCGGAGGCGAGCATTTGCAAGCCTTAGCAAAACTATCTTCAGTATTAATGAACCCTGAAGCAAAAGCAGCTCTTCTTCAAGCAGGAAGTGCGGATGAAGTTGTTGAAGTCTTCAAGAAATTCGAAGAACCTCAAGAAGAAGCAGTTGAAGAAGTAACAGAGGAAGCAACTCCTTCAAACGAAGACGTGTATGTATTAGCGGTAACAGCCTGTCCAACAGGAATCGCGCATACTTTCATGGCTGAAGAAAAATTAAAACAAGCAGGTAAAGCGGCTGGTTACAAGATTAAAGTTGAAACGAACGGACAATCAGGAATCGGCAACCGTTTAACAAAAGAAGATATCTCCCGTGCAACAGCGATTATCGTTGCAGCAGACAAACAAGTTGAAATGGCTCGTTTTGACGGTAAGCCAGTCATCATCACAAAAGTAGCGGATGGAATTAATAAAGCAGATGAATTAGTAGCACGTGCTGCGAAAGCAGATGCTCCAATTTACCATGCTGGTGAAGATGCAGGTGCAACAGACGAAAGCGTAGAGGGCGAATCATTAGGTCGTCAATTCTACAAACACTTAATGAACGGGGTATCACACATGCTACCATTCGTAGTAGCTGGTGGGATTTTAATCGCAGTTTCATTCTTCTGGGGAATTACTTCCTTTGATGTGAAAGATCCAAGTTATAATCCAATTGCTGAAGCGATTTTCCGTATGGGTAAATTAGCCTTCGCGATGATGCTTCCAATGTTAGCTGGTTTCATCGGTCAATCAATGGCGGATCGCCCAGGTTTAGTTGTTGGTTTCATGGGTGGGGTGTTTGCAAACCCTGCGGTATTAACGGACTTTGCAACAGGCGGAGTATTCGCTGAAGGGTATGTTTCTTCAGGATTCCTTGGCGCATTAGTAGCCGGTTTCTTAGCAGGCGGAATTATCGCATTCCTTAAATGGGCATTCTCATGGTTACCAAAACCATTAGAAGGATTAAAACCAATCTTCCTATTCCCAGTGTTTGGTGTATTAATCATGGGTCTTTTAATGTTATTCGTGATTAACGGACCAATGGGAGCTGTTATGAACGGTTTAATCAACTTCTTGGCAAATGTTCCTCGTGAACTTGGAATCGTATTAGGATTCTTAGTCGGTGCAATGATGTCGATTGATATGGGTGGTCCAATTAATAAGGCGGCTTATGTAACAGGGACAGCCTTAGTCACAAGTGCTGGAGCAGCTGGTTCAGACGTAATGGCGGCTGTAATGGTCGGCGGTATGGTACCACCACTTGCAATCGCAATTGCAGCAACTATCAATAAAAACTTATTTACAGAAGCAGAACGTAACAGTGCGTACGTGAACTACGTAATGGGGGCAGCCTTCATTACAGAAGGAGCGATTCCTTTCGCAGCAGCTCGTCCATTACAAGTTATCCCACCATTAGCATTTGCTTCAGGTGTAGCTGGTGCCTTATCAATGGCATTTGGCCTTGTTAGCCGTGTTCCTCACGGTGGATTATTCGCAGCGTTTGTTAACGGGGTATCAAATCCATTAGTATTCATTGCTATCTGGATTTTCTGTGGTGTCATCGGAGCGTTATTGTTAAACGTGACACTTTCTAAAGCAAACAAAGCTAAATAAATGAATTTGAATTTCGGCTCCTAGGGTTTTCCTAGGAGTCTTTTTTGTGATAAACCATTTCCTTCATATTACAAATGTTAATAAATGGTAACTTTTCCGAGAATTAAATTTAAAAAGTTGCACCTGAAAGGAAGCTAGTATATACTGAAAAGTGTTTTCAAAAAAATAGTGGAGGGAAAAACATGAAAAAGGTATTCTATTTATTTTTAGGAATCTTAACAGTATTCCTTATTTTGGGAGGTTTGAAAAGTCCGGCAGTATCGGCGAAGGAAGTAGCACTCAATGTGACAAAACAAGTAGTGACACCAGCAAAATCTCCAGCAGATCAATATACAGATATTAGCGTGGAAATGAATTTTGGAGTTCCATCAACAGCCGCTAAGGGCGATACGACGGTAATTAAGTTGCCAGACAACTTGAAATTTATTGAAAATCAAACATTTAAAATTACAAATGATGCAGGTGATGTGATTGCAGATGCGGTCATTAATCGTGATACAAAAACCATTACATTAACGTATACAGATTTTGTTGAAAAACGTTCAGACATTACAGGTAATTTAAAATTTGCAGTACGTGTAGATATTGCAGAACAACATGAAAACACAAAAATTCCAGTAAAATTAACAATCGACAAACAAACAAAAACAGTCGGTGAATTTAATTATGTATTTGTCCCAGGAGACTTAAATAAAGAGTTCGACAAAGTGAGCTGGGGAACAAAAAAAGCAGAAGACGGCAGTATTACTCGTACGTATGAATTACGTGTGAATGCGTCAAAACAAGCATTTTCAGATGCTATCGTAACAGACCAATTGCAAACAGACGGTATGGAATATGTCCCAACAAGTGTGAAAGTGTATAAAGGTGTCTGGGCCGAAGGAAATGACGGAAAACTTGCCTTGAAGAATAGACAGCTTGTGACTGATAAAGAAGTGACTTTTGCAGCAGATAACAAGAGCTTTACAGTAAAATTAGGCGAAGTTGCTCAATCAGAGGGCTACTTAATTGAGTATCAAGTGCGTGTTCCTTATGCGCCAGCTTCAGGGGAAACATTCGTGAACTACGCAAGCTTAGATGCAAACAAAACACGTATTGATGCAAAAGAATCACCATATGTATATCAAACAGCTAGTGGTTCAGCGGATGGTTACACATTTGAAATTGTGATCGATAAAAAAGGGGACGATGGTTCAGCTTTAGCAAACGCTGAATTTGACGTTATCCGTAAAGCAACTGGTAAATCTGTTGGTAAATTAGTTACAGGAGCAGATGGTACTGCAAAAGTATCCAACTTATTACGCGATGAATACATTATTCGTGAAACAAAAGCTCCTTCAGGATTCCAACTGTTAGAAAATGATGTAGTCGTAAATGCAGCAGATTTTGATGCAAGTAAAGTAGCTCGTAAGGAAATTGTCAATAAAGCAGAGACAACGACAACAACTACTACGACAACAACTACTACAACGACGACAGAAGCTCCAACGACAAGTACGACTACAACGGAAGCA
>NZ_JAPWBS010000004.1:0-126246 GCF_041433575.1 Granulicatella sp. 20925_1_28
GCTCATTTTAATTACTGACTTATTGTATCTCTTTAAGAGATAAGAAATTGTTGTTTCTTCATCCTAAGATGAAGTCCCTACACATTTGGTTTGTCTTCTTTGTTCAGTTTTCAAAGGTCAATCGTTGTTTTGCAACAACTTCTATATCCTATCATAGGACATTTTTACTGTCAACAGATTTCATGTAACTTTTTCAAAGTTTTTTTGAAACTGTTTTATAAGCGAACGTTCGCTCAACAGTGATATTAATTTATCATAACTGATAACCAATTTCAACTGAAATGAATAAGAAAATTTTATATATTATATTCTTCTATAAAAATTCAAAAAAGAGCCTAGGTTACATGAACCTAGACTCTCATATATACTCTATTGTACGACTCCTGTATCGATTGCTACACCATCTCTTTTAATGATGTATTTACCACTTGGAACTTGATTGTTAAACGTAAAATCAATAGTTACACTTGTGGTTTCAGAAATCTTGAAAGTACGATACGCAGTATTCATATTATTGTTTGCATCTTGAATAAAGATTTCAACTGTATTTTGTTTTGCTCCCTGGGTATTTGACCCTGAGTTCGCATTATTATTGTTGTTATTATTTGTTTTCTTCGCTTCATAAGGAATCGTGAATTGGCGAGATACTACTCGTTCTCCTTTTCCTTTTGAGATGACAACTGTTAATGTATCACCTTTTTTAAGAGCTGTGCCTTCTGCTGGTGATTGTTTAATAACAGTATCTGCTGTTTCATTACTATTTTCTTCTGAAATTTGTAACTTCAAGCCATGTTCTTTCGCGTAGTCTTCAACGCCTGAACGCGAATAACCTTTTAAGTTGATTAACGTTACTGGCTCTTTTCCTTTAGATACGGTTAAAACCATTTTTGTATCTTTAGCGACTACTTTTTCACCTTTAGCAACACTTTGTTCCATTACCTTACCAGACTCTACAGTATCTGAATAACTTTCTTTCTTCTCTACTGCAATTCCTAGTTTTTGCAAGGCTGCTTTGGCTTCATCGAAAGTCTTGCCGGTATAATCTCCGACTTCAACGGTGTCTTTACCAGCACTTACTTTTAATACGACTTTAGATTTTTCTTTCACAGAACTTCCTGCCTTAGGGTTCGTCTCTACAACTTTCCCTTCTTCAACAGTGTCCGACTTCACTTTTTGCACATCTGACACTTCGAGGTTCGCATCTGCTAATTTTACTTTAGCATCTGCTTCAGTAAGGTTCGTTACATCCGGAACTTTTACGTCTTTTGGAGAAGTTTGAATAAATGCATAGATAGTTCCAGCACTAATGATGATAAATAGTAGCAATAAGATCCATGGCCATTTCTTTTTCTTCTTCTTTTTAGGTTCCTCTTGAACCACTTTCTTCTCTTCGTCAAATTGAATTTCAGGAACTTCCTTACTTGTTGCTGGTACCTTACGAGGGATTGGTCCTGTCGTAATTGGTTGCAACACCTTTGTTTCCTGACTGAAAGCAGTCGGTTTAAACATTGGCTCATGTAAACGTTCTGGATTTAAGCATGTTTGTAAATCTTCCAACATTTCGTCGCAACTACTGTAACGATCAAGAGGTTCTTTCGCTGTCGCCTTCAACACCACATTTTCTAAACTTTGTGGCACAGTTGGTAACATCTGTGAAATACGAGGAAGCGGTTCTTGGAAATGTTTCAACGCGATTGAAACTGCTGATTCTCCTTCAAAAGGTACTTCACCGACTAATAACTCATACAATACGATACCGAGTGCATAAATATCACTGCGGATTGTTGCCATTCCACCTCTTGCCTGTTCAGGAGATAAATAATGAACAGAACCAAGCAATGTATTCGTTTGTGTTAATGACGTTTCAGAAAGTGCAATCGCAATCCCAAAGTCCGTAATCTTCACATTACCTTCTCTATCAATTAAAATATTTTGAGGTTTGATATCGCGGTGAATGATTCGATTTTGGTGAGCGAGTTCAATCGCTGAAACGATTTGTGTCATAATACGAACGGCTTCACGTGGTGGAAGAGGTCCTCTCTCGCGAATGTACTTTTTCAAATCCGTTCCTTCAACGTATTCCATTACAATGTAATTCGTTCCGTCTTCTTCTCCAACATCATATACACTCACAATGTTTGGATGGACTAATTGTGTTGCTGATTGCGCTTCTCGTTGGAAACGTCTCATCGCCGCTTCATTTGTATGGAAGTCTAAGCGCAACACTTTTACTGCCACGGGTCTTTCTAGAATTAAATCTTGTGCTAAATATACAGTGGCCATTCCACCTGTCCCGATATGAGACTTGATTTTATAGCGACCACCAACTGTTTTTCCTGGTGCAATCATTCTTCTACCTCCTCCCTGGCAGTATATTTTGCAATCGCAACTGTAATGTTATCGCGACCGCCCGCTTCATTTGCAGCATCGACCGCTTTATTCGCTTGCGTTGTTACATCTGAATAATTCCCTAGAATTTCTTTAATATATTGATCTTCAACCATATTCGATAATCCATCTGAACATAGGAAAATCGTGTCTCCATTTTTTAGACTCACTCTTACAAAATCAATTTGAACATTGAGTGTAATTCCTAAAGACTGCGTTACAATATTTCTTTGCGGATGACTCTTAGCTTCTTCCTCTGTAATTTCCCCTGATTTAAGAAGCTCTTGCACGAGTGTATGATCTTCAGTTAATTGTTTAATTTGAAAATTGCGATACAAATAAGCACGGCTATCACCGACGTTTGCAATTAACAATTCAGAACCTATGATGACTGCTACAACAAGAGTAGTTCCCATTCCATCTAACTCACGATATTGATTCGCTTTTTGAAAAATACGATCATTTTCGGCCTGAATATTTTTAACGAGCCACTGATAAGCAGCTTCTGTATCCGTAATACTTTCTTCTTCCCAACGTTTTCCCAAATGCGATAATGCCATAGCACTTGCTACATCTCCAGCATTATGCCCACCAATTCCGTCACACACGACAATCATCGGTACGTTTTGAGTATTCAAAAAATATCCGGCAGCATCTTCATTTAAAGTACGTCTCTGGCCGACGTCACTCTTGATGGCTATCTTCATATTTTTCCTCCTGTTGCGAATTATTTTCTTACCATCCTTGCGATGAAAAATCCATCCGTATGATATTCATGCGGTAGAATAGTAAGCATCGGATTCTCCATTGTACAGCCAAATTCTTCGATTGGTTGTAACTCATATTCTGGATGTCCTTCTAAAAAGCTGTGGACTACTTCTTCATTTTCACCCTTGTTAATTGTACAAGTTGAATAGATGAGTTTTCCACCTTTCTTTACCATTGTAGCAATTGCAGACAAAATTTCCAACTGTATTTTTGTTAATTTTGTTAAATCTTCACTATTTTTTGTGTATTTTATATCTGGTTTACGACGCATCAAGCCCAATCCAGAGCATGGTGCATCCACAAAAACCGCGTCAAAGCTTTCTTCTTTAAATAGTTCGCCAACTTTTCTAGCATCAAGTGCATGAGTATGAATTCTGTCTTCTACTCCTAAACGTTTTGCGTTTTGATGAATCTTGCGTAATTTATTTTCATGTAAATCCAGCGCTTCTACAAGTCCGCCCTCTTTGGCTACTAAGTAACTTGCAAAATGAGTGGTTTTCCCTCCAGGAGCTGCACAAGTATCGAGCACTTTATCTCCATGGTGCAACCCTCCTACTTGAGCCACCAATGAGGAAGATTCATCTTGAACCGTTACGATTCCCTCTTTGAATGCTTTTGATTGCAGTAAATCCCCTTCTTCGACAATCACTGCGCGAGGAGACAACTTACTCGGCTGAACCGTTACGCCTTCTTCTTTTAGAAGAGTTTGTACTTCTTCAATCGACATATTCGGATTTTGAATACGCGCGCTTAAATGTGGCGCAATATTTAAACTTGGGAAAATTTCTCTAGCTTCTTCCCCATATTGTTCAAATAATAAATCTACAATCCAGCGCGGCATACTATATTCGACACTCAAGCGTTCCCGTTCATCTTTAATAGAAGAAACTCCATCGAATCCTGCTCGTTGCACATTTCTAAGAACACCATTGACGAATTTTGCAATTCCTTGATGGCCACGTTTCTTAGCAATCTGTACTGCTTCATAAATGGCTGCGCGATCTGGAATACGGTCAAGATACGCCATTTGGTATACAGTCATTCGTAGTAAACTGAGTACCCATAGTTCCATTTTCTTTTGTTTCTCGATAAATGGTTTTAAATAGAAGTCTAATGTCAATTTACGTTGAATAGTTCCATAGAACAATTCCGTTAATAACCCTCTATCTCTTGCATCCAATTGATGTTTTTGTAACACATTTTGAAATGCGACAGTCGAATACGCTTGATTCTTTTCTACATTCGTTAATAATTCTACGCAAATGTCACGTACATTACTCATGGTTTAACTCCTCAAAAATCGCATCATCCTTCAACCATTCTGAAAATCCATTCATAAATGCCTTCGCATCCATTTGAGCTTTTCCTGCTGGTTGAAGTCGTGTAATCTCAAGGACCGTTCCGCTTCCACAAGCCACATATAAACGTCCGCCTTCTACAAATAAGCTTCCTGGTGTTTTAGCCGTTTGTTTATCCGTTAAAGCAACACCCCACATCTTCACACGGTTCCCATTTAAAATCGTAAAAGATGTTGGCCATGGACGTAATCCACGAACGAAGCAATCTACTTCACTCGCTGTTTTATTCCAATCAATTTGCTCTTGCTCTCTTGAAATATTTGGAGAGAACGATACTAGTGCTTCGTCTTGCTCTACTTCAGTAATGGTTCCAGCAAATAGCGCTGGTAAAGTTTCAATCAATAAGTCTGCTCCAACAACGCTTAATTTTTCAAACATACTAGCAACGTCATCTTCACCAGTAATTGGGATGGCGCGTTGTGAAATAATCGCACCCGCATCCATCTTCGCAACCATTTGCATAATCGTTACGCCTGTTTCTTTATCCCCATTCATAATTGCATAATGGATTGGCGCTCCTCCACGATATTTTGGCAAGAGTGACGCGTGAACGTTCACCGCACCAAAACGTGGGAAGTTTAAAAACTTCGTTGGCAAGAATTGACCATAAGCTGCTGTTACAATTAAATCTGCATCTAGTTGCATCAACGCTTCCAATTCCTGCGACCCACTTAATTTTTCAGGTTGATAGACAGAAATATCATGCTCCAATGCCACTACCTTCACAGGAGTTGGTGTAATCACCTTCTTACGTCCAACTGCACGGTCTGGTTGTGTGACAACGGCAATCACTTCAACTGTTTCATCATCAATTAATCGTTTCAAAACACCTGTTGAAAACTCAGGCGTCCCCATAAAAATAACTTTCTTCATTTTTCACCTCTATAAGAAATGTTGTGGTTCCATATCAATCGTCATGAGTAATTTCTTCGAACCCACTTCTTGTGTTTCCATCATCAGCTGTTCAAGAAACTCTTGCAGTTGCGGTTCGTTTTTATATTTCACAATAATTTGGAAATAATAACGATTATTCATTCGCGCAATCGATTTCGCAGTTGGTCCTAGTACAACTGCATTCGGCGACACTTTCGCCTTCAACGCCTTATGCACTTCAACGGCTTTCTTCAACGCCACCCCTTCTTCTTCACTAGAGAAAGTAATCATCGTTGTAAAGAAGTACGGTGGATAGTTGGCCATATGACGCATCCGCATCTCTGTTTCAAAGAATCGTTCATATTGATGGCCTTGCGCTAATTGAATCGCGTAGTGAGTCGGGTTATAAGTTTGGATAAATACTTCTCCTGGCTTATCCCCACGCCCTGCACGACCTGATACTTGAGTCAGTAGTTGGAATGTTTTTTCCGAGCTTCTAAAGTCAGGAATATTCAGCGCCGTATCCGCATTAATCACTCCAACAAGCGTTACGTTTGGATAATCGAGACCTTTTGCAATCATTTGCGTTCCAATTAAAATGTCGGCTTCTTGATTCTCGAACTGTTTCAGAATCGCTTCGTGTTGTCCTTTACGTCTTGTCGTATCCACGTCCATTCGCACAATGCGAGCATCCGGGAATACTTCTTGCAATTCTTCTTGTACCTTCTGCGTTCCTGTTCCAAAATAACGAATTTGTCGACTATGACATTTCGGACAGAAATTAGGGATATGTTCTTCATGACCACAATAGTGACATTTCATACTTCTTGTATCCATATGAAGCGTTAATGAAATATCGCAATTTGGGCATTCCAGTACCGTTCCACAATCACGACAAAGTACAAATGAAGAATATCCACGTCGGTTTAAGAGTAAGACACTTTGCTCTCCTAGTTCTAATCGCTTTTCGACTGCATCTAGCAATGTCTTCGAAAATGATCCTTTTTGATGAACGAATTCTGTTCTCATATCAATCAAATGAACTTCTGGCAAAAGTTGCGCCCTTGCACGCTTCGTTAATCGTAGAAGTGTATACACTCCCTTTTGTGCACGCGCACGGGATTCAAGACTTGGAGTCGCACTTCCTAACACCACTGGACAGTGATGATATTCCCCACGCCAAATCGCGACATCGCGAGCATGGTATCTTGGAGATTCATCTTGTTTATACGTTGCTTCGTGTTCTTCGTCTAAAATAATAATTCCGATGTTGTCTAATGGAGCAAAAACTGAAGAACGAGCACCTACCACAATGTCTGCTTCTTTATTCTTAATCTTACGCCATTCATCGTATTTTTCACCGACACTTAGCCCACTATGAAGCACCGCCACTCGGTCTCCAAAGCGTGACTTAAATCGGTCTACCATTTGAGGAGTCAATGCAATTTCTGGGACGAGCATCATCGCGCTCTTTCCTTTTTCAATCACTTCCCCAATCCATTGTAAATACACTTCTGTTTTCCCAGAACCTGTTACACCTTCTAACAAGTATACTTTCGATATTTCGGTATCGATAGATTCTTCTTTCACTCGGTCAAACGCGACTTGTTGTTCAGGATTTAACTGAAATGGAGCACTTTTCTTAAAGACTCTTCCTTTATAAGGATCACGGTTCACTTCTTTTTGAACAATCGTAATCCAATTACGTTCTACTGCGAATTTTAAATCAGCTGTTATGAAATCCGTATCCTCTAAGAAACGTCTCTTTTCGATTTCCATCACTTCCATCGAAGCTAGTGTTTTTAAGAGCGCTACTTTTTTCTTCGCACGCGCAGAGATTGTAGGGATATACTCCTCGTATTCTTTCATCACGTAATTCAATCGGATCCAGTCTTCTGTCTTTACCTTGGCACGGTCTTTGACAAGTGTCTCGATGACCACTGCGCCTTCTTTTTTCAACTTCATCAATTGTTTTAAATAATCTTGCGGCAGGTCATCGGTATAAAGCAATGTAGTTTCGTAATGGAAAATTTCTCGGAATACATCTTCATAGTCTTTCGGATTCACTAACACAAATTGTTTTTCATAATTGGATTTCAACATCGCTGGAAGCATCGTTTGATAACATTGAATAAGGAAGGCATGAACCTTCTTCGATAAATACGCTCCAAGCTCTATCATCTCTGGTGACAAGACGGGATCTAAATCCATTAAATGCAAAATATCTTTTACTTCTCCGTCAAAATCTACTTCGTCACTAAGTGCTAGTACGAATCCAGAAATACTACGTCCACCAAACGGAACTGCAACACGCATCCCTACTTCAATACTCTCTTGTAAATTTTCTGGGACATGATAATCAAACGGTCGATTCACTTGAATGACTGGAACGTCAACGATTACTTTTGCATACATCTTCTCACCTCCAAAATAGTTTTACTACTCATTATACCATAATGCACTTTAATTTGTTGTCGCTTGCTCTACACTACTAAACTACGAAAACAAAAAAGCCAAGGGAGTATCCCTTGACTATAAATTTGATTATACGTGTTCTGGTTTGCTGTCTTCACGGATTGTTAAGTCACCCGCAACAACTTCTTCCAACGCACGACCTACGTTTTTATGTGATTCGTAGTGTTCTAACATTGGTGGTTCATGGTGGTGTAACTCATGTGCACGTTTGCTTGATAAAATAACTAATGAATATTTTGAATCGATTTTTTTCAATAATTTATCGATTGATGGATATAACATCATAATAGATTCCCTCTTTCTACTCTTCGTCTAAAATTTCTTCTAATTCATCTTCGAACTCTTCAATGCTTTCCAAGTTTCTTTGGATGCGTAAATGTTCTGTTTGAATAATTGCTTCGATTTGTCGAACCGCATTTTCTACTTTGTCATTCACAACAGAGTAATCATAATACTTCATCAAACCAAGTTCTTCTCTTGCAACCTTCATACGGTTTTTAATTACTTCGTCTGAATCTGTTCCACGGTTTACGATGCGAGATTCTAGTTCATGCAAATCAGGCGGCGTTAAGAAAATAAACACCCCATCCGGCATTGCTTCACGTACTTGAAGCGCCCCTTGAACTTCAATTTCTAAGAATACATCTTTCCCTTTGTCTAATGTTTCTTGCACATAATCTAAAGGCGTTCCATAATAATTCCCTACGTACTCTGCGTATTCTAATAATTTTTTATTCGCAATCATCTCTTCAAATTCTTCTCTTGATTTGAAGAAATAATCTTTTCCATCCACTTCACCTGGTCTTGGCTTACGAGTCGTTGCGGATACTGAGTACACAAATTCTTGATTGTCTTTTGCAAAAATTGCTGCACGAACTGTTCCCTTACCGACACCTGAAGGTCCAGATAAAACGATTAATAAACCTTTTCTTGCCATAATCGTTTGAAAACTCCAATCTCTTTACATCTTTTTACTATAGTATCACAAACACTATTCTCTCAACAACCAAAAGTATTGTAAATTCAATAAAAAATCATTATCCATCTGTTTTCTTTCGATTTTCTATAATTTCAGTAAACTACTCCACACGATTTATGCTCAAAACAAAAAGGCTGGAAAATTCCAGCCTTTCCTTTATGCAATTCGAATATTTTTCCATCGTCCACTTCTAAATCGAAGGAGAATAATCATGTCCCTGATAAATTGGTCGATAAAGACTGCATACCATGCACCAGCAAGTCCCCATCCAAAGAAGTTTACAAATACATATCCTACACTCAATCGAATGACGCATGATCCAATGAAAATGGCAATGAGTGGCCATACTGTATCTCCTGCCCCACGCAATGCTCCAGAAGTAATCAATTGATGACTTTGGAACGGTTGAACGAACGCAACGATGGATAAAGCAATAACGGTATTTTGAATAATTTCCACGTTATCCGTATACATCCCTGCTAAAAATGTTGCACCAAAATAGATTGAAGCAGACATCATAACCGCTAACGTTAACCCGATGCGCTGACACATTTTGGTATAGCGCTCTGCTAATTTCTCATCTTTAGCTCCAAGCGATTGCCCCATCAGTGCCGAAGCTGTAATCCCGAATGCTTGAGCTGGAGAGTATGATAGAGAAAGTACATTCAGAGCAATTTGGTGAGCCGCATAAACATTATTTCCTAGTCCTGAAACAATCTTCAAGAACATGATAACTCCAAAACGTAGTGCCAGTTGTTCTAATGCTGTTGGAATTCCGATACGTACTAAATCGTGCATCACTTCCACCCTAAATTCAAATTTTTCCTTAAAATCGAGTTTTAGAACACTTTTTCCTGATAAAATATAACGTACATTTAACACCATCGCGATTAAATTCGATGCAGCTGTAGCAATCGCCGCTCCTGTAACGCCTAATGCCGGAAAGCCAAACATCCCGTAGATTAAAATGGCATTTCCTAAAACATTACAGCTATTGGCTATAATATTATTCTTCATCGGAATTTTGGTTTCACCAATCCCTCGAAGCGCTGCTGTTACAGTAAACGATAATGATTGGAAGATAAAACCAATTGTGACAATTCTAAAGTAGTCCACACCGACATTAATAACTGTCGCATCTCCCCCAAGTAAAGATAAGATTTCCGGGGCGAAAATCAGCATCAATATTGCCGTTGGCATCACACAAAATACCATCGCAAGAATCATTACATGCTTAAGGATGCTTCCCATACGATTGTATTTTTTTGCTCCAAAATATCGAGCAATAATCGCAGTCCCACCGACATTTAATGCCTGAATCAAACTTAGTCCAAGAAACATTGGTTGGTTTGTCATCCCAACTGCAGAAACAGCTGCAGCAGTATCCCCTGGGATTTTACCCACCATCATCATATCGACCATTCCAAAGAGTGCACCAAGAAGCACTTCCACAAATACCGGCCATACAATCACAAATATATTTTTTCGAAGTTCTTTATTCGTAAGTTGTTGCTCTACTTCCACGCAACCAATCCTCTCACTTTAAAATGTAGTTACTATTTTACACCTGTTTCTCTTACAAAACAAATAAGCGACAAAAAATTTTGTCGCTTATTGTCTATCGTTTTCCATCCCATTCGGCATAAAATTGCTTTAAATACAGTTCTAAAAATTCATGCCGCCCTTTCGCCAATTCATTACCATATTTGGTATTCATCAAATCTTTTAACTTCAGTAATTTTTCATAGAAGTGCATAATAGCTGTCGATTCACCGTTTCGATATTCTTCAGGCGTCAAGTTTTCACGTGGCTTCATTTCTGGTTTGTGAATTGACCTTCCTGTACTTCCAGAATAACACATCACTCTGGCAATACCGATAGCTCCAATAGCATCCAATCTATCAGCGTCTTGCACCACTTTTCCTTCAAGAGAGAGTTCTTGCTTCTCCTGATGATTCTTAAACGACATTCTCGTAATAATCGACACAATAGCTTCAATTTGTTCAGGAGTCACTTCGATTGAAGTTAGAAATTTTTTCAATTCCTTCAACGCATCTGCTGGATTTTGGACAATTTTATCGTCGATCACATCATGTAGTAGCGCTGCGGCTTCACAGATAAATAAATCTGCTCCTTCGGCTTTTGCAATCGTCTTTGTTGTATTGACGACTCTTTCAATATGCGACCAATCATGCCCCGAAGTATCTGAGTCGAGCACTCTTTTAGCATATTGTTCCATCGCTTTTAATTGTTCTTGTTGCTTCATACTTCCTCTTCCTCTTCCTCAGGATACTTGATGCCCCATTCACGTCGTAAGTCGGTCATGATTTTCATCACATCGACCGTATATTCTAGATGCATGTGGTCTACTCCTGTATCGATTGTTGACTCCATATCGAGTACTTCATAGGCTAAGGCATCTAGTCCTAGTTCATCTTCAAAAGTTTCAACGTGTCCATCTTCTGTATAAGTAATCGTCGCTTTATGTGCTCGTGGATAATCGACAATCTCAATATACCCTTTGTCGTAAGCAATCACTCCGCGTTTTGGTTGTTTAGCATGGAGCGTCATCGTGACAGTTGCCATTTCTCCAGCATCATTTGTCAAAACGATTCCAGCTTGTTCATCCACACCCGTTGGCGCTAATTTCACTTGAGAAACCATCGAACTAGGAGCTTCACTCATGAAATAGCGAATACAAGACAGAGCGTATACACCGATATCAAGCAATGCCCCTCCTGCTAGATTGCGATTGAAGAAACGATTCGTCATATCATAATCTTTATAGCTACCAAAGTTCATTTGAATCATGCGAAGCTCACCCAATTTTTCAGTTGCTTTTCTTAATTGTTTATAGACTGGCATATGGTACAGCGTCATCGCTTCAGCCAAAATAACATTATTTTCTTTAGCGAGTTGCAACGCTTCTTCCAACTCTTCACTGTTTAGCGTAATTGCCTTTTCACATAATACGTGCTTCCCAGCGGCTAATGCTTTTCGTAAATAGTGAATATGAGTGTTGTGTGGTGTTGAAATATAAATAATATCCACTGCAGGATCTGTAAAGACATCATCAATTGCATCGTATACTTTTTCAATACCATATTTTTGGGCAAATTTCACGGCATTCTCATAGGTGCGATTGGCAACTCCATATAGTTTTCCATTTAAAGATTCCATTGATACGGCTAATTCATTCGCAATAACGCCAGTTCCGATAGTGACCCAGTTCTTTGTTACTTTTTGTTGCATACACTCTACCTCCAAAATTCGTTACTTTCATGATACCTGCCGTGGTGTGAAAACTCAACTCTGGCGTACAAAAAAAGCTAGACCGAAGCCTAGCTTAATGTGTTACGATAAATTGTTTAATCAATTGAATGAGTTGTTTTTGTTGCTCTTCGGCACTCATTGTCGCCTCACCATCACCCTTTTGCTGACCATAAAGTCCAAATCCACTATGATTCCCACCTTCAATGACTGTATAGAGTGTAGACTCTGGCAACCGAGCTTTGGCATCTTCATATTTCTCTTGTTTCAAAATTTTATCGTTCGAAGCCGTAATGGATAATACAGGAATTTGTGTTTCACTGATATCCGTACTCTGATCTGGATAACTTGCTAGTAAAATTAACCCGGCAACTTGACCCGTCTCGTTCAATTTTTTCGCTTCAATCGTCGAAACAACTCCACCTAGAGAATGCCCTCCGACAAACACTTTATCCAAGTGCTCTTCTTTTACAATCGTTGCCATCGTCCCATTATCTAACACTGGTAAATTCAACTGAGAGGAAATAATGTACACTTCGATTCCTTCTTTAGCGAGTCCATCCGCAAGTTTTGCATAAGCTTGCGGTTCAACTAATGCACCCGTATAAAATAAAAGCGTTCCTTTCTTTTCGCCAGTCACCTCAAAATGAGTCCAGTTGTTTTTCTGTTCAAACGCAGCAATATTCCATGTTTCTTGTGCCTCAGGAGTCGCTCGATATGTAAACATTTGAATCAATCCTAGAGCCAATAAAATAAATGCAAATAGGACTCCAAAAACTCCGTACATGATTTTTCTTTGTTTTGTCATCTGTCATCTCTTCTCTCTATAAACCTTACCACTATAGGATACTACAACTGTATGTAAAAACACAATACACCTAATACAAGTGATACCGTATACGGTATCACTTAAATTTCAAAATCGAAATGCTCATCAGCAAGTTTTTACCATTTTAACGTTAATGTACATATTAAACTCATAGAACAAGAAAGAAGTTGATATTACAGATAACAATGGGATTACCGTTCGCGTTTCATTAAACTATTAAAAACAACTAAAAAAGGCGGATGCAATGCATCCACCTTTTTACAATTCAGATTAATTTTCTGCTTCGGCTTGTTTTTTACGTTTATTTGCTTTTTCACGTTCGCCTTTATTTAGAATTTGTTTTCTTAAACGAATTGTTTCTGGCGTAATTTCGCAGTATTCATCATCTGATAAGAATTCTAATGACTCTTCAAGAGATAATTTCTTAGGAGTCTTGATAACTGAAGTTTGGTCTTTTGTTGCTGAACGAATATTTGTTTGTTGTTTTGCTTTCGTAATATTAACCGCTAAGTCATTTTCACGAGAGTGTTCCCCAACAATCATTCCTTCGTAAATTTCAGTACCTGGCTCAGTGAAAATTACACCACGTTCTTCAACACCCATAATTCCGTATGTTGTTGCTTTACCTGTATCTGTTGAAACAAGTGCCCCATTACGACGTCCGCCGATGCTTGTTGGAATGTATGGTAAGTATTGATCGAATGTGTGGTTCATAATTCCGTAACCACGTGTCATTGATAAGAATTCAGTTGTATATCCTAATAATCCACGAGCTGGAACTAAGAAGACAATACGAACTTGTCCGTTATCATTATGTTGCATATCTTGCATTTCACCTTTACGGTTACTTAAAGATTCGATGATTGAACCCATGTACTCTTCAGGAGTATCGATTTGTACACGTTCAAATGGTTCACATTTCACGCCATCGATTTCTTTGATGATTACTTCTGGACGAGATACTTGTAATTCGTATCCTTCACGACGCATGTTTTCGATAAGAATTGATAAGTGTAATTCCCCACGTCCTGATACGATCCATGCATCTGGTGAATCAGTTGGTTCAACTTTAAGAGATACGTCTGTGTGTAATTCACGCATTAGACGTTCTTCAATCTTACGTGCTGTTACAAATTTACCTTCACGTCCTGCAAATGGTGAGTTGTTCGTCAAGAATGTCATTTGTAATGTTGGTTCGTCAATGTGTAATACTGGTAAGCTTTCATGTGTATCTACTGGAGTTACTGTTTCTCCAACGAAGATATCTTCCATACCAGATACAGCGATTAAATCCCCTGCTTTTGCTTCGTTAATTTCTAAACGATTTAATCCGAAGAAACCAAACAATTTAGTAACACGGAAGTTTTTCTTTGTACCGTCTAATTTTAATAGTGTTACTTGGTCCCCAACTTTGATTGTTCCACGGAAGACACGTCCGATACCGATACGTCCAACATAGTCATTATAGTCTAATAATGATACTTGGAATTGTAATGGTTCATCTGAGTTATCTACTGGTGCTGGGATATGTTCGATAATGGTATCGAATAAGTAATCCATTGTTTTTTCTTGGTCCGCTGGGTTATCTGATAAACTTGAAGTTCCGTTTAATGCTGAAGCATAAACTACTGGGAATTCTAATTGATCATCATCGGCACCTAATTCGATGAATAATTCTAATACTTCATCGACTACTTCTTCTGGGCGAGCAGCGTCACGGTCGATTTTGTTTACAACAACGATTGGTGTTAAATGTTGTTCTAATGCTTTTTTCAATACGAAACGAGTTTGAGGCATTGTACCTTCATACGCATCCACTACAAGAACTACACCGTCTACCATTTTCATGATACGTTCTACTTCTCCACCGAAGTCCGCGTGTCCTGGTGTATCCATGATATTGATACGAGTTCCTTTATATTGAACGGCTGTATTTTTCGCTAAAATAGTAATACCGCGTTCACGTTCGATATCGTTTGAGTCCATTGCGCGTTCTGATAATTCTGTACGTGCATCTAATGTATCTGATTGTTTTAATAATTCATCCACAAGTGTTGTTTTACCGTGGTCAACGTGGGCGATAATAGCAATATTGCGAATATCATTTCTTAATTTCATGTATTTCCTCCATTGATTGACAAAATGAAAGTGATGGAATATGAACGCTAAAAGAGCCCTTCCATCACCTAAACTTCTTCTCTTAACTCAAAAAGTATACTACAAAAACGCTATAAACTCAAAAGATAAAACACAACGGGCATCTCTAACTTACATTTGTTAAGAAGAGATGCCCATTCTATTTTTAGTTATTTTGCTTCAAACCAGTTGTCACCGACATTGCTATCTGCTCGTAGTGGAACTTTCAAGCTCACGGCATTTTCCATGACTTCTTCTACTAAGCTTTGAAGGCTTTCTAGTTCCTCTTGTGGCACTTCGAAAATCAACTCATCGTGCACTTGCAATAATAGGTTTGCTTTGAATTTACGTTCTCTCATTTCACGGTCCAATTCAATCATCGCCATCTTCAAAATATCTGCGGCACTTCCTTGGATTGGTGAGTTCATCGCTGTACGTTCGGCAAATGAGCGTAAATTAAAGTTACTTGAATGAATATCTGGCAAGTAGCGACGACGGTGGAATAATGTTTCCACATAATCTTTCTCACGCGCATCTTTCACAACAGATTCCATAAAGTCTTTTACCCCTTGGAACTCTTCCAAATAACGGTCGATAAATTCTTTGGCTCTTTTACGGGAAATATTCAAGTTTTGCGATAATCCGTAATCACTAATTCCATACACAATCCCAAAGTTTACGGCTTTAGCTTGGCGACGCATTTCACTCGTTACATCGTCTGGGTTTGTAATTCCAAACACACGCATTGCCGTATTGGTATGAATGTCGACATTATTTTTGAACGCCTCAATCATATGTTTATCTCCAGCAATATGTGCTAACACACGCAATTCAATTTGTGAGTAGTCACTAGATAGAATCTTCCAATCGTCATGCTCTGGTAAGAACGCGTAACGGATGCGACGTCCCTCTTGTGTTCGAATTGGAATATTTTGTAAGTTTGGATCGACCGAGCTAAGACGACCTGTTTGTGTTAAGTTTTGGACAAAACGCGTGTGAATCTTGCCGTCTTCTTGAATATACGCTTGCAGTCCTTCTACATACGTTGAATTTAATTTCGCTAATTGACGATATTCTAAAATCAACTCTACGATTGGAGCTTGGTGCGCCAATTTTTCCAAAACATCTACCGCTGTTGAATAGCCAGTCTTCGTTTTCTTGATGACTGGTAAGCCCATCTTTTCAAATAAGATGACACCGAGTTGTTTGGTCGAATTAATATTGAACTCTTCCCCAGCTAGTTCGTAAATTTCTTGTTCGATTTCTTTTAGACGCGCTTCGAATTCCACACCCATCTCAACCAAACGTTCTTTATCGACGCGAATTCCTTGAATTTCCATACGTGCTAAAATATCACTCACTGGTAATTCCATTTCCCAATAAAGATGTGTTTGTTCATTTTCTTCAAGTCGTTTCAATAGTTTTTCAGGCGCCACAGCAATCGTATATACTTTTGCAGCTAAATGCTGATTCCAAACTTCTTGATCTTCAGGGATTTGGATTTTTACGCCTTTGCCATAGACGGCTTCATCACTGGCAAGAATCGTCACATCGACACGACGCGCCACATCGCTAATCTCTTTCACGATATCATTTGTGTCCACTAGATACGCAAGAAGTGACACATCATATTTCGCACCCTCTAACACCAAACCGAAACGGTGCGCGAGTACTTTTGCTGCTTTTGTATCAAATAAATGTTTTTCGATTGATGCATCCGCAAGCCATTTCTTGAAAGCTTCTGAAGCAACGGCCGTATTTAAATCAGTCACGAAGACTTCTTTTTCATTTCCGAAGGCAACGGCAATCACATCTGCCACATGATAGTTCGCTTCAAGCGTCTCAAAATGCACACTTGTTGCGCCTTTAAGCATGTCTTCAGTAATCTCTGACACACGTGTTACGTTTGGGCGCTCCGCTTTTGGTGCTTCTTCTACAGTAGTCGCACCTGAATTTAATAGGTCTGTTTGGAAAGAATTGAAGTTCATTTCCTTATAGAATGCCATCAACGCTTCCACATCTTGTTCCTTACGAAGTGTATCCTCTAGCGTGATTTCAAGAGGCGACTCCACATTGATACATGCGAGTTTCTTACTTAAAAAGGCTAGCTCTTTGTCATTGATTAAGTTATCTTTCAACTTACTTTTCTTCATTTCATCGACATGTTCATAGATTCCTTCTACGCTGCCAAATTCTTGAAGAAGTTTCACGGCTGTCTTTTCACCGACTTTAGTAACACCAGGGTAGTTGTCGGAAGAATCTCCCATTAATCCCTTCATGTCGATGATTTGTTCAGGCGTTAATCCATATTTTTCAAAAATCACTTCAGGAGTGTACTCAACTAGTTCCGTTACTCCTTTTGTTGTAATTTTGACTGTGATATTATTGTCAGCAAGCTGAATTAAGTCTTTATCTCCTGAAAGAACCACAACTTCATAGCCTGCAGTTTCCCCTTGTTTTGCAAGAGTACCGATAATATCATCGGCTTCGTATTGGTTTAGACGGTAATGAGGAATTCCCCATGCATCTAAAAGCACATTAAAATAAGGCATTTGTTCGATAAATTCACCTGGAGTTTTCGAACGTCCCCCTTTATAATCTGCATACATTTCAGTACGGAAAGTCGTCTTTCCAGCATCCCATGCAACGAGTACATGAGTCGGTTTTTCAGAGTCTAAAATGGACTTAAACATACGGTGAAATGAATAGAGTGCATTCGTATGTAAGCCATTCGAGTTTTTAAAACGATTTAAATCTAAAATTGAGAAAAATGCGCGGAATGCTAAGCTGCTTCCGTCTACTAATAATAATTTTGGTTTTGCCATAATATGCCTCCTAATTTGTCATTACCAGTGTAACAAATAAACAATCCTATGAACACTAAAAAGAGCGGTATCCCTTCGTCTTCAATACTAAGATGCACACAAAAAGGCCTGGCAACTGCCAGGCCTGAATGAATCAATCTTTAGTTTTGTGTTGGAGATGTATTTGATAAGAGTTTTTCATAAGCAATCTCATATTTTTGAACGTCCCCTGCTCCCATAAACACGATTACTGCGTCTTTATAGTTTAATAATGGAGATACATTATCAAGAGGTAATACTTTCGCGCCACCTTTAACCAGTTTTGCTAAGTCTTCGATAGAAACATCCCCTGCTTCTTCACGAACAGATGCAAAGATATCACATAAGTATACGTGGTCCGCAAGTGATAACACTGCCGCAAACTCTTCTAAAAGCGCGATTGTACGAGTGAATGTATGTGGTTGGAAGACCGCTACCACTTCTTTTTCTGGATATTTTTGACGTGCCGCATCTAATGTTGCACGAATTTCAGATGGGTGGTGAGCGTAGTCATCGATGATTGTCACGCCGTTAATTACTTTTTCAGAGAAGCGACGTTTTACTCCACCGAAAGTACTGAATTGCTCAGCTAATTCATTACGATCTAAACCGTTTAAGTAGTAGAATGCGATAATCGCTAATGCATTAAGGATGTTGTGGTCTCCATATGTTGGAATATAGAAATGACCATATAATTCGCCTTTAATATACGCATCAAAGTAGCTTCCGCCTTTTTCTTTACGGATATTTTTAGCAATCACATCATTGTTTTCACCAACACCGTAATAAGTAACTGGCACGATGGCATCTAATGTACGTAATCTTTCATCATCTCCACAAGCGATGATTCCTTTTTTCACTTGTTTACCAAATGCTTCAAAGGCACTTTGAACATCTTCGATATCTGTATAGTAATCAGGATGGTCAAAGTCAATGTTTGTCATAATCGCATAGTCTGGACGGTACGCCATAAAGTGACGTTTATATTCACAAGCTTCTAAAACGAAGTACTCTGAATTCTCAATCCCTTTACCAGTTCCATCACCGATAAGATAGCTTGTTGGCTCCATTCCACTTAACACGTGAGATAATAGCCCTGTTGTACTTGTTTTACCGTGTGAACCAGTAATGGCAACACTCTTATATCCTTTTAACAATTCGCCTAAGAATTTGTGATAACGAACGACTTCAACGCCTTTTTCACGCGCAGAAACTAATTCTTCATGGCTATCTGGAAATGCATTCCCTGCAATGACAACTTGTCCTTCTTTAATATTGTCAGCGCTAAATGGTAATAATGTAATTCCAGCTTCTTCCAATCCTTTTTGAGTGAAGAAGTATTGTTCTAAATCTGACCCTTGCACTTTATAGCCTTCCCCATGTAATACTAAGGCTAATGCGCTCATTCCTGATCCTTTTATCCCCGTAAAGTGATAAATCTTACTTTTATCCATTTTTTCTCCTCGCTTTTCTACTACTGTTTTTTCGGATGAACATATGGCAACTGACGTTCATGTTGCTCCTGTTCCATAATCATCGATAACGATTTTTTCATCGCGCGTCTTTGTTTGCCCGTAAGTGGTTTTTCCGGCGCTTTTCGTCTTTCAACTTTTGTCTCTGGTAAC
The DNA here is from genome assembly GCF_041433575.1 of Granulicatella sp. 20925_1_28. Classification (NCBI taxonomy): domain Bacteria; kingdom Bacillati; phylum Bacillota; class Bacilli; order Lactobacillales; family Carnobacteriaceae; genus Granulicatella; species Granulicatella sp. 20925_1_28. The sequence goes on from NZ_JAPWBS010000004.1 coordinate 19,545, forward strand.
CCTTCTAACAAGGATTCTTGCACGACTTCAACATCTGATTCTTGTTTGCGTTTAAAGGCTGGAACATAGCCTTTTGTTGCGAAAACTTGGCTTTGTACTGGTTTCTCATAAGAGGTGCCATTGTACTCCTTCAAACGTTTTTCGATCGTATCTTCTTGCTCATCAACCGATACCAATAAAGCTTCTTCTTTTTCGAATAAAATCAAGTCCGTACTATTTGGCAATAACTCATTTTCTAATTCGCGATAAGAAACTTTTGGTGTCTCTTCTTGTTCAAAACCTCTAGTACTCGAAGGTACCGTACTTGGTTTGAAAGGTTTGCGTTGATTCGTATTCAAATAAGAAGTCCAATCTACACGCGGTTTATATTTTTGATGACCTTCCGTCGCTTTTTCCTTAAATGAACGGAATTGCGCGGGTAATTGATGCTCCTCTTTTTCAATCGGTTGTAAGAGTGCTGCATCAGGTCGCTCATCAAAAGGTAGGGATTCTTGTGGAGTCGCATCTTTTCTTGTTGCATCAACTCGCGTCATTTCTTCAACGACTTGATCTTCAAAACTTTGACCTTGCTTCAAGTAGTTTGGAAAAGTAGTCTTTTCACGTCTTGATTGCAAAGAAGCGAATGAATCGTTTTTCTCGTTAAATGGTTCATTCATGACTCCCTATCCTCCTTTATTGTAAGTTTAATGATTTAAATGGCGTTCCAACAGGAGTCGCATCATCTAATACTAAGATTCCTTTTTTCGCTGGTGCATTTTCTAATCCTAATTCACGCGCTGAGCAAAGCATTCCATAACTTGCAACTCCGCGTAACTCTCCAGCCCAAATGATAGCGCCACTTGGCATTACTGTACCAGGTTTTGCAACGACCACTTTTTGTCCTGCTTTCACATTTGGTGCTCCGCAGACGATTTGTAACACTTCAGAGTCACTTACTCGTGTCATTGTTACGTGTAAGTGGTCTGAATCTTCATGATCTACGCAACTTTCAACGTATCCAACAACGAGTGCATCTTCCGGTGTTAAATCTAAAGAAGAAACATCAAATCCAGCTTTTTCAATTAAACCTTTCACAACTTCTTGTTGCTCAGGAGTTAAGATTTGTTGTCCATCTTCTTCAAACGAAATCACTTCAGAAATCTTTTCAATATTATATCCTAGAACTGCTTTTGACTCACGAACAAAGACTTGAGTCACATTCCCTTTTTTATCATAGTCAACGTCGTAACGGTTTGCAGTTCCGCTTGTTAATAATAACGTATCGCCGATTCCCTTTTTGTTATAAAAACTTAACCACATATAATGTACCTCTTTATTCTTAATTTGTTCTTCCGTCTAAAATAGTGTTCACTGTGCTACGATCTAATGCACGGATTGTTTGGATAACCATTTCACGTGCTGCTTCGTAGTCTTTAATTGAGAACATTGTTTGGTGTGTATGAATATAACGAGCACATACCCCAATCACTGCACTAGGAACTCCTTGATTCATTAAGTGCGCTTTACCAGCATCTGTTCCACCTTGAGAAACAAAGTATTGGAACGGAATGTTATGTGTTAATGCAGTATCTTCTAGGAATTCTTTCATACGAGGAAGAGTCACCATACCTGGGTCTAAAATACGTAATAAGAATCCTTGGTCTAAGTGTCCAAACGTTTCTTTTGAACCATTAATATCATCTGCTGCTGAGCAGTCTACAGCGAAGAATAAATCAGGATTGAACTTCGTCACACTTGGACCTGTTCCACGTAATCCGACTTCCTCTTGCACGTTCGCTCCAGCGATTAATGTGTTTGGTAATTCCTCATCTTTAACGGCTTTTAACGCTTCAAGAACGACTGTACATCCATAACGGTTATCCCAAGATTTAGAAATCATGCGTTTCTTATTGGCAGTCCAAATGGTTTCTACATCTGGAACAATTGTATCTCCAGGACGGCAACCATATTCAAGCGCCTCTTCACGTGAAGTGAATCCAGCATCGAATAAAATATCGGTTACTTTCACAGCAGATTGTTGACCACCAGCTGCGCGTAAGAGATGTGGTGGGATTGAAGAAGAAATAATTGGATAGTCTCCATTACGAGTTAATAAAGTAAAACGTTGTGCTGAAACCACGTATGGGTTCCATCCACCTAAAGGACTTACTTTAAACATTCCGTTTGGAGTGATATTTGTTACCATGAAACCAACTTCGTCCATGTGTGCCGCAATCATAATGCGTGGTGCATCTTCTTCTTTGCTCTCACGAACCCCAAAAATGCCGCCAAGACCATCTTGTTCAATGCGGTCTACTAAAGGTGTTAATTCACTTCTCATAAAGTCGCGAATACGACCTTCATGTCCACTAGTCCCTTTCATTTGTGTTAACGTTTTGATTAATTGTTCTGTTTTGGCTTCCATTGTATCCTCTTCTTTCCTACTTCTATAAAACATCTTATAAACGCGCCAAAAGCTGGAGGAACTCCAGCTTTCTTTGATTATCCAATTTTGTATAAATCAATAACGGCTCCTGTTTTTGCATCTGCATAAAATTCGTATTGGACTAGTTCATTATCTTCTTTACGAGTAACCCCGCCATAATAAACTTCCCCATAAAATTCTGGGCTATCCACGAATACAGGTTCCATCTCAATCCAAGAGCCTTCGATAGTACCTACTACTTGAAATAATTTACGTACATTTTGAACAATAACATCTCCATTGACGTTTCTACGTTCAAACCATTTTGAAGTGACCCATGCTCCAATAACAGCACCCGCTGCTAGAAGGAAACTTGCACCTTTGAAACTATTTTTTGATTCCATATGAATCAGGCTCCTTTATTTGTTATTCAGGTTGTTTAAAAGCTTTTCTATCTTGTGGGAAAATCACTTCCACACGATAAATCGGATGACCTTTTGCTGAAAATTTCTCTTCATATTCTGTCATCACATTTCCTGGAAATTCCACTTGATGTAAGTCTAACCAAACTTGTTTTAACACAAGTCCAAATTGCGAGAATGAAGCAAGGCTGTATTCAAACAATCCTCGGTTATCTGTCTTGAAGTGTAATTCTCCAAATGGTGGTAAAACTTTTTCATATCCGACTAAGAAACTCTCATGAGTCAAGCGACGTTTTGCATGACGTTTCTTTGGCCATGGATCTGAGAAGTTTAAGTAAATTTGGTCTACTTCACCATCTTCGAAGTAATCCGTTACTTGTCCACCGTTCACATGTAATAATTGTAAGTTTGGAACATCTGCTGCAAGAGCTTTTTCAAGCGCGACCACTAGGACACTTTCTTGAATTTCAATTCCAATATAGTTAATGTTTGGGTTTTGTCGAGCCATACCGCTCACGAATTGGCCTTTCCCAGAACCAATCTCGATATGGATTGGATTGTTATTGCCAAAACGCTCATGCCATCTTCCCTTCCACTCTGCTGGATCTTGGATGACCATTTCTGGATGAGCCGCTAAAGCATCTTTTGCCCAAGGTTTATTTCTTAATCTCAAAGTCTAACTCCTGTCTATTCTTCTGTGGTTTTTCCAATACGATTATTGTAAATCGATTTCACCAAAAGAATTTTCTCATTCATTTCAAGGTAACGTCCCTCAAAGTGCGATTTTTTAATATAATTCAAGCAATTCATTAAGGCATACCATTCAATTCGTTGATAAATATTTGTAGACAGTTGTAATCCATACATATCAAGCCATTCACCCCATTGATGAACAGGAATGTATTGCGTCAAGATCATTGTCAAATCAGAAACCGGATCGGCAAGGCGAACCATTTCCCAATCGACAAGGTAGAGCTTTTCGTCTTCAGATAACATAAAGTTACGACGATCAAGGTCCCCGTGACAAACGGTTTTTCCAACTTCGCTAACAAGCGGAATTGTTTCAATTAAGTAATTTAATACTTCGCTTAAGAAACGGTGGGTTTGTAATCCTGACTGTAAATTATTTAAATATTCATCGATGAATTTTTGAGTGCTATACTCTTCACCTTGAATTTGTTGTAACATTTGTAAAAGATTTGGGGATTGGTGAATCTGTTTTAACAGCTCAATGACTTCGACGGACCCCATTTCTTCCTTAGTGAGGGATCTTCCAGACAACCATTCTTGAGCTGTAATGACATCACCATTACCCGCACGTTTGGTCCATATTAACTTAGGAGTGATACCTTCACCCGATAGCACCGCTAAAAACGGTGAAGCATTTCTCTTTAGAAATACACGTTCATGGTCTTTTACTCCCATGTACGCTTGACCGGTGTCCCCACCAATTGGATGGAGATCCCATCCTGAGTCCATGTTATATTCCATCTATTCCATCCCTAACGACAAATTCTGTTTCCTTTAATAAATCTATTCTTTTATTTTATGGTTTTATGCCATTTGAGTCAAGTTTGTGTGCTACTTTTAGCCTACAAACTTAAATTTTTCTTCTCTTCTTAAGAAATCGATACCGTAAATAAAACTGTGTAAATAAAATTCCAAAAATCGGATAGAAAACAATTCCTACTAAACCAATCAATTCGCGCATGCCAATTGCAGAAGAAATCCCAAGTACGACACCGGATGCGACCATCGTCATCATGAGAACCGATAAATCATCCTTAAGTCGAGTATTACTATCCACTAAAGAAGCAAAATGACTATTTTGCGTATTCGCGCTTTGAATCACTCCTACCAGTTGGAAGCCTAAAAGCATCACAAGTAACGCGTTTACGATAAAGTTCCAATAATACGGCTGCGAGAATAACGCCACTACAAAGCTCACGACTGCCAGTTGCAATAATAAACTCATGTATTGACTTGTTCGAATGACTGTACGACTTACTAAATAGCGATGCCCACTAGGTTGATTTCCAACAAGCATCTTCAATACGCCATCGAGATAAGTTCGACGATGTGCATGAGGTTTATGCAACATTGGTACATCGACAAATAAGGCAAATAAACGATAAATACGTTGTTGTCTTTCTAATTCCATTTCAATCATTTTATCAAATTGGTATACAAATGCTGCTTTCCCATAATATTGTTCGACAAAAATACTTAGAAGTACTGGAATAACTAATAATACAATTGACCAACCTTCAGAAATCCATAAAAACATTCCAAAGAAGTTCGCAACTGCAATCATGTAAATACCGAGTTTTTCCATCCATGTAAAATGAAGTACTCCACGGTAAGCGTATTTCGTACAACGGAATAACAAGTCTTTAAAGAACACTTGTAATAGGAATAATTTAACGAACATACTTAAATTCGTTCCAAAAGCTTGCGCCACAATTGGAAAAATGATTCCTGTCGAAGCCAACATCACAAGTATCGGAAGCATCCAACTTCGACGAATGGCTTTTTGTAAATACGCCTTAAAGTCTTGTCCTACTACCGATAAAAAGATTCCATCAGCTGGTTCGAGTAACGTTGCTACTCCACCAAAGAATGGAACACTCGCTAGTAAAGTTCCAAGCAATCCTAACAATGGTAATTCCAACACACGAATCGATTGAATCCAACTCGAGTATTGCACCATGATAAAGCCAAATAAGAAAAATAAAACAATCAAGAAATGGTCATTCAGTACATAACGCATATACTTCATGCTTTTCTTTTGATATTTTCTTACTCGAGTTTCAAAAAGCTCTGCACTATTCATCGGCATCGTCCCCTGTCGTTAATGCAAAGTAGATTTCCTCTAAAGAAGATTCTTCAATATTCGAAGAGGCGCGTAAGCCTTCGATATCGCCTTGAGCAATCACTTTTCCTTCGTGTAATACGATGAAACGATCGCAATACTTCTCAGCAGTATCTAATACGTGAGTCGACATTAAAATCGCTGCACCCTTTTCTTTTTTCTCTTTTAAGACCTGAAGTAAAGTACGAATCCCTAGTGGATCGAGCCCTAAGAATGGTTCATCGACCACATAGACGGGTACATCTAGCATTAACGCACAGACGATTAATACTTTTTGCTTCATCCCTTTTGAGAAATACGCTGGGAACCAATCCAATTGCTTCGTTAAACGGAACGCTTCTACAAGTTCCATCGCATGAGCCATTGTTTTTTCGTTCATTTGATGATACGAACGAGCCACAAATTCAATGTGCTCTCTAAACGTTAATTCTTCATAGAGAACTGGACTTTCTGGAATAACCGCAATTGATTGACGGTAGCCACGTTGGTTTTCGAGAATACTTAGTTTTTCTACTTCCACTCTTCCGCTAAAAGGTGTCAGCTGCCCAATAATCGTTTTAATCGTTGTACTCTTTCCGGCACCATTCAGCCCGATAAGTCCACAAATTTCTCCTGGATTCACATCAAAAGTAATATCCGTAATGACAGGAACTTTCGTATATCCTGCAGTCACTTTGTTTAATTGTAGTGTCATATAGATTCTCCTATCTAACTATTCTCCTTATTATACCATAAAGCCAAAAAAGTGTGAAAGAACGCGGAATAAGTGCACTTTTCTTATTCAAGTATAGAACCCTCGAACAATTCCGCCTCTAAGAACTAAATAACAGCTCTCCGTCCTGAAAGCCTTTCATTTTACAGCATTTTTTGATACCATAGAGGTACGAACTCAAGGAGGAAACACCATGACAGATTGCATTTTTGACAAAATTATTAATAAAGAAATTCCAGCACATATTGTGTATGAAGATGACGTAGTACTTGCGTTCCTCGATATTTCGCAAGTAACACCTGGACACACACTGGTTGTTCCAAAAAAACACGTAGCAAATATCTTCGAATATGATGAAGACTTAGCAAGCGCGGTATTTGCACGTATTCCTAAAATTGCACGTGCCGTTCAAGCATCAAACCCAGATATTAAAGGATTAAACATTTTAAGTAATAACGGGGAGTTGGCCTACCAAAGCGTCTTCCATTCTCACATCCACTTAATCCCACGCTATACAAATGAAGATGGCTTTGGATTAAAATGGCACCCGACTAACCCAAGTTCAGAAGTATTAGCAGAAATCGCGCAGTCAATTCGCGAACAAATGGAGGCATAATCAATGAGTAAATTTCTAAAAGGTTTTATTTTCGGTAGTGTTATCGGAGGAGCCGTTGCCCTACTAAACAATCCAAGAAGCGGAAAGGAAAACCGCGAAATTCTATCTAAACAAATTCAAGAAGTAACACAGGATATTACCGTGATTAATACTGGTAAAACAACTCTTCAAAGAGGCATTAAAGAACTCCAAGAAGTGATTGTTCCACAAACAATGGAAGTTGTGAACTCTATTCAAGAAGAAGTCACAAAATTCCAACTGGAAAATAAACCTCGCTTCAGACGTATTCAAGATAAAATTCAAACATTGCAAACACACCTTAAAGAAATGAAATAGAGGGTTTGCCCTATGATTAAATTATTTGCATCGGATATGGACGGTACTCTCCTCACGAACCACGTAGAGGTACATAAAAACAACATTCAAGCGATTCGAAAACTCCAAAAACAGGGGAAACACTTCATCGTTTGTACTGGACGCGATTATCTTCAAGCCAATTTAGCGCTCGAACAAGCAGAATTGCATCTTCCTGTCATCGCCATGAATGGGGCACAAATTTTCGATAAGAACCACAACATCATTTGGGAAGTAACGATTCCACACGATACCGTCTATACTCTATTAGACTACTTCAATTCGATCGATTTGGACTGGCAGCTCGTGACTTCTGAAGGAAACTTTAGAAAAAACTATGCTCTCTTTATCAACAAAGTGATCGAACGAAAAAAGGCTGAAAGAAATAATCTATCGCCTGAACAATTGAAAGAAGAAATCAGACAGCTAAAAATCCTTCTAGAGGCAACCGATGTGACTACTGCCGAAGAAGTGCTATCGATTCCAGATATTAAAGTGTTTAAGATTATCGTTTCTCACGATGACGGGCCAGCCTTTTTCAAGTCCGTTCGTGAACATATCGACCAAGCACATCCAAACCTTGTCGTAACTTCTGCATTTATTACGGATTTAGAAATCAATCATAAGGATGCACAAAAAGGCATCGCGGTTGCTCACTATGCAAAAACTCTTGGCTTATCGATGAAGCAAGTTTTTGGCATTGGAGATAACTTCAATGATGTGTCGATGATTCGTGATGCTGGAATTGGTGTTGCGATGGGAAACGCTCCAGACGAAGTAAAAGCCATTGCTGATTTTGTAACAGACACCAATGTTAACGGCGGTGTGGCAAAAGCCATTTGGCGTGTCCTTGAACAAGAAAAATAAGCATCACTCTCTTCTCTTTCATGAGAGAAGGGAGTTTTTTTATACTCAAAAACTCATGTCATAAAATGTAACGTGAAATGAGACTAGATTTTTGCATTTCCAGAAAAACTTCCATATAATAGAAAAACCTTATACGTAAGGTAGATTTGGAGGAATATGTATGAACATAAAAAAATTGAGCTTGGGAGCTGTTCTAGTCACTCTATTGATGACTCTTCTATCCCTCGTTTCTCCGACAAGTTCTGTTAAAGCAGAAACTAAAAAATATGTAATCGCAACAGATATTACATTTGCTCCATTTGAATACCAAGATACAAATGGTGAATACGTCGGAATTGATATTGAATTAATGAAGAGTATCGCAGAGGCTGAAGGCTTCGAAGTAGAATTCAAACCACTTGGCTTCAATGCTGCCGTTCAAGCACTAGAAGCTGGACAAGTAGATGCCGTGATGGCCGGAATGGGTATTACGGATGAACGTAAACAAAAATTTGACTTCACAGATAGTTACTATGACAGCGGAATCGGGATGGGAGTTTCTAAAAACTCTGACATCACAAGCCTTTCTGATTTACAAGGTAAAAAAGTTGCTGTTAAATTAGGAACACAAAGCGCTACTTACGCAGAATCTATTAAGAGTAAGTATGGTTTTACAACAACAACATTCGAAGATTCATCTAGTATGTATCAAGATGTAATGGTAGGAAACAGTGACGCTTTATTCGAAGACTATCCTGTTCTTGCCTACTCAATCAAAACGAACAACCTATCCTTAAAAATGACAGACCATAATGAAAACAAAACGGAATATGGTGTTGCTGTCAATAAAGGTGACAATGCTGAATTTATCACTGCTTTCAATAACGGTTTGAAAAAACTAAAAGAAAGTGGTAAGTATGATGAAATCATCAACAAATACACAACGAATGCTAGCGAAAACAGTGAAGCAACAAGCATTCTAGGTTTAATCAAAACAAACTGGCACACTCTTGCAACTGGTTTATGGAACACAATCGTATTAACCGTTGTTGCTTTAATCTTCGCAAGTTTAATCGGTATTATCTTCGGTTTAATGAAAACTAGCCAAAACAATATCGTACAAGCCATCGCAGGATTTTACATTGACATTATCCGTGGTGTTCCACTAATCGTTTTAACATTCTTCATTTACTTTGGAATTCCACAAGCCTTTGAAATTACGATGCAACCATTCGTAGCAGGTGTCATCACCCTCAGCTTGAACGCTTCTGCTTATATCGCAGAGATCATTCGTGGTGGTATCCAAGCCGTTGATAAAGGTCAATACGAAGCCTGCATGAGTTTAGGCCTTCCATATTCAAAGAGCATGCGTAAAGTAATCTTACCACAAGCGATTCGCATTATGGTTCCTTCATTCATTAACCAATTTGTCATCACATTGAAAGATACTTCTATCCTTTCAATTATCGGTATTGCCGAATTAACACAAACAGGTAAAGTCATCATCGCTCGTAACTTACAATCAAGTCAAATGTGGTTAATTGTCGGCGTGATGTACTTAATCGTGATCGTTCTATTAACGAAACTATCAGCTCACTTAGAAAGGAATTTAAAATAATGGCTATTATCGAAGTTCAAAAACTACAAAAGAAATATGGCGACTTAGAAGTGTTAAAATCCATCGACCTTTCTATTGAGGAAGGCGAAGTAGTTTGTATTATCGGGCCTTCAGGTTCTGGTAAATCCACTTTCCTTCGTTGCTTAAACCGTCTTGAAAAAATCAATAGCGGACACATCATCATCGACGGCTATGATTTAACAGACAAAAAAACAAACTTAAATAAAGTTCGTGAGGAAATCGGAATGGTGTTCCAACACTTCAACCTCTTCCCTCACCTAAGCGTTCTAGAAAATATCATTTTAGCTCCTGTAGAATTAGGACGTGAGACGAAAGAAGCTGCAACTGAACATGCGATGGAACTTCTAGGCATGGTTGGTCTTGCAGACAAGGCTGATGTCTCTCCTAAATCTCTTTCAGGTGGTCAAAAGCAACGTGTGGCTATTGCCCGTGCACTTGCAATGAAACCAAAGATGTTATTATTCGATGAACCAACTTCAGCACTCGACCCTGAGATGGTTGGGGATGTATTAGAAGTAATGCAAAACCTAGCTAAAGAAGGGATGACGATGGTTGTGGTAACACACGAGATGGGATTTGCGCGTGAGGTTAGCGATCGCGTTATCTTCATGGATGGTGGTTATATCATCGAAGAAGGAACTCCTGAAGAAGTGTTTGGTAACCCACAAAACGAACGTACTCAAAACTTCTTAAACAAAGTCTTACATTAAAATCAACACTGCTCCTGGTACCAATTGGTGCCGGGAGCTTTTTTGTGACATATGATAAATAACGTTAAAAGAAATAATACTAAATTGGTGCTCTTTAAAAGGAAAAAGATAGACTTGCGTCTTTTTGTTTTTTATTGAAAGAGTTATAGTGGGGCAACGGTGCAAGCCTGGGTCTTGCACCTTTGCCCCACTATTCTTTCAATAAACAAAAAGACTCGTCTATCTTCTTAGCTTTTTGATAGAGCATTGTTTCTTCTACCTTGTATTTATGTTTCCAAAAATCCTGCACATTTGGAATGTACAACTATTTTAATCAGCTTTGTAAAGTTTTTGGTGTGTGGCTGCTCAAACACTTCAAGGTTCTTCGACAAGAAAACCACCTCCACTCCGAGGAAAACAAAAACTTAAAATTATCATATATGATAATTTTGAGTATCTACATTCTACTTCACTTCAGATTTCGATAATGGCACGATGGCTAGTGTTTTTCCTAAACACCCTAGAATCTTTAATAAGGTATCTAGTTGTGGCGTACTCTTCCCCGTTTCAATTCGAGCGATAACGGGTTGCTTCACCCCACTCAACTCTTCTAATTGTTTTTGACTAATTCCTAGTTCTTTTCTGGCACGAATTAATTCACTAATAATAACAACTCTTAAATCAGTAGCTGCGATTTCTTCTTGGGTAAATAAATCATTTCTAACATCTGTCCAATTACTTCCAATTGCTGTTTCACTCATCTTCTCACTCCCACTCTCTTAAAATTATCGCACTATTATTATAACTTAAAAATTATCATTTTTAAATACTTTTAAGTTATTATGCTTTAAAAATAAAAAAATCATTATAATGTATACATTATAATGATTACTTAAAAAGACCGAGCGGCTGCTCGGTCTTTACTAGTGACATTCCGTTTGGACACCATCAATCATGTCTTGGATGGTGCGTTTGTTATAGAAATTAATTTGTTGTTGGATTTGTTCTTCTTGCAATTTGCCCATAACGCTTCCCATGCGTGTGCTCACAAGGCAGGTAGGGTCGGCAGCTTCTTTGAAGGCTTTTTCCAAGCGTTCATCCTCGGATACTAATAAGAAGATTTCTCCGAGTTTCACCTTTTTTGGATTGCCTTGCCATTGGTAGCCACCTTGTTTCCCCACAGTGGTTGACACCCAGCCTTTCTTCACCGCTTGGCTCATCAATTTTCGAACAATCGCCGGGTTGCTACAAGCGTTAAATGCGAGGTCTTTGCTTGAATAACGATTTTCGTGATGAATTGCCAGATAAGTTAGGCAGTGAATCATTACGATAAAGTCATTTCCCATAATAACCCCTACTTAATTAAGCCGAATACGTCGTTTAAAGCTTCTGCCATTGTTGGGTGAGTATAGATTTGATCGCGAAGAACTGTGTAAGGTAAGTTCGCGTTCATTGCAGTTGCGATAATGTTAATCACTTCATGTGCTTCTTCTGCGAATAATGTTGCACCAACGATTTGGTTTGTTGAAGCGTCCACTAATACTTTGTAGAATCCTACTTGGTTTCCTAAGATTTTAGCTTTTGGAATTGCCATTGCAGGAAGTTTCGCAACTTTGACTTCGATACCTGCTTCTTTGGCTTGTTTTTCATTTAAACCAACGCTTGCTAAAGGTGGGTTAATAAATGTTGCTGTTGGGAATTTCGCACGTTGTTTTGTTGAATATGTTGTATCCCCTGCTAAGAAACGTTTTACGATACGGAAATCATCTAATGATACGAATGTGAATTGTGGTCCGCCGTTTACATCACCCATTGCGAAGATATGAGGCACATTTGTTTGTAAGAATTCATTGACTTTGATTGCGCCACGTTCTGTTAATTCCACGCCAGCTTTGTCTAAATCAAGACCTTGTACGTTTGCACGACGACCTGTCGCAACTAAGACTGCATCTGCTGTAAAGGCAACTGGTGCACCTTCTCCTGTAGTAGCTTCTACCACTGCTTTACCGCCTTCTTGATGAACTGCTTTTAATTGAACGCCTAAGTTGAAAGTAACGCCTAAAGCTTCTAATTGTTCTTTCACAGCTTGTGCCACATCTTCGTCTTCACGAGGAAGGAATGCTTCAGTCACATCGATTACTGTTACTTTTGTACCGAATTGTGCATAAGTTGCAGCGAACTCTAATCCGATAAATCCACTACCAATAATGACAAGGCTTTCTGGATATTCTTCTAAGTTCATGATTGTTTCGCTTGTGTGAATTGCTCCACCGATTGTTAAACCTTCTACTGGTGGTACGAATGGAGTTGCTCCAGTATTAATGAAAATACGATCAGCTTTGAAGAGTTTTTCTCCTTCTGCAGTATCTACAGCTACTGTATGGTCATCTACAAAGCGTGCAGTTCCGTCGATAATTTGTGTTTTTTCAACTGAATCTACTTTGTTGTAGTTTGCTGTGTTTAAAGCCGCAATCAATGCTTTCTTTTCTTGAACGCTCTTTGTATAGTAGCTGCTAGCGTCTTCGTTTGAATATTGTTTGCGAAGTGCTTTGGTTGCTAATTTTTTAGAAGGAATACAGCCGACATTAATACAGGTTCCACCGTACATTTCTTTTGATTTTTCGATTAAAATCGTGTCTTCTCCAATACTTCCTAGGTATCCTGCTAATGTTTTTCCGGCTTTACCGAAACCAATAATGATATTTTTTACTGTTGTTGTCATAAAATCACCTTTCTAACTGTAATATTTTTAATTACACTTAGAGTATATCTCACGAATTCATAATCACAAAATTATCTGCTCACAAAAAAAGACACCTACTTTTGTAGATGTCTTCTTGTACTATTTATAAATACTCTTTTAAACGATTGACTAATTGAAGCAGGTCATTCTCTTTTGGTTGATATTCTTCAGATGACATTTCTTCCCATGGAACCCACCAGACAGGGCCTCTTCCATTATGGCCATACCCTTTCATATCCCCTGCTTTTCTTGGAAATAGATGCCAATGTACATGTGCATCACCATTACCTAGCAATTCGATATTCATTTTCTCAGCTTGAAACGCTTTTGACACGGCTTCTTGAACAATACTCATTTCTTCAAGAAATTTAATTTTTGTTTCATATTCCATCTGATGCAATTCCGTTACGTGTTCTTTGGCTAGGAACAATGTGTACCCTTTAAAATACTGTCCGTCTCCTATTACCACATAACCCGTTTCAAGTTCTTTTACAAAATGCGGATTTTTACCTTGCTTAATTAACTCTATCCGCTCACAAATCAAACACATATACTTAACTCCTACTTCAATCTATCTGCTTTAATAATCGAATAATATGCCATGTCACAGATACCTTGATTATTCTTGCCATATTGTCGCAGTGTACCTTCATAAATCATGCCAGCCTTTTGCATCACTTTTCCACTGGCTGGATTATTCACATCGTGACGTGCGGCTACTCTATTGCAGCCCGCTTCTTCTAAGAGATAATAGATTACTGCAATAAGCGCTTCTGTCATAATTCCTTTTCCCCAGCATTTGCGACTAAGTGCATATCCGATTTCCACAGCATCCAGCTTTTCTTCCAAATGCACTACATCAATACTACCAACAACCTCATTGTTAAATACGATTGCCCATTTGAATTGAAGTGGATTTTGATAGCCGTCTACCCATCGTTTAATGCTCTCTTTAGTTGTCAGGACAGATTCATGAGGAGGCCACGTCAAATAATGTGTCACTTCTGCATCACTCGACCAATTTTTAAATATCGAAGTGGCATCTTCTAATTGAAAAGGTCTAAGCAGTAATCGTTCTGTCTGAATTGTTTTTGTTCCTATTGGATTCATTGACAGTCCTCCTTACTTTTGTGTTTATGTTAGCACAGGAAGGAACCCACTTCAATACAAAAAAGGAACTAAGCTATAAATTAGCCTAATTCCTCTTAAATCAATCTAACGACTTTCTAATTATGGTGTAGTATTAGCTTTCTCAGCTCTTTTTATACTTTCTGGAGTAAATTCTCGTTTTTCAAAAATAAACGAATTAATTTCGCTAGTTCCCGTCATGTAACCCTCGTTATCCACTTCCTTAATAGTAATAGTGATATGAAGTCCTTTGGGTCTAGTTTCAACAGATACCGTTTTTAGCAAAGTTTTCCTTTTTCCTTGATATACATAGTCTAAATAGAATGGAGAAACACTTCTTTCTGATTTAGAAATGTCTACAGCTCCTCTTGTTCTAGAATGAGCCGCTAAATTTTTTAAATACACCCGGTCCTCTGGAGAGTTAATATCGTTCTCAGAATACTCACCAATAACCAATTCTTCGATATTCTGATCTGATTGATTGATGATTTCATAAGAAAACAAAGCTTCATCATTATATTTTGGACGAGTAAAACTAAACAAAATCCATAATAGCCCGCATAACACAAGGCCTATCGCAAATTGTAAAATCAATTTTATTAGTTTTTTTGAACCAAATGTTCTCATTTCACACCTCGATTAAAAGAGTGTCGGTTGGAGCATTGCTAGTAATATTGATGGCTTATCAATTTACACATACTATCAAACTTTTATTCTTACTCATGGGATAATGGTTTATAAAACGAGCGGTTATCTAAACCGAATACACGCTCTGAGAATGCGCCTGGTTCTGTCTTATCGAGTGCATTTGACATCATTGTAATCGTCGCATCTAACAAGTCGATATGGTGTAATACTTCTGCTTCTAATAATTGCGGACGGACTGGTGAACCGTATTCGAGTTTGCCGTGGTGTGCTAGAACGAGATGTTTTAATAAAAGCACATCTTCTTGATTTTCATCGATATCGAGTTCTTCACAGGCTTTTGTAATCTCTTCGTCCATAATCACGATGTGACCAAGTAGGTTCCCTTTAAGTGTGTATTCTGTTCCGATTGCGCCTGTTAATTCCATCGTTTTACCAATATCATGTAAAATCACACCCGAATATAATAACGAACGGTTGATTTGTGTGTATTGCGTTGCGATGGCTTTAGCAAGGCGTAACATCGAAACTGTATGGAAACTTAAACCACCCACAAACGCATGGTGGTGACGTTTCGCTGCAGGAAACTCGAAGAAGGCTTCTTGGTATTTCTTCAAGATATTATGGACGATGCGACGCAAATATGGATTTGTGATATCGAACATAATTTGGTTTACTTCTTCTTCCATTTCTTCCTTCGTCATTGGAGCGTGTTCTACGAAATGGCTCGCAGATGTTGGCTCTCCTTTTGAAGCGTCAGTAAGTCGAAGGCTGACAATTTTCACTTGTGGCGAATTATTGTACATTTCGCGTTTCCCGTTCACAACTACTACTTTTCCTGGTACGTATTTTGCAATATCGTCTGAAGTCGCAGACCAATATTTTCCGTCCATTTGACCTGATTGATCCTGGAACGTGAAGGCGATAAACGGATTGCCATTTTTTGCCATGCGCACATCTGCAGATTTAATCAATAGGCAGATTTCAAAACTCTCGTCCACATTGTATTCATATAATTTTTTTGTCATGATTTACCTTCTTTCTCTTTCCCCTAACTTCAGTACATTCTCTTTAGGTAACTGAAGCGGAACTTCCGTTGTAAAGTAAAAAACTTGTGTTACGCGTGATAGCTCTTCCATTAATTCTAACATAATCGATAGGCGTTCTCTATCAAAATTGACGAATCCATCATCGATTAACACCGGAATTTTCATCTTCTTCGCTAATTGGAAAATAAAGGCAAAACGAATCGCGACATACAGTTGGTCTAACGCTCCTTTTGAAAGATAGAAAGCTTCCATCCACTGGCCATTTGCTTGTTGCACCTTCGCCTGCGTATCCGTTAAGAGAATCTTTGTATATTGCCCCATCGTCAATCGGCTAAAGATGCGACTCGCCTCATCTAAAATCAATGGCACTCTTGTTGGGACTTTTTCTTCCAGTTGTTTCAAGATCCATTTGGCTGCATACACTTGCGTTGCCCAATCTTTAATAGCCTCTTGCACTTCGAATCGCTCAAAGTCTGCTTCCAGTTGAAGGGCTTCTGCATTGTCATCTTCTTCGAGCAGTTCTGCCTTTGTTTTCGTACTTGCCAATTGGTCACGTACTTCTTTCCGTTTACTTTCCAACTGCGCCTTCGTGAAGGACTCGTCTTGAATTTCCTCTTCAAGCATTTGTCGTTCTAAGCTTTCTTTTTCTTCATCCGTATAGATGGCCACTTGCTTTTCAATATACGCTCTCTTTTGAACTAAGGCTACACGATTGTCCAGTGTTGGTAACTGCGTTCTAAACTCTTCTACTGTTGTCATTCCAAGTGGTGAAATGGCTACTTGTAATTCTTCCCGCACTTCTGTTGTATCTTGTTCCAATTGCGCTAAATGGCGTTCTTTCTTTAAGATACTTTCTTGAAGTTGTTCTAATTTTGCCACTCGTTTTTGCGAAGTCATCCATGTCTCACGGATAATGCGTAGCTGTTGCTCCACCGTAGCAGGAGGTGTGATTTGTTCTTTTGTCCAGAAGTCTTTACTTTCCTCTTTAAAGGCTTCTAGTCTTTGTTCCAATTGTACAAATTGCGCCTTCTTTTGTAAGAAATCATTGACGCTACGTCCTTCATTTCTTCGAATAAATCGTCTTGCTTCGTCTTGAGTTACTTCAATTCCTTTCCCTGAAAGGAGCTGTTGGACTTGCTCATCTACTGCATTCGTTTTTGGAGCAAGGATTTTTCCATTTTTCTGCAAGAAGAAACCTCCGCCAATTCCAAATGTTGCAGCAACCCCAACACCTAGCACTACTTGGTTCGTTAAAAATCCAACCACGATAATGGCAATGATTCCAACAAGCATAATAAGAAGCCATGATTGGAACTGACCTGCATGTCCTTTTTCCCCTTGAAGAGTATCTAATTCTGTTAATTCAGCCTCTGTAAATGGTTTGGCATGTTCACTTTGAACACCAATATTCCCCGGATGCGTCTTCAACTCACGTTCCAATTCAAAGGCACGCTCTTCTACCGCTGCAGCACCTTGAGCCTTCGCGTACAGTGCTTCAAGAGTCGTATCCTCTGTTGCTTGTTCAAGTACTTCTACTTCCGCTTTTGCCTGCTCTAACTCGATTTTTGTTCTTTCGAGTTCTTTTTCAAAGGCACGTAAAGTATTATTGCCTTCTACAGCCTTACTATGGTCGTAGTCTTTTGGAAACTCTTGTAGTCCCTCCATTGCACGGAATTCTTCTAAGGCGTCAAAATGAGCGAGCTTATTCTCTAAGACATCGAGTCTAGATTCTGTGTCTTGTAATTTTACAGATAATCCCTCTTCTTCCTTTTGAAGCTCTTGGATAGTACTCATATAGCCTTCATAAAGCGCATTTTCGCCTTTAGTTTGTGCCAATTGATTTGTTAAGCCTTCGAGTCGGTCCATTCTCTCGTTGAGTTCGAGTTTTTTTGCCTGTGGACGAAACAACTTATTCGCCTCGGCAAGGAGCTTTTGACTCTCCTCATAGGCACCCTTATGCCCCATAACGCTCAAACTGTACAAGAAACGATGGATTTCTTCTTCACTTTCGAACGCATTATTTTGCAATTCCTCTTCATTGAATCCAAAGAGTGAATGATACTCATTCATCGTCAACTCATGAAGAACACGTTCCAGCATCGTTTCTGGCAACTCTTGACCAGTCTCGGCACTCCGTAGAACGAGTTTCCTCTGCGACCCAACGGCGCTACGCTCGATAATGAGAGTACCCAGCCCTTCATCTTCAATCCACATCCGTCCGCCACGCGTATTCGTATGGAGTGGTTGATATGGATAAACGCCATTTTTCTTTTGTTTAAAATCAAAAAGCATCTGCTCGATAAAGCGTCGAAGGGTCGTCTTTCCAGATTCGTTCAAGCCTTGTACGACTTGTAAGTTCGGATGGAAAGTAAAGGTCTCATGTTCCCATTTTCCAAAATGATCGATTTCGATTTTTGAAATGTACATTACCCTTCCTCCCTTCCCGAAAAGCGAGCGTCTAATAAGCGAAGTGCACGTTCGTGAATCTCTTCTTGGACATCTTCTTTTTGCAGGAAGTCGCTCATCAGCTGATTCGAAAACCCACTCTTGGCAATCTCCATTTCAGAAAAGAGGGATGCATCCACATCTCCCGAAAGAGAAATTCCAGAAGCTCCTCGAAGCGGTTTTGTAACTTGTTCTCGAATACTCATCACGGTTACAAGGCTGCGTTTTTCTTCTAATAACCCATTCACAACTTCTGTCAGTTGTTTTAAATCCTCTCTTGAATAGATTGATTCTTCCGTTTGTAAATGCAGCGTCACAAGACTACGTTTAGCCGGACTTGGCAATGCCTCTACGATGAGATACGGTAAAGTTTCTAAACGAGCGGTCTCGCTGATAGCAAACTCTACCTCCGTCCAATCCATCGTACTCGTTTCAATAAAGCGAACCTCTGGGGCAGTTCCGGGTGTAATCTCTACAAGCAAAGCTCCCTTTGGACCATTCTCTTTACGGTCCGCTCCTTGAGTCGTACCGCTATACCACGCACATGGCTGGCTGGAGATTTCTTGGCACGTATGAATATGTCCAAGCGCCCAGTAGTCATAGCCTTTTTCTCGTAGTTCAGGAATAGAAAATGGCGCATAACGACCTTGTGCAGTCGTCAGTTCTCCATGTAAGACCCCAATATGAATGTCACAATTAGCACTCTTTACCGGATACTCTTGAACTTTCCTCGTAGCTACAACAGGAACCTCATAACTAAATCCACTAAAGGCCACACGTTCTCCGTTTCTCGTCTCCACTTCAATCGTTTCAACAGCACTCCCAAAAGTATAAATATGCTCTCCAGAAACGTATGAAGTGCCCGCATCATGATTCCCAAGCGCTACAATGACAGGAATTCCAAATGGTTCCAGGCGATTCAATTGACTCTGCAAAAACAATTTTTCTTTGACGAAGGTACGAGAACTATCCAGCAAATCCCCAGCCAACACAAGCGCATCGACTTCTTCTTCAATCGCCACATCAATGACTCTTTCAAAGGCATCAAACGCCGCTTGCTTTAACTCTCTGGCGATTTTCTTTTGGTTCTTTCCGACACCGGCATATGTAATCCCTAGATGGGCATCGGCAGCGTGGATGAATTTCACCATACGTTGCTCCTTTCTTTTCTTCAAAAAAAGCATATTTTCCTGAACCGTCTGTTGTGCGTTCAAAGAAAATATGCTTTGGATCGATTCTTAATAAAACCGTTTAAAATTGATTATTTTGCGCTATAAAGCTCTTGTAATGGATTTGTGATGATACGGTTGATATCTTGCATAATTGTATTCAAACGTTGCTCAGCTTCCATTAATGCTTTAATATGCTCATTTTCAGACACTTTTTGTCCTAATTCTTGTGCTTTTTGAATATCTTCTTCAGTGATTTCTTGTCCTGAGAATTGTTTTTGTTGTAACTCGACATTCACTGTACGGAATTCTTCAAATAAAGCTCTTGCTGTTTCGTCAGCATAAATCGCTTCGAAGCTTTCCTTTACTGTTTTGAATTCTTGTAATTCGCGTAAGTCGCGTTCTAATTGATTGGCTGTATCATAAATATTACTCATATTTCTTCCTCCTTAAAATACTCTTTTATTATACCATAATTTATATGGCTAAACTATTAATACGTACGTACGTTCGCATTATCTATTCTTGAATTTATCCCAGAGGTTTTTACCCCATTCTTGGATTTGATTCCAAACTTGTTCGCCAGCTTTTTGAGCGTCTTTGATAAATTGATCGACACCGTTATTCGTATTGTTGTTTTGATTATTTTGTTTTGTCTTCACGGCTTCTACATTAAATGGAGTATTCGCGGTGAATTGAAGCAACCCTTCCATCTCTAGTTTAAAGAGCGGCCCTACTCCTTCACGGCTAGAAGCTGATAAAGAGTAATTTCCTGATTGGTCATATCCCATCCAAGTTGCGACAACAACGTCTGGTGTATATCCAATCATCCATTGGTCACGAGAACCATTGTCATTATTGATAGCTTCCGTTGTCCCTGTTTTACCGGCAATCGTCTTACCAGCTGGTGAAAATGGTGCGCCAAGACCTTCTGAACCGTACACGGTTAACAGCATACTTGTCATCTTCTTAGCGACTTCTTCCGTTGTTACACGGTTTTCCTTCACGGCTGTGTTATCTACAACGACTTTCCCATTTGCGTCCACAATTTTTGTCACAAAACGCGGTTGCACACGAACGCCTTTATTGGCAAAGGCTGTATAGGCAGAGGCCATTTGCTCTGGAGAAACCCCTTTGGTAAGTCCTCCAAGGGCAATCCCTAAGTACTCGTCTCCTGGGTCTGTTTCGATTCCAAACTGATGAACCTTCTCGATTCCTTTCTTCAATCCGATTTTATCGAGTAACCATACAGCAGGAGCATTCCAACTGTGGTTCAAGGCTTCCGTCATCGTCACAGTTCCTTGATACTGTTTATTCCAGTTCTCAGGCGTATATTTATCTGAACCATACGAACGTTTCTCGTCCACTAGAACAGAATTAGGTTGATATCCTTCTTCAAGAGCCGGAGTATATACGGCTAATGGTTTGAATGTTGACCCTGGTTGCGCCTGAAGCTGTGTTGCACGGTTAAATCCACGGAAAGTGTGTTTCTCGTTAGTACGTCCACCCACTGTCGCAAGGACATCTCCAGTTTCCGGATTCATGGCAATTGAAGCTGCTTGGGCAATCGTGCCGTCACTAGCTTTCGGGAATAACCAACTGTTTGAGAAGGTTTCTTCCATATCCGCTTGCATATTTTGGTCTAGCCCTGTGTAGATTTTGTAACCTTTGTTCAGCAAGTCTTCTTCACTGATTCCGTATTTCGTTGTAATTTCATTAATTACCGCATCGAAATAATATGGATATTTATAACGGGCATTCGCTTCATACGTATCGGTCACGGTAATCACTTCAGCTGCTGCTTTATCGGCTTCTTCTTGCGTGATTTTGCCATTATCAACCATCAACTGTAAGACAGTCGCACGACGTTTCACCGTCGATTCCATATCGTCAATTGGATTATACACATTTGGTGCCTTTAAGCTTCCTGTAAGAACAGCCGCTTCACTGATGGTTAAATCCTTTGCACTCTTTCCGAAATAACGAAGCGACGCATTTTCAATTCCGTACGCCCCATTTCCGAAATAGGCATTATTCAAATACATCTCCAAAATTTGGTCTTTGGAATATTTCTTCTCCAACTCGAAACTCAAGAAGAGTTCCTTCGCTTTTCGCATAAACGATTGTTCCTGAGTTAAGAACGCATTCTTGGCTAATTGTTGCGTAATGGTACTTCCTCCACCCGTCACTCGGCCACGATTTACTAAAAGGCCAAATGTCGCACGTAGTAGTCCCATCGGATCGAATCCATGATGGTCATAGAAACGTTTATCCTCTGTGGAAACAAGCGCGTTAATCATATTCGGAGAAATCTGGTCTATGGTTAGAAATTCCCCTTTATTGATATTCAGTACGCCAGCTTCTTGGTTATTGCGGTCATATACTTCCGTCACTTGGACCATCCCAGCACGTAATCCACTCACATCGGTTGTCTTTGCGGAATAAACTAAAAATCCCGTAAATAGTGTGACTACCGTTAGCATCATCGCTAGAAGTAGCTTTGTTACATGAAATTTTCTCCAAAAGCGACGAATCGCCATCATGATTTTATGATTCCAAATACTCTTTATAATGGATTGTTTTTTTGGTTCTTCAGTATGACGATGCTCGAGTTCAGTGTCTTGTTCGACATCGAAATTTTCTTCGTCATGATTCTGATTGTTAAATTCTTCGTTCATTACAATCCTCCTTTTAAATTGAGTCTATTATACTGTACCATAAAACCCTTTAAAACCACATAAAAACTGCACACCTTTACGAAAAATTAAACGATACCATCACCTTCTATTTCCCCTAAAAAAACTTACGTAAAATACCAACTTATTTTTATCAATATAAGGTATACCTTATATTGGTTAAAACTTATATTGCGTGTTTTTATTATTGGAGCAAGAAGATTTAAAGATTATTCGCAAAAAAATTAAAGGGCAGTTGCAAACGTAAATGATGACTAGAAACTTACAGATTCTATCATTACAGTAACGTGACTTCGCATTAAAACGAATTAAAGGGCGTAGGAATTATATTCCGTACGCCCTTTTTGAGGATTTAAAGGTGAGAGACTTTTAAGGCTCGAACCGGTGCAACGTTACCGTAATGATGAAGATATCTGTAAGGATTCATAGGAATCATTTACGGTTTCTCGTGCACTGTCTCTTTAATTTTTTAAACTGCGAATAAACGTTCTAAGTCTTCGTGAGTAAATGCTTGTCCGTCTGGTTCGTCCACACGTTCAATCGTTGCGCCTAATGCACGTAATTTTTGATGGAACTCATAATATCCACGGTCTAAGAATTGTAAGTCTGTTACACGTGTATATCCTTTTGCAACCATTCCAGCGATGATTAACGCTGCCGCAGCACGTAAGTCTGTAGCACGTACTTCAGCTCCTGATAATACTGATGCACCACTCATCACAGCTGTATGTGAGTCAATACGGAATTGCGCACCCATACGACGCATTTCTTCTAAGTGGTTGAAACGGTTCTCGAACACTGTTTCCGTCATTGTGCTTGTACCAGTTGCTAATAATTGTGCAATCGTCATTTGCGCTTGCATATCTGTTGGGAAACCTGGGTGAGGTAAAGTTTTCACGTCAGTTGGTTTCAACTCATCTGGACCGATGACACGGATTCCGTCTTCTTCTTCGATAAATTGAACACCCATTTCGCCTAATTTAGAAATTAATGGTTGGTTATGTTCTGCAATTGCATCTTCGATAAACACATCGCCTTTTGTAACGGCAGCCGCTACCATGAATGTACCCGCTTCGATACGGTCTGGGATAATAGAGTGAATCGTTCCGTCCAAACGTTCTACCCCTTCAATACGCATGTTTTCTGTTCCGGCACCGACAATTTTCGCACCCATCTTATTTAAGATATTTGCTAGGTCGACGATTTCTGGTTCACGCGCTACGTTTTCAAGGTATGTTGTTCCTTTTGCTAAAGTCGCAGCCATCATAATGTTTTGAGTAGCTCCTACAGATGGGAAATCTAAGTAAATACGAGCTCCGTGAAGTTCTTCCGCATGCGCTTCGATATAACCTTCTGTTTGAACGATTGTCGCACCCATTGCTTCGAACCCTTTTAAGTGAAGGTCGATTGGACGACTTCCGATAGCACATCCACCAGGCATCGCAACACGTGCATGTCCAAAACGTGCTAATAATGGTCCCATTACAACGATTGACGCACGCATTTTACTTACGTATTCAAATGCTGCAGTCGTTGTAATATCTTTTGTGGCATTTAAAGTAATTGCCTTTTCTTCTTCGTCAAATGTACTTAAGACGTTTAAGCTCCCTAATACGTTTAACATCATATGTACGTCTGATAAGTTCGGTACATTTGTTAAATGAGTAACGCCTTTATCTGCTAAAATACTTGCTGCTAAAATCGGTAATACCGCGTTTTTAGCTCCTTCTACTTTTACTGTTCCCTGAAGACGTGTATCGCCACCGCGCACGATCATCTTATCCATTAAATAACCTCCAAAAACTCTCTATCCATCTACTGTAATATCAATTGAATGTACTGATTTAAATAATCTGATAAATCGAATATGACTTTAGCTATACTAGAACCCATCCAAATAGCGATGAGTAAAAAGAGGATACGGGCTTCTTGAACGCGGCCTTTCCTGAGAATCTTCTCGATTTGAATGCCTTGCAACGCCCAATAGCTTAGCATGATAAAAGCAAGAACCAATGTGATTCGAATGATTAATGTTACTTGAATCATACCTACTCCTCCAGTCATATACTGCCTTTCTATACTACCATATTTGACCATTAAAAAAAAGCAGGAGATATCCTCCTGCTTACCCAATTAAGTAAAAGCATCCTAGTCTAATAAGTGCGGCTAAAATCAGGCTTAAAAATAATATTTTTTTAGAGTCTTGAATGAATATTGCTAGTAGAGTCATCCCTGAAAACAGAATGGGTAACGAACCTAATACAAGGGGATGAACCCCTCCGATTTCGAAAAGTAAAATTGCCTTAATACAGAACATTAAAAATACAGATGGCCATATCAGCCTCACTAATATTCGCCCTATAAACACTCGACTTCTGCTTCGAACCAGTATTAAAAGTCGCATACTTTCATACTCATTAATAAAATACATCAAAATAAGAACTTCCATTACCATTAAGAAAATACTTAAAAGATGGCCAAAAAGAAAGGTAACGGGTATAAAACTGAAGTGTGCCTCGATATAAAATGACGGTAATGGATGATATAAATTCCATACTATTAACAAACCAAAAATGTAGAGAAGCCACTCTCGAATGGGAAATAACTGTTTCATTTAAGAATCAGCTTCCCTTCTTCCATCAAATATTCCTTATCAAAACGTAATTCGGCCAAATTATCATGAGCAGCAATCACAATCGATTTCCCCTCTTCATGAAGCTGTTGAACTAATTGATGAAACTGATCTAGTGATTTTTTATCTAGACCTCGAGTAGGCTCGTCTAATAAAATTAAATTTTGATCCTCCATCACAGCTTGAATAATCCCCATTTTCTGACGCATTCCAACGGAGTATTTTTTCACGTGAACTTTACTATCAAAATCTAAATCGAAATTATTCACTAATTCTCTTATTTTCGATTCATTGTAATTTTTATTGATAGAGGCTAAAAATTTAAGATTCGTTTTTAAACTACTTTCTTCCATGAACGCTGGATTCTCAATCAAAGCTCCAATTCGTACATCACTATCTACAACAATTTCACCTTTATCCGGCTCCAAAATATCACAAAAAAGTTTAAATAAAGTAGACTTTCCGCATCCATTAGATCCTACAATATGAATAAGCTCTCCTTGTTCAATTTTGAAATCGACGTCTTCTAAAATCACTTGAAACCCAAATTTTTTGGATACATTTTTTAGTTCTAACATGAGTACCTCCCCTTCACACTGGTAATAGAAACAATATCGTAAAATAAGATGTTAATGAAAATAGGATAGAACCAATAATAGCCATATTTCTATTACACCCAATAGAAATCGTATAAATGATTAATCCCGAGCAAATTAAATACACGCTTTTTAATAGACCAAATATCAGCATCGCTTTTGTAAATGCTTGCCCATTCCTCATTTGAAATAGTAACGCTAAGGAAAATTGAGCGACAAAATAGCAAACAATTGAAACTAACACCGTTACCAATTGATAGAATTGATACTTTTTCTCTCCAATTCTTTGAATGAGAAGAAAACGAATATGATGCCGTCTCCAAATGACAACCCCTAGTAAAACTAATAATACGGTGTCTGAAAAGTACGCTGTAAAACGAGAGGATAATAAGTCTAATATTAAGTTACCGAAAATTTGCCCTTTTAAAACAAAAGAGATTCCTGAAATAATCGATAATCCATACACCCATTGTTGTCTTTTGCCTTTGAGGAGTTCATCCATTAATACCCCTCCTTCAAATCCATCTTTCTTCTGATAATTAATAGAAGAATCGTCAAAAGACTATAAAATATCGTAGGATATACAAAAACAACCCAGGCTGATTTAGAAATAGTTTCTCCTAATAATGTGTACATTCCTGGTTGAATGAGCGAAAGTATACAAATTGAGTATCCAATAATCGGGGAAATTCCACCTATAACCATTGCTAATAAAAGTGATAAAATCGCTAATAATAATCCACTGCATAAATAAATGATATATCGTTTTAGGAACAATCCAACTGAAAAAACAAATGAATAGAAAATGGCGTATCCTAAAGGGATCATGACTATCGTACAGATTAAATTAACAAAACTATTGGTTGAAAAGTTGATAGTAAAGGACCACGTCAAATATGAACTACTCTCCTCGAAGATAAAAGGAGAATAGAAAATATGAACCATGATGGCTTGAAGCAACATTTTTCCAAAGAAAACAAAATAGATTATGATAAAATTCGTTTTAAATTGTCTTAATAGAAGTGATGAAAAGAATGTTTTTTTATGTTGTAATCTTACATACTGTAGATAGTCATAATGTGTTATCCTTTGTCTGATACATTCATGTGAAAAGAATAAAGGTGGAATCATGAATGCCACAAAACCATATACAGCGTCCAATATCTGAATGGAGCTGAATATAATTTCATAAAACAGTGGTATTCCTCCCTCTGCTCCTCCAAAATGTCCCGTAGACAGATGATAATGAATATAGTTTAGAATCATAATGATGGAAAGTATCCAATAGAAAATGATTGAAAACATTGACCATTTATTTTTATAAAATATCATTTTTTTCACCACCCATATCTTTATCTTTTAAAAGCAACCTTGTTTCCGCTTTCATTATACTCCTCTTATTTATATTCAACAATACAAACTTGTGAAAAAAAACACTTTTATTCGTATAAATTCTCTATTTTTGACACTTAAACGAAAAAAGAAAATTTATGCTATACTAATACCAAAGTGAGGGGAAAGAATGTTAGAGAGATATAAAACGATAAAAGAGGCTGGAACGAATGAAATCGAGATTAAGGGGTCTCGTTTTATTGCGCATTTTCAGCGAGTAACGGATGAAGAACAGGCGCTAGAATTTATCCAAGCTATCAAAAAAGAACATTGGAAAGCAACGCATAACTGCTCTGCTTTTCTCATTGGGGAAAACGACCAAGTGCAGCGTGCGATGGATGACGGTGAGCCAAGTGGTACCGCAGGTGTTCCAATGCTAGAAGTACTCAAGAAAAATGAATTAAAGGATGTCGCGGTTGTAGTGACGCGTTACTTTGGTGGAACAAAGCTTGGCGCTGGAGGACTTGTTCGTGCGTATTCTGGGGCTGTCAGCGAAGGGTTGAAAGCCATCGGAATCGTCGAATGCCGACTCGAAGATCAACTTGCCCTAACCTTTGATTATGCACATGTCGGAAAAGTGGAATATTATTGCCAGACGCAAAATATTCCCATTGTCGATAAAGTCTTCCTCAATAATGTTCAATTCACCTGCAGCCTCCCTGTTCAAGAGGTCGAAGCTTTCAAAGAAGCCATCATTGAACTCTTACAAAATCAAGTGGCGTTTGAGAGCCTTGGAGAAATGTATACAGAATATCCAGTTGGGTAAAAACAGAGGTCTATTCATTCGAATAGACCTCTGTTTCTTATGTTTTATATTCGAGGATGGATGGACAGAGAAGCTGTGAGAGTATTTAGCTTCTCCCCCTTCCAATTCCTACACTAGCGGAAACGTTAAGGGCACGGGTCTCAACGTTTCACTTAAAAGAGAAGATTATCAATATCATTTTGCGATAATAGAAGATCCATTTTCGCAAGGCTTGAATAACGGTTCATCGTTGGCAGTTCATCCAATATAACAATATCCGTTCCTAGTCGTTTTAAGAGCTGATCGACCATATTCGAGAGCCTCATGGCAAATGGTCCACTTGTAATAAAGCGAAGCGGCACAGCCCCCATCATCATGATGAGTTCTAAAATATAATTCTGAATCATTTTTGTCTCTAAATCTGTTTCTTGTAGGAAGATGATTTCACGTTCATCGGCCATCGCCAGCATAAACGCACCTGTTTTATAAAATCCCATGGCCGCAATTGGCGACAATGTCAACTGGATTTCAAAAGTTTCCGGGAAGATTCCTTGAATCGCCTTTTTTGCACGTAAAAGCGAGAAATCACTGACTGCAACGGGTTCAGGTTTTACTTGGAAGAACGGCTTCAATTCTGCAATCTGATCGAAACTGATTTCCTTACGCGTAATATCTAGCGACTTCACAGCCTTTGTTTTTTGATTATATTCGAGAACAGCATAGCAATCCGCGTCTTCTTGGTCGAGAATACTAGCAGCCTTCAAGAGCTCCTTCCAATTGCCTTCTTGCAAGAGAATATCACTCACACGTAGCACAAACTGAACTTCTGACTTCTTTAAGTCTGCGAATAGATCAAACGGTTCATTGAAACTCGAAATCATTGGCAATTCTCTGGCACCTTTCACAGGATACCCTTTTTGCTTCAAGTATTCGATTTCCTCTTCATCAAAATCCGCACGTTTTGAAAACTGAATTTCGATGCCTTTTCTAAACCAAAACGCTTCGGTCCGTTCCTCTCCGACCACCTCATCCGACATGGTTACCAGACGTTCTGAGAGTCGATAACGAACAAGTTCTTCTTCGTTTTTGAAGAATAATAAACGTAAATCTTGCTGTTCATCACGTTCAATTAAAAAGAAAAACTTCACTGCTCCTCGTTTATTTTGAAAAGCAAAGGCAGCATTTTTGAGTTCTGTTTGCTTTTTTACGAGCTTAAATAGCAACGGTATACTTTGGTACAATTCCTGACTCATATACACTACCCCAATCTTTCTTTTATTCATTTATATTATACTACCTTTTACATAAATTTGATAGCGGTTTTAGTTTTTATTTAAAATATTATATATTTGATGTTTTTAAATGATTTAATTCCACTTGTGACTCATTTTTCCCACTATTCAATGAATTAATTCGTTTTTTTAGTGTTGAATTTTTTCAACTTTTCAAAATTCTTAAACTTTTCTTAATTTATTTTCGGGCTCTTTCTTGTAATTTTAAGCATAAAAATACCCCCTCAAGCATTGAGTGAACAATCCTTGACGGAGTATCTTATAAACAATATTTAATTAGCGATTGATTTCAGTAATTTTTCCTGTGTCGTTTGAAATCTTAACGTTCACTTGTTGTCCATTAACAAGCATTTCAAATTCCCAAACTACTTCACCTCTTAAGTTTCGCCTATTATACCGCGGACTCATTGATTCTAAGAGAATATTTTATGAAGTTCCCAAGAAAAAAAACACCCCGTAGCTTTCGCTACAGGGTGCCTGAAAGTCACAGATTATTCATTTGTGTCTTCTTCAGAAGGTGTTGTTTCAACAACTACAACTTCAGTTTGTTCCACTGGTAATACTGGTTCTGAAGTACTTGTTTCCATATTGCGGTAACGAGCCATACCTGTACCAGCAGGGATGATCTTACCGATGATAACATTTTCTTTCAATCCTAGTAAGTGGTCTTTCTTGCCGCGGATAGAAGCATCTGTCAAGACACGAGTTGTTTCTTGGAATGATGCAGCAGACAAGAAGCTGTTTGTTTCTAATGAAGCTTTTGTAATACCTAATAATACAGGACGAGCTGTCGCAGGTACTTCACCGTTCATGATTGCAGAGCGGTTACGTTCTGTAAAGTCTGCAATATCAAGTAATGTTCCTGGAAGGATTTCAGTTGAACCTGGATCCATTACGCGAACTTTACGTAACATTTGACGAACCATTACCTCAACGTGTTTATCGCCGATTTCTACCCCTTGCATACGGTATACTTTTTGTACTTCACGTAATAAGTAGTTTTCAACTGATAATACGTCACGAACACGTAATAATTCTTTAGGATCGATAGAACCTTCTGTTAATGGAGCACCACGATCGATGATTTGTCCTTCTTCCACTTTTAGACGAGCTGTAAATGGAACTGTATAAGAACGAGTATCTGTAGAACCTTTAATCGTAATTTCTTTTGTACGACTTCCAGCATTTTCTTCGATAGAAACTACTTCACCCGCTACTTCACTGATTGTCGCAACCCCTTTAGGATTACGTGCTTCAAAGATTTCTTGGATACGAGGTAAACCTTGAGTAATATCGTCTCCGGCAACCCCACCGGTATGGAACGTACGCATTGTTAACTGTGTACCAGGTTCCCCGATTGATTGAGCGGCAATTGTACCAACTGCTTCCCCAACTTCAACTTCTGAACCTGTAGCTAAGTTACGTCCATAACAGTATTTACATACCCCATGTTTTGTATCACATGTGAACGCTGAACGAATTGTAATTTCTTCAATTCCAGCTTCGATAATCTTACGAGCAATATCTTCAGTAATGATTTCATTGCGTGCTACTAACACTTCACCTGTTTCAGGATGTTTCACTGAACGTTGTGCATAACGTCCTAACATACGTTCTTCAAGTGTTTCAATGACTTCATTTCCTTCTTTAATCGCAGTAATTGTTAAACCACGATCGCTTCCGCAGTCTGTTTCACGAATGATTACATCTTGCGCAACGTCTACTAAACGACGAGTTAAGTAACCTGAGTCGGCTGTCTTCAAGGCCGTATCGGTCATCCCTTTACGAGCACCGTGAGTAGACAAGAACATTTCCATAACGGTTAACCCTTCACGGAAGTTTGATGTAACCGGTAATTCCATGATCTTACCGTTAGGAGCGGCCATCAATCCACGCATACCAGCAAGCTGAGTAAAGTTAGAGATGTTACCACGGGCTCCAGAATCACTCATCATGAAGATTGGGTTACGAGAACCTAATGTGCGAATTAATGCTTTTTGGATATCATCTTTCGCTTTGTTCCATGTTTCGATAACACGTTCATAACGTTCATCATCTGTAATTAAACCACGACGGAATAATTTAGAGATGTTGTCGACTTGTTTATGTGCTTCTTCAAGAATTTCTTTCTTGTTGTCAGCAACTGAGATATCTGCAATCCCTACTGTTAAACCAGCACGAGTTGAGAATTTATATCCTAAGTCTTTCATACGGTCTAACATCATTGAAGTTTCAGTGATATGGAATCGTTTGAACACTTCGGCGATGATTTGACCTAAGTTTTTCTTCTTGAATGGTGCAACGATTTCGCGTCCTGCGATTTCTTCTTTAATGTTTGCCCCTGCTTCTAAGAAGTATTTATCTGGTGTAGCCACTTCTAGGTTTTCCATTGTTGGCTCATTTAAGTAAGGGAATTCGTTTGGCATGATTTCGTTGAATAATAATTTACCAACTGTTGTGACCATCATTCTCTCTTTTTGCCAATCTGTAAATGGTTTATGTGGAAGTGAGCTTGCAGGAATCGCAATACGGCTGTGTAAATGAACGTATCCATTGTTGTAAGCCAAGATTGCTTCGTCCATGTCTTTGAAGAACATACCTTCACCAACACGGCCTTCTTGTTCCATTGTTAAGTAATAGTTCCCTAAAACCATGTCTTGAGATGGTGTAACTACTGGTTTACCATCTTTAGGGTTTAGGATGTTTTGAGCCGCTAACATTAATAAGCGAGCTTCAGCTTGAGCTTCTTGAGATAGTGGCACGTGAACCGCCATTTGGTCTCCGTCGAAGTCGGCATTGTAGGCTTCACAAACTAATGGGTGAAGACGGATGGCACGACCTTCTACTAGAGTTGGTTCGAACGCTTGAATCCCTAATCTGTGAAGTGTAGGTGCACGGTTCAATAGAACTGGGTGTTCACGAATTACTTCTTCAAGGATTCCCCAAATATCGTCATCTAAACGTTCAATTTTACGTTTAGCGCTCTTGATGTTTCCAGCGATTTCACGTTCAACTAATTCTTTCATTACGAAAGGTTTGAATAATTCAATCGCCATTTCTTTAGGAAGACCACATTGGTACATCTTCAAGTTTGGTCCTACTACGATTACAGAACGTCCAGAGTAGTCTACACGTTTACCAAGTAGGTTTTGACGGAAACGACCTTGTTTCCCTTTAAGCATGTGGCTTAATGATTTCAATGGACGGTTACCTGGTCCAGTAACTGGACGACCACGACGACCATTATCGATTAAAGCATCCACAGCTTCTTGTAACATACGTTTTTCGTTTTGAACGATGATACGAGGTGCGTTTAATTCTAATAAACGTTTTAGACGGTTATTACGGTTAATCACACGACGGTATAAATCGTTCAAGTCACTTGTTGCAAAACGTCCACCTTCTAATTGAACCATTGGACGTAAATCTGGTGGGATAACTGGAATAACATCCATTACCATCCAACCAGGTTTGTTTCCTGATTCTTTGAAGGCATCTAAAATGTCTAAACGACGGATTGCGCGAGTACGTTTTTGACCTTGAGCTGTTTTCAACTCTTCTTTTAATTCAGCGATTTCAGCGTCTAAGTCAACATTGTTTAATAACTCTTGAACGGCTTCCGCACCCATTGCAGCGTGGAAACGAGTTCCGAATTCTGCACGTTTTTCACGGTATTCACGTTCAGTTAATAATTGTTTGTTCATTAATGTTGTGTCGCCAGCGTCGATAACAACGTAGCTTGCAAAATAAATGACTTCTTCCAACGCACGTGGACTCATGTCTAACACAAGTCCCATGCGGCTTGGAATGCCTTTGAAGTACCACACGTGTGATACTGGAGCTGCTAATTCGATGTGTCCCATACGTTCACGACGAACTTTTGAGCGCGTTACTTCAACGCCACAACGATCGCAGACTTTCCCTTTGTTGTTGATTTTCTTTAATTTACCACAAGAACATTCTAAGTCTTTTGTTGGACCAAAGATTTTCTCGCAGAATAAACCATCGCGTTCTGGTTTTAAAGTACGGTAGTTGATTGTTTCTGGTTTTGTAACTTCACCATGTGACCACTCACGGATTTTCTCCGGAGAAGCTAACCCAATCTGCATACTTTCAAAATTATTTACATCTATCAAGGGGCCTACCTCCCTTTCTTTTGGAATTGCCCTACGATTCCAATAGTTCTATTACTCTTCGTCAGTATCAAAATTGTCTTCAACGTCTTCTACATCGGCTGCATCTTCTTCTGCTGTATCAGCTGCTTCTTCTGCTGCTGATAATTCAGCTGCACGATCAGAATACTCATCTAATTGAGCACGTCTATCATTTGTTCTTTCAACGTCACTGAAACGAATTCCTTCGTCTTCGTCCATATCTTCAAGTTTGATTTCTTCATCTTGTGCGTCAAGTACTTTCATATCAAGACCTAAAGCTTGTAATTCTTTTACTAATACGCGGAATGATTCTGGAACTCCTGGACGTGAAATTTGTTGACCTTTAACGATTGATTCGTAAGTCTTCACACGACCAACAACGTCATCTGATTTGTACGTTAGGATTTCTTGTAATGTATAAGCAGCACCATAAGCTTCCAGCGCCCATACTTCCATTTCCCCGAAACGTTGTCCACCAAATTGCGCTTTACCTCCAAGAGGTTGTTGTGTAACGAGTGAGTATGGTCCAATTGAACGAGCATGAAGTTTGTCGTCAACCATGTGGGCAAGTTTAATCATGTACATAACCCCTACTGACACACGGTTATCAAATGGTTCACCTGTACGTCCATCATATAGAATTGTTTTCGCATCACGAGCCATACCCGCTTCTGCAACAGTTCCCCATACGTCTTCATCTTGCGCACCATCGAATACTGGTGTTGCGATGTAAATACCTAATTCACGTGCAGCCATCCCTAAGTGTAACTCTAACACTTGTCCGATGTTCATACGTGAAGGTACCCCTAATGGGTTTAACATGATGTCAACTGGTGTTCCATCTGGTAAGAATGGCATATCTTCTTCCGGCATAATACGGGAAACAACCCCTTTATTACCGTGACGTCCGGCCATCTTATCCCCTTCATTGATTTTACGTTTTTGTACAATATATACACGAACTAATTTGTTTACGCCAGGTGCTAATTCATCACCTGCTGCACGTGTGAACACACGTACATCGCGGACAATACCGCCACCGCCGTGAGGTACACGTAGAGACGTGTCACGAACTTCACGAGCTTTTTCACCGAAGATTGCGTGTAATAAACGTTCTTCTGGTGATTGTTCTGTTAACCCTTTAGGAGTTACTTTGCCGACTAAGATGTCACCATCTTTAACTTCGGCACCGATACGGATAATTCCGTCAGCGTCAAGGTTCTTCAATGCGTCTTCCCCAACGTTTGGAATTTCACGAGTAATTTCTTCAGGTCCAAGTTTTGTATCACGAGCTTCTGAATCGTAGTCGTCGATGTGGATTGATGTATACACATCGTCTTTTACTAGACGTTCACTCATGATAACCGCATCCTCGTAGTTGTAACCTTCCCAAGTCATGAACGCTACTAGAACGTTTTGTCCTAATGCTAATTCACCTTTTTCCATAGAAGGTCCGTCTGCTAGGATTTCGCCTTTAACCACTTTATCCCCTTGTGCCACGATTGGACGTTGGTTGTAACACATACCCGCGTTTGATCCGTGGAACTTAGTGATTTGGTAAGTATCTAATGAGCCCTCAGCTGTACGTACACGTACTTCTTTAGCATCAACGAATTCGACAACACCATCACGTTTACATAACAAGGCAACCCCTGAGTCATGCGCAGATACGTATTCCATACCTGTACCGATGAATGGTGCTTTTGGATTTAACAATGGAACAGCTTGACGTTGCATGTTCGCACCCATCAACGCACGGTTTGAGTCGTCGTTTTCTAAGAATGGGATACATGCTGTCGCAACTGCAACTACTTGTTTTGGAGAAACGTCCATGTAGTCCACGCGGTCTACTGGCACTTCTAAGTTTTGAGATACGTAACGCGCCATAACAACATCGTTCACGAAGCTTCCGTCTTCATTTAATGGAGAGTTTGCTTGCGCTACTACGAAGCTATCTTCTTCGTCGGCTGTTAAGTAGTCGATCTTATCTGTAACTTTATGAGTGTTCCAGTCTACACGACGGTATGGAGTTTCGATGAAACCATATTTGTTGATCTTCGCATATGTTGATAAGCTGTTGATCAACCCGATGTTTGGTCCCTCAGGAGTTTCGATAGGACACATACGACCATAGTGAGAATAGTGAACGTCACGAACTTCATATCCGGCACGGTCACGAGTCAAACCACCAGGTCCTAACGCTGATAGACGGCGTTTGTGTGTTAACTCTCCTAATGGGTTTGTTTGGTCCATGAATTGTGATAATTGAGAAGATCCGAAGAACTCTTTAATTGCCGCAACGACTGGACGAATATTTACTAATTGTTGTGGTGTCACTGTTGCAGTGTCTTG
The DNA here is from genome assembly GCF_041433575.1 of Granulicatella sp. 20925_1_28. Classification (NCBI taxonomy): domain Bacteria; kingdom Bacillati; phylum Bacillota; class Bacilli; order Lactobacillales; family Carnobacteriaceae; genus Granulicatella; species Granulicatella sp. 20925_1_28. The sequence continues at coordinate 55,137 of NZ_JAPWBS010000004.1, forward strand.
AATAGACATACGTTCGCGAACCACACGTTCCATACGAGATAAACCGATACGGAATTGGTTTTGTAATAATTCCCCTACTGAACGGATACGACGGTTTCCTAAGTGGTCGATGTCGTCTGTTGTTCCGATTCCTTCGTAAAGGTTTAAGAAGTAGCTGATTGTTGCGATAATGTCGCTTGCAGTTACGTGTTTTACGTCTTCAGCAACGTTTCCGTTACCGATCACTTTAATCACGCGTTCTGGATCAACTGGTGAGTAAACTTCTACTGTTTGAATTGTTACAGGGTCTTTGATTACACCGTCTTCTGATGGATGTAAAGTAAATAAGTTCGCACCTTTTTCAAGTACTTCTACTACTTTTTCCATTACATCGCGTTCAAGAACAGTTCCTTTTTCTACAACGATTTCGCCTGTTTCAGGATCTACTAAGTTCTCAGCGATTGTTTGGTGTAATAAACGAGTTTTAAGGTTTAATTTTTTGTTGACTTTATAACGTCCAACTGCTGCTAAGTCATAGCGGCGTGGGTCGAAGAAACGAGCTGTTAATAAGTTACGTGAACTTTCAGCTGTTTTTGGTTCACCAGGACGTAGACGGTCATAAATATCTTTTAATGCTTCTTCTGTACGAGATTCATCCATACGTTTATGAACATCTTTATCTAATGTTAAACGTAATGTTTCGCTATCTCCGAAGATTTCTTGGATAAGGTCATCTGAACCGAAACCTAACGCACGAACTAATACCGTTAATGGGATTTTACGAGTACGGTCGATACGTACATAAGAAATGTCTTTTGAGTCTGTTTCGTACTCTAACCATGCACCACGGTTAGGAATTAATGTTGAACCATATAATTGTTTACCGTTTTTGTCAGGTCTGTCATGGAAATAAGCACCAGGAGAACGAACTAATTGAGATACAATTACACGTTCTGCACCATTAATGATAAATGTACCCATTTCAGTCATTAATGGGAAGTCACCGAAGAATACTTCTTGGTCTTTTACTTCGCCAGTTTCTTTGTTCACTAAACGCATTTTCACGTAAATTGGAGCCGCGTAATTTGCGTCGTGGTTTCTAGCTTCTTGTATGTTATATTTTGGAGCATGTAATTCGTAATCTAAGAATTCCAATGACAAGTTACCAGTGTGGTCTTCGATTGGAGAGATATCTTTGAACATTTCGCGGATACCTTCATCTAGGAACCATTGGTAAGAATCTGTTTGGATTTCAATCAGATTAGGTAATTCTAATACTTCACTGATTCGTGCATAACTTCTACGCACACGGTGTCTACCGTATTTCACATCATGATGTGCCAACTCTTCCACCCCTATAAAATTAGTATTGATAAATGTTACATTTTGATGACATTTATTAAAAATTCGTAACAAATGAAGATTTCGGTCGATTTTTAAACAAAAAAAAACCAAAAGAATTGTTTGCTGTCATTTGTGAAAAATGCAAATTCTTTTGTTTTAAGCCTTTATTTGTAAGGAATTGGACAATATTTCAACCCCTCACACCGATTAAAATCCACACTTATTGCGTTATATTATTATACACAAAATCCCAAGTGCCGTCAAGGTCGACAACACTTGGGAAATTTAGATTTTATCTGGTTTTTCGAGGTTAATAGGTGCCCTCTTCTACGGATTGATTCTTCACGATTTTCACAATCCGACTTGTTCCAAGACGACTTGCTCCTAATTCGATGAATTTTTCAGCATCTTCAATGCTAGAAATTCCGCCTGCAGCCTTCACAAGAACGCCTTCGCCAACGTGTTTCTTCATCAATGCTACGTGCTCAAATGTTGCACCTGCAGTTGAGAAACCTGTTGAAGTCTTAATGAATTCAGCTCCTGCTTTCGTCACAACTTCACACATCTTGATGATTTCTTCTTCTGTAAGAAGCGCTGTTTCGATAATTACTTTTAAGATATGACCATTACATGCTTCATGGATTTGGCGAATTTCATCTTCCACAACATCGAAACGACCATCTTTCACATCGCCGATATTAATCACCATATCGATTTCGCTTGCACCATTTTGGATGGCATCTTTTGTCTCGAAGACTTTTGTCGCTGTTGTGCTATAGCCGTTTGGGAATCCGATAACGGTACAGATGGCTAATTTACCATTCACGTATTCGCTGGCACGTTTCACAAAAGAAGCAGGGATACATGCTGACGCTGTTTCGTATTTCATCGCATCATCCAAAATCTCTTTAATTTCACTCCAAGTAGATGCTGGTAATAATAAAGTATGGTCTACTGTTTTTAAAATCTCTTTAATTTCCATAAAATCCCTCTTTCTTATTTAGCGCGGTCTTCTTTAATTAAGTTGCGAAGTGCTTCAACTGCTACTTTAATCGCTGCTTCTGTATCGTGAACGATTGGGTTTGATAAACCTGCTGCTTCACGTTCTTGGTTTCCTACTACTAGGAAAGTAGATCCAACGCGAACGCCTAAGTGGCTTGCTACTACAAACAACGCTGCAGATTCCATTTCAGAAGCCTTCACCCCAAGACGTTTCCAAGCTTCCCATTTATTTTGCAAGTCATAGCTTACTGGCATCACTTGTGGTTCATGTTGTCCGTAGAATGAATCTTTACATTGAACAACGCCTGCGTGTGTTGTGTAGCCTAAGCCTTTACCAGCATTAATCAACGCTGTTACGACATCGTAGTTTGCAATCGCTGGGAATTCGATTGGTGCGTACTCACGTGTTGTTCCTTCTGTACGAATCGCACCTGTCGCAATCACGATATCGCCACCTTTTACGTCAATATCAATTCCGCCACATGTCCCAACACGAACAAAAGTATCTGCCCCACTGCGTACTAACTCTTCAAGTGCAATTGCAGCAGATGGTCCACCAATCCCTGTTGATGTTACACTGACTTTTTCTCCATCCAAGTATCCTGTGTATGTCACGTACTCGCGATTATCAGCCACCAGTTTTGCATCTTCAAAATGCTCTGCGATTTTCGCGCAACGTTTTGGGTCTCCTGGTAAAATCACATAACGACCTACATCGCCTTTACGTGTATGGATATGATATTGTAAACCTTCTTCTGAATATTTCATGAAAAACTTCCTTTCCTTGCACGATACGTGCCCTGATATTGCCCTAGCAAACTAGGAAGGGGCCATGGTTTTTCCACAGCCCCAGATAGGAGGATGATGACAAATCTTCATCAAATAATTATGTCTATAAATGCCTTTTGCAATTATAGTTGAAAGGATTAAATAATTGGATATACAGTTACCATAATTATCTATATTTGCCTTTTCATCCCTCTACACTCACTAATATTTTACCAAAATCACCCTTCTTTTGCAAACGGTTCATTTTTGATTTTGGATACCCTAGCTTGATTTTCTTGTCGGCTAAAAGCTCATCTAACAGCTCCCAGAGACACGCCTCCATCTGGCTTTTGGGATTTGGAACGGGACGCATGAGCGGGCGCCAAACTTCTTCCACTCGCTTTACAAAATCCATCATTTCAACGTCTCCCTTAAAGGCCATTTGTTCCAACAGAATCCACGCATGTCCCTTCCAGACAAGATTGGGTACTTTAAACGTCTCTGTATAAATCGGAAAAGTCAAGAAACGGCTGGGAAAATCTTCCAGCGTTTGCCTACATCGATATAATTTCACGAGAAAGGCCCTCGTTAGCGGAGAGGCTAATTTCTTAAAGAGCATCGTATCTCTTGGTGTCCATTCTATCGCCCCATCTGGCTTCAAGTGCGCTTTTACTGGAAGTGAATCTTTGACCATCTTTCTCCACTTTTTCCACGAGAACGATAAAAGCGGCACGCGTACGACTTGAAACGTCATCTGCTGCGAGCGAGGCTTCACCTTGATTTGCGTATGAAAGATGATCTCTCCATTCACAAAGAAAATAAGGAAATTCCCGAGTTGTGGATGATACTTCATTAAGTAACTAAAGGTGTCTGTCAGTTTATGCTGAGTTTCATACTTCTCTCCTAAAACCCAGTCAACCGACATTCCAGCCTCTCCTAAATGTCTGGTTCGTTCCACTATCTCTTCTGTAGGAATTACACTGCATTGATACTCGATACACCACGCATGTTCTCTTTCTGTCACAATGATATCTGGAATTTGTTCAATAGACGCTACATAAGGTTCGAGTTCTGCATGAAACCCATGACTTTTCAAGCTCTCAAGTATTAAGTGCTTCCCCTCTTGATGCGCGATCGTTTCTTCCTGCCTATGTTTCTTTGGAATATGTGAAAAGAACACGACTCCATTTCTGGAAACCTTCTTTGTTACTTCTTCCCCGCATTCCGGGCAAAAATAAACTTCATCTTCTTTAATTTGTGTGGCATGAATCAATTCTCCTGTTTTCGTTCTAACGATATTCATATCTATCACCTCAACAAAAGATATGAAAAAAACTCTCTAATAGACTTAGAGAGGTTTCACTCATTAGATTAAGTTAGAATCTTTGAGAAGTTCTTCAATCATCGTACCTTTGATTTTCTTTGCAGCACGTTTTTCAAATAATTTTACTAAGAACGGAACTTTCACATCGGCTAATTTCTTACCATCCATCAAACGGTTTGTTGATTTTGTAAGAACGCGTAAATCGTAAGCTGAAGCGAACACTTCTGGCACACCACGATCGACATCAAGCAATGTATATACAGCTTCCATCGCAGTACGAACAGAATACTCTGTTGTAAACACTGTATCTCGTGGAGTTTCAGCGAAGTTACCAATGAAGGCAATATTTTTAGAACCATTTGGAACAACGTCTGGACGGTCGCCATCTTTACGAGCCATGAAGTAGCTTGTGATATAAGGCATGTAGCAAGGGACAGTGTTGCATCCTTCGCTAGCAAATTCATGAATTAATTCTTCTGGAACACCCATGTGGTATAACCATTCTTCGGCAATTTCAATCCCTGTACATTCTTCGATTGGTTTTTCCACATAGTTTCCTTTGATTCCTGAATATAATCCGTAAATCCATACGACTAATTCATCTTTACTTTGGGCTTTGAAGTGTGGTTGACGGTTTAATGTGTAGCTCATCATCCAGTTTGAGTCGCGAACCGTTACGATTCCTCCTGTTACCACTTTTCCAGCATAAGGATCACGTTTAGAGATTTTTTGAATGTATTCAGCGATACGTTTATCTTTTACAGTTGTAGTGGCTGAAACGAACCAGCTTTGGTCTGGCAAGTTTTCACAGAATACTTCTGGATGTCCGAAGCGTTCATCTTGTTTGGCTAAGTTTTTCCATAGGCTCCATGATCCACCTAATTCTTTTGAAATTGGAGCTGGAGTGTTGTTATCCCCGTATGTTGTCGCAGCAGTAATACTTCCGTTTGTCACGAATACTAAATCATTTTCTGTTAAATTGCGTGTTTCTAAAACGCCACCTACTTCTAACACAAGTTCTTTAGCAATCATGTCACTTCCAACATGTTCAACAATCACATTTTTAACGACTGTATCATACTCGAATTGAACATTATGTTTTTTCAAGTAGTTCACGAGTGGTAAAACGAGTGATTCGTATTGGTTGTATTTCGTAAATTTCAATGCAGATAAGTCAGGTAAACCATCGATATGGTGAATGAAACGTAAGATGTAACGGCGCATTTCAATGGCTGAATGCCATTTTTCAAAAGCAAACATACTAGCCCAGTAAGTCCAGAAGTTTGATTCGAAGAATTCTTCACTGAATACATCAGTAATTTTTAGCCCTTGTAATTCAGATTCAGAGGTCATATATAATTTCACCATTTCTTCGCTTGATTTATCGCTTAAAGTGAATTGGCCATCATCTGGAATGCGTTGTCCTTTGTTTTCAATCACACGACATTTTGAGAAGTTAGGGTCTTCTTTGTTAAGCCAGTAGAACTCATCTAACACAGAGGCATCTTCGACTTCTAGAGAAGGGATGGATCTGAATAAATCCCATAAACATTCGAAGTGGTCTTCCATTTCACGTCCCCCACGAATAATGAATCCGCGTGTTGGGTTTAAGATTCCGTCTAAGCTTCCTCCTGCAAGTGGAAGTTCTTCTAAAATATGAATGTTTTCTCCTTTCATTTGGCCATCTCTAATTAAGAAAGCAGCGGCTGATAAGGATGCAAGTCCTGAACCAACTAAGTAAGCTGATTTTTGGTCAACGCCTTGTGGTTTTTTAGGGCGAGCAAATGCTTCGTAATTTCCATTTGAATGATACATAGTAATTCCTCCTGTTTCCTGAAAATCAGGTTTTGTTCTTTACATGCATTACTCTACTCCCGTTTCATCAAAAGCACCATAGACAAAAAAATCCCAATGTCCAAACTTTGGACACTGGGATGGAATTGTAAAGTTTTTTACTGAGAAATTCGAGCTACAATCGTTCCAATCATGACTTGTTCGATTTTTTCAACGAGTTCTTTAGCCGTGCCTGGCATTTGACGACTAATCCAATCAAGCCCAACACCAACGAGTGCATACGTATAAAACTCAATCGAGAATTGTACCTGCTCTGCTTCAGCGCCACTGACATCAATTTCATTGAAAATCAAATCCGTCAAGAAACGCTCCACTTCCCGTTGCAAGAGTCGCTCGACATTTTCTTTACTGACAGAACGATACGTGTTAAGGACAAAGTTGCGATTGTCATCCATATATTGGAAGAGTGCCTCCAGGGCGTCTTGCCAATTCTCATAAGAAATATTCTCACCAAGCGTTATATGCGCCTCATTTAAATAAATCCATTCGACCAATTCATAAATATCATGGAAATGATTATAAAACGTTTGACGACTAATCCCGCATTTCTTCGTTAAATCCTGTACAGTAATCTTCGTCAGCGGTTTTTCATTCATTAGTTCTTTAAGCGTGTTTGCTAACATCTTTTTTACAACAAGTGTCATTTGTATCCCTCTGTTTCATGAAGAAAAAGAGCGGGTTCCCCCACTCTTTATTTTTCTAAATTCTTTTCTTGTACGATATCCCATGAGAACCCTAAGGCACCTTCACCAAGGTGAGTTCCTACTACAGGTCCAAAATACGATAATGAAGTACGTAATTTAGGATATTGCTCTTGCATTTTTTGTCTCCAAGCTTCACCAGCTTCTGGAGCATTTGCATGGATGATGACTAATTCATAGCCTTCACCATCAGTTGTTCCTGTTTCGTCTGCGAATAATTGTTCAATTCGTTTCATCGCTTTTTGTTGTGTACGAATCTTTTCAAAAGGAACGATTTTCTTATCAACGAATGTCAAGATTGGCTTAATTTTCAACATAGAACCGACTAAAGCAGCCCCTGCTGATAAACGTCCACCACGTTGCAAGTTGCTTAAATCATCAACGATAAAGTAAGCTGTCGTACGATCTACTAAACGTTGAACCGTTTCAACGATTTCTTCTGGTGAATATTCTCTAGATTTCGCCATAATAGCGGCTAGTTTTACTGCACGCGCTTGTGGTGCACAACTAATCTCTGAATCGATTGGATAAATGGCTATTTCGTCTTTCATATCTTCGGCAACAGCCACACATGTTTGGTAAGTTCCACTAATTCCACTAGAAATAGTAATAGGAATAATAGCGTCATAATCTTTTGCAAGTTCGTGGAATAATTCGTATGTTTCCCCTACAGCTGGTTGTGTACTTGTTGGAAAGACTGGAGAACTTTTTACTTTTGCATAAAATTCTTCAGCAGTAATATCAATCTCTTCTCGATAAGTTTCTTGTCCGAAAATAACAGACATCGGCAATACGTAAATACCATATTCGGCATATTCTTCCTTTGTTAAGTAAGCCGTGCTATCTGTAACTACAGCAATTTTCATCCATTCAACTCCTTTCAGTTTGAAAATTTAGATTGTTTAAGTCATAAAAACTATAAACTTTCACCCTTCAAGTATAACAAAAAAGCGTTTAACACGCAATGAATGGAAAGTTTTCCTTAAGAGACTTAACATTACTTGCTCATCCTTCAAATTACAGTATAATAGAAGACAGAACATTTATAGGAGGTACTATGGAACAACGATCAACACAACATCAATTAGATAAACAAAGGAAAAATGACTGGTTCTTACGATTCATTAAAGGAATGTTCATCGGATCAGGATTTATCCTACCAGGTGTCAGCGGCGGAGCACTTGCTGCTATCTTTGGACTTTATGAACGCATGATTGCTTTCCTAGCAAACGTCACAAAAGACTTCAAGAAGAACGTATTATTCTTCTTACCAGTCGGAATCGGTGCTCTTGCAGGTATCGTAGTTCTATCATTCGGCGTAAGTTACTTACTTGGTAACTTTGAAACAATCATTCTTTGGTTCTTCATCGGATGTATCGTCGGAACAATCCCTGCTCTTTGGAAAGAAGCTGGAAAAGAAGGTCGCTCAACACGCGATATTATCATTCTACTCGCTTCATTTATTGGTGGATGCGTACTTCTTTACTTAGGTGAAAATGCAATCGGCGGTAGCGTAGAAGCCAACTTCTTCACTTGGATGATTGCTGGTGGATTAATCGCTTTAGGAATTATCGTTCCTGGACTTAGCCCATCAAACTTCATCGTATACATGGGGATGTACAAACAAATGTCAGATGGTTTCAAAACATTAGACATGAGCGTGATTCTTCCAATCGCATTAGGTGGACTAGTAACATTAGCCCTCTTCTCAAAACTTGTACACCACATTTTCAAGAAAGCTTACCCACAATTATTCCACTTCATTTTCGGAATCGTGCTTGCTTCAACTGTAATGATCATCCCAACAAACTACGCTGGATTTGACATCGTTCAATACCTTGCTTGCGTTGTGATGTTAGGATTCGGTACATGGCTTGGCGCATTCATGGCAAAACTTGAAGACACATATAAATAACATTTCAAACAGCTTTGCTTCTCGCAAGGCTGTTTTTTTATGCCCCAAATTAACATATTTGTTAATTTCCACTCTCACTCCATAATGTAACATTTTTGTTACGTAACATAATTGTTACATCAACTCCCCATATGAACCGCACGAACTTCATCCCTTCTCCCTTGCCCTTTGTCGAGAATAGAATTTTATAAACTCTCCCTTGAGTAGAGTTTTATGCCAAGAAGGCGATTATGGTATTGCACAAAAACATTAAAAAGAGAATTCGCTTATCAGACATTTATTGAAACCATAGCGGGGAATCATAGCGAATGCGAATTAAAAGCCGTTATGGATTTATCCATTACGGCTTGTTTGAGGCTTCGAAGGAGAAAGACTATAAGGCTTTCTCCGGTATCCCGCTATTTCGTTTCAATAAACAATGGCTGATAATAAGAATTCTCGTTCTTTATGAAACGCACAAACACCCTCTCTTCTCCCTTGCCCCTAGTCGAGAATAGAACTTTCAAACTCTCTCCTCGAGTAGAGTTTTATGCCAAGAAGGTGATTATGGTATTGCACAAAAACATTAAAAGAGAATTTTCTTATCAGACATTTATTGAAACCATAGCGGGGAATCATATCGAATGCGAATTAAAAACCGTTATGGATTCTATCCATTACGGCTTGTTTGAGGCTTCGAAGGAGAAAGACTCTAAGGCTTTCTCCGGTATCCCGCTATTTTGTTTCAATAAACAATGGCTGATAAAAAGAATTCTCTTTCTAGCACCATCCCTGCTAATACCATAATCGCCGCCCTTGGCGGTTATTACTGAATTTTACGCACAAAAAAACTCTCTCGAAGTGAGAGAGTTTGTAAAGTTCTTATTTGAGACCGTATTTTTTGTTGAAACGATCCACACGTCCGTCTGCTTGAGTGAATTTTTGACGACCTGTGTAGAATGGGTGAGAATCAGAAGTGATTTCCACACGTAGTAATGGGTATTCGTTTCCGTCTTCCCATACAACTGTTTCACTTGAAGTCTTTGTTGAACCTGATAAGAATTTGAATCCTGTAGTTGTATCCATGAAAACTACTGGACGATATTCTGGGTGAATTCCTTGTTTCATTTCTATTCCTCCTGCCCTGAATTATTTGCTAATCCAGAGTTATTTATTTTCGCATGCATAATGCAACACGAATATAATAACATGCTCAAATTGAATTTGCAATAGTTTTATTCATCCCCTAATTCAAGTCCGGGAATTGCGTTTAAATCCATGTTTGCAAAGTCTTTTTGCATGTATTTTGTATAGGCTGCTGCACCAATCATCGCCGCATTATCCCCGCAAAGTGATAATGGCGGGATGGAAAATGTGACTGCTGGGTAGTGTTCTTCCATCATCTGCGTCATCGCTGTACGAAGCCCCTTATTAGCTGCCACTCCTCCTGCTAACACGAATTGTTTTACAGGATACGCTTCAAGCGCACGTCTTGTTTTTTCGACAAGTACTTCTACGACACTGGCTTGGAAACTTGCGGCTAAATCTTCAGGGACAATCTCTTCGCCTTTTTGTTTGGCGTTATGCACACGATTGATGACCGCCGATTTCAATCCACTAAAACTGAAATCAAAATGGTCTTCATGAATCATCGCACGTGGGAAGTCATAAGTGTCCGTTCCTAGATGAGCTAGTTCGTCCATTTTCTTTCCACCAGGATATGGCAAGTTCAGAATACGACCAATCTTATCGTACGCTTCCCCTGCAGCATCATCTCTTGTTTCTCCGATAATTTGGAACTCGCCATCTTCTGGCATATACACAAGTTCCGTATGTCCACCACTTACTACAAGCGCCATTAGTGGAAATTGCAAAGGTTCCACGAGTTGGTTGGCGTAAATGTGTCCTGCCATATGGTTCACTGCTATCAGTGGTTTTCCACTCGCTAAAGCTAAAGCCTTTGCTGCCGAAATCCCAATGAGAAGGGCTCCTACAAGACCAGGACCATACGTCACCGCGATGGCATCCATGTCATCCAACGTCTTTCCTGCTTTTGCAAGAGCTTCGTCAATGACTTGTGTAATCTGTTCGACGTGATGCCGGCTGGCAATCTCTGGCACAACTCCACCAAAACGCATATGACTTTTAATTTGAGAGGCTACAATATTTGAAAGGATGGTGTTCCCGTTTTGAATCACGGCTGCACTTGTCTCATCACAACTACTTTCAATTGCTAGAATCAATGTTTCTTTCATATTGCTCCTCCTATCTTTGTTCTATTTCTAAGCGATATTCAATCGCATCTTCAACTGGGTCACTGTAATAATCGCTTCTCGTATGGAAGGCTTCGAACCCAAGAATTTCATATAAATATTGAGCACGCTTGTTGCTTTCACGTACTTCTAGGAAAACAACTTTCACGTCTTTTTGCTTCAAATCGTATAAGGCCATTTGCCATAAACGTTGCGCGAGACCTTTACCTTGATAGTCTTTTGCAATCACGACATTCGTAATTGTTGCTTCGTCCAGTACGCTTTGGATTCCAAGGAATCCGACTAGTTGGCGTTGCATCCATACTCCGTAATACGTGTTTGTTGGATTTTCTAAATCGGCAAGGAAACTCTCGGCACTCCAATTATTTGGATGCTCGTAATTTTCTTGCACTAACGCCACTAACGCCTCTGCCATCGCTAAATCAGCTGGATGTAATCTGGTAAATGAATACTCTGACGAATGGAATGAAGACGGTGTTTTTGGCGGTAATGCATAGAGCATTTCCACGGCATCTTCATTTTCAGGAGTGTAGTAATTTTCCTTTGTACCAACAACTTCGTATCCATTTTTGCGATAGAGCTTAATGGCTTTTGTATTCGACACGCGGGCTTCGAGCGTAATTTCTTTCTTGTCTAGCGCTCGGGCGATTTTTTCTAATGCTTTCAATAATAAAGTTGCGACATTCAAGAAGCGATAATCGTGAAGTACAGCTACATTGGTAATATGTAAATCTGTTCCCACTGTCGTTCTCGCTCCGATGAAACCAACGATTTCCTCTTCCACTTCCAGCACGATATAAATGGCAGCTGGATTATGTGCGACGTCTTTTTCAAGAACATTCTTTGCCCATGGAGACTCTCCGTCATAGGCTGCTTTTTCCATTTCAAAAATACGAGTGGCATCTTCTGGAAGACCGATTCTGATTTTGGCCTGCGCCCCGTTTCCAAGAATCACTCTTTTTTCAAAGTTCTCAAACTGGTCGCGAATCGGATCCATCTGTTGCGCTTCTTCTAAAAACAGCGCTTTGATTTTTTCAAACCACTGCATGAAGCGTTCTTTAAACTCGTTCCACATACACTGACCCCTTTTCTAAAGGATGCTCAGCTTGCCAATTTTCTTCTGCTTCTGCCAGTTTCAAGTACATTGGGACGAATACGTCCGCGTCAACAGCTTCCTTATTTCTTCCTAATTCGATAAGCGATGTTGCGTGAGGAATCACGTCAGGCCCTTCAAGCCAGTTCGCCTCACTCGCTCCTTTTTCTACGATTGCTTCTTTTGTAATCGACTGTAATTGTCCTACAAAAGTCACTCCCGCTGCATGTTCCGGCAACACTTTCAAGAAATCATCCCATGAAATATGTTGTTCCGCGATCACCTTTTCAAAGCCTTCGTCAGTCTTTTTGTAACCTACTGCGAAAATATTTCCGCGTCTAGCATCAAAAAACGGCACAACGACTTCACCCACTTCCACTTTCAAAACAAGGGTCGGTAAAAAGACGTCGAGACTGGAGACGCCAACAAGTGGAATCTCCAGACTCTTCGCAAGTGTTTTTGCAACGGTTACGCCAATTCGAAGTCCTGTATAAGAACCAGGGCCTTCAGCAACAACAATCTTTGTTAAGTCTTTTGCTGTAATGCCAGCTTCTTTAAAAACGGCTTCGATGGTTGGCACAAGGAGAACACTATGTTGCAACGTGTTCTCAATCGTTTGTTCAATAATGGTACCGTCTGTCAGTTCTACAGCGACCGATAATGTCTTATTCGATGTATCTAGTGCGAGGATTGTCATACGGCACTTCCTTTCTAACTATTTCGTAAATTCATGCATGAAGGCGCTGAATGCTTCTTGGCCTTCTTTTGTTTGTTTAAAGACGCCTGCATATTCTAACACGTGGCAGAATTTTGCACTAACCGCTTTTTGTAAAAATGCGTCTACAGTTTCTTTGGTTGGTGCTTGTGCTTTTAATTCTTTCGCCCATTCTTGGTGAATTTCTGCAACAGCTTCAAGACTTCCTTCTCCAACGAGATAGTCTCTCACTTCGCTAAGTTCACGTTCAAGACGTGGCGGTAAAATCGCAAGCCCCATTACTTCAATTAAACCGATATTTTCTTTCTTAATATGTTGTACATCCGCATGTGGGTGGAAAATTCCGTCAGGAAACTCCGGTGTTGTACGGTTGTTACGTAACACTAAATCAAATTCATACGCATCTCCTTGACGGCGCACGATTGGAGTAATCGCATTATGCGGTTCCCCATTTGATTCACGTAAGATTTCAAGATCTTTGTTTTCGTAGTTTTCCCATGCTTTTAAGATATCAACTGCCACTTCAAATACTTCCTCACGGTTATTCCCGCGAAGACGAAGCGCAGAAAGTGGCCAGTAAAGACGTTCGATTTCAACGGTGTCAAACTTCTTAGAAATACCTGTTTCTAAAACTTTAGCACGGTTCATCGGGAATTCGTAACGTCCTCCTTGATAGTGGTTATGACTTAAAATTGACCCACCAACAATTGGAAGCCCTGCGTTTGACCCTACAAAATAATGAGGGAATTGTGTCACGATTTCAAGGAGGCGGCTAAAAGCACCCTCGTCCACTTTCATTGGTTCTAAGTTTTCAGACAAGAAGATTGCATGCTCTGAATAATAAGCATATGGAGAATAGTGATAACCCCAACTCTCTCCATCCAGTTCCATTCCGACGATACGGTGGTTCGCACGACCTGGCCAGTTGATACGACCATGGTAGCCTACGTTTTCAAAGCATAGGCGATTGGCAGGATAATTGAAATCCTTCGACTGCGCTGCTTTGATGATTTCTTCTTTTGTTTTTTCTGGTTTGGATAAGTTAATCGTGATTTCTAAATCGCCATACTCGGTTTCTCCATTAAAGGAAATATTTTTAGCGATATCATTTACCTTAATTAAGTTTAAATCGAGCGCCATTTTATAAAAAGCATCGGTCGCAACTTTTGGACCTTCTTCGTATTTCTCCCAGAATAGACGGTTCAAATCTGAAGGTTTTGGAATCACAAGGTTCATTAACTCTTGTTCAAGCCAGTCGCGTTCTTCAGAGTCGTTTGCAATCTTCCCACTTTCAACGGCAGCTTCTACTAAGTTTGCCATTGCCTCTAGTAAAGAAGGTTGCTCCACCTCTTTCGAACTTTCAAAAGATTCTTCTCCCACTAAATAAAGCACACGATTTAATAAATAGTAACGATCTTCTTTTGAAGCATACCCTGAATCAATCGCACTATCTACAAACTCTTGAATGGCCTTATTGATTTTCATAATCTTGTCCTCCTACCAACTAGTTCCTAATCGATTAATATGCACGAGCAATCCAAACCGTATGAGTGGCTGGTTTACCTGTTACGATACATTTTTCTTTTTTCACTGGAGCGTTAAATGGAATGTTACGAGTTGTGAAGCCTGTTTCTTCTTTGATTTTCGCTTCACTTTCTTCTGTTCCATCCCAACCAACTAATACCCAACCAGGTACTTCGCCAGCTTCGCGTTTTGCTTCGATATGAGCTTTCAACTCATCTAAAGAATCAATGTTTGTATATTCGTTAGAAGCGCGCATCGCACGAGCTGTTTCTAACAGACGGCCTTGCATTGTATCTAATTCTGCTATGATTCTATCTACTAATCCATCGAATCCTACTGCTACTTTTTCATCTAAGTCACGCATTTTTGTCATCACTTGATTGTTTTCTAAATCGCGAGGTCCGCATTCGATACGCATTGGAACACCACGTAATTCCCACTCATTGAATTTGAATCCTGGTGAGTTGTCAGTGTCGTCAATCTTCACGCGTAATCCAGCAGCTTTCAATTCTTTTTGAAGCTCTTCTAATTTTTCTAAGATAGCTGGATTTTTCTTCCATGGTCCAACTGGAATTAAGACTACTTGTGTTGGAGCTACTTTTGGAGGTAATACTAATCCTTGTTCATCACCGTGAGTCATGATTAATGAACCGATTAAACGAGTCGATACTCCCCAAGAAGTTGTATGAGCGTATACGTGCTCATTTTCTTTTGTTAAATATTTAATGTCGAAGGCTTCCGCGAATTTTGTTCCCATGTAGTGAGAAGTTCCCGCTTGAACGGCTTTCCCGTCTTTCATCATCGCTTCGATTGAGTAAGTATCTACCGCGCCTGCGAAACGTTCTGAAGGAGTTTTTTGTCCTTCATAAACTGGCACTGCTAATACGCCTTCTACAACTTCTTTGTAGATATCTAACATTCTCATTGTACGGCGACGTGCATCTTCTTCATCTGCATGTGCTGTATGTCCTTCTTGCCATAAGAATTCTGAAGTACGTAAGAATGGTAAAGTTTTCTTTTCCCAACGGAATACGTTTGCCCATTGGTTGATTTCATATGGAAGATCACGGTATGAATTGATCCAATTTGAAAAAGCTGTTCCAATCATTGTTTCACTTGTTGGACGAAGCGCTAAACGTTCTTCTAATTTTTCACCAGCTGCTTCTGTCACCCATGGTAATTCAGGAGCGAATCCTTCAATATGGTCTGCTTCTTTTGTGAAGAAACTTTCTGGAATTAACATTGGGAAGTACGCATTACGAATGCCTTCTTCTTTAAAACGACGGTTGAACTCCTCTTGAATATGTTCCCAAATTTCATATCCATCTGGTTTGAAAATCATACATCCACGCACTGGTGAATAGTCCATTAAATCTGCTTTTTGAATGGTTTGAATATACCATTTAGAAAAATCTTCTCTTTGTAAGTTTGTTTTTTCTGTCATCTGCTTGACTCCTTTTTCGTTTTTTGTGAAATAAAAAAAGCCACTCCCCTAAAAAGGACGAATGACTCGCGGTACCACCTTAATTACACTTACGTTGTAAATGTCTCTTTAACATTGATAACGATGATTTCACCGGATTATTTTCATAATCACCTATTTGGTAGGTTCAGTTAAAGAGCGGGGGTTCTTTCTCAGCAATCAGAACTTTCTGTACCCATCATTTCACTTACTTTTCCATGTCCTATCGTACTCTAAACAAAGGTGGAAAGCAAGTGTTTTCTTGCTGTAAACTAGTCGTATTTTGCTGTCTTTTGAAGAAACTCTACTAAGTTCGTTGTATGGTTATATTTAATAGCGGCACTGAGGTCTTTTTCCAAGATGACTTTTTCTAAATCAATGCCGTTTACAGCGGCAATCGCAATCGTATAATGGATGACATCTGCTAGTTCTTTTGCAAGTTCAGCTTGTACTTCCTCAGTATTCCCATCTTTTCTACCGTCACGAATACTAATTTGCTCTGCCACTTCTCCAATTTCTTCGACTAATTTAATAAAGAGCCCTTGGTCAGTTTTTCGATTATTATAGACACCTGCTAAATACTCTTCATAAAGTCTTACGGTTAATCCTGACATCTAATCACACTCCAATAAAATAAGCAATAGACAGTGAAGTCTATTGCTATTTTACATCATTTAATATGGAAGATAAAGGGAGAATAACGACGAAGCAGAATGACTTCACACCGTGAACTCATTCTTAGCTTCTGTCTTTCTGCCTCACATCCTTGTAGTTGAGCTCGCCATCGCAGAAATGGCGTGCGTTTCCTCAAACGTCCGCAGAACGTTTCACGTTTCTTCCGGCGTTCGAGTCCAACGTTCCATTTCTGAGCGCGATGTCTCACATCCTATCGCTTGTCAATAGCTTTAGTCGCACGGTCTCCAATAATTTGGATAATAAATACCAAAATAAGGATGGCTACTGTAGCGACAAAGATGATATCTACTTTGTTTCGTGTATAACCAATGAGGTAAGCTAAGTTACCTAATCCGCCTGCACCGATAACACCAGCTACTGCTGTAGAACCGATTAACGCGATTGCCGTTACGGTAATCCCTGATACAAGTGCTGGAAGTGATTCTGGAATCAGCACTTTTGTAATGATTTGGCGGGTATTTGCCCCCATTGATTCTGCCGCCTCGATGACTCCTGACGGGATTTCATTTAACGCGATATCCACTAAACGCGCATAAAATGGCGCTGCACTGATGATCAATGTTGGGATTGCCCCTTTAGGACCCACAATCGTTGACATGATGGCTTTTGTAAAAGGCATTAATAGAGTCAGTAAAATGATAAATGGAATCGCACGGAAAATATTAATGATTCCACCTAAAATAAGATGAACCCATGTATTTTCAAGACTGCGACCTTTTCCTGTTAAGAAAAGAAGGAGTCCTAAAATTAATCCGATGACAAATACATAGAACGTTGGAATGAAGGTCATATAGAGAGTTTCATTAATAGCTTTAATGACATCAGGCCATACAACATTCTCGAACGAAAACATTTCTCTGAAAAGTTCATCTAGGCTTGCTGATGCTAAAAATAGATTAAACATGCTCTAACACCTCCACGATAATTTCTGCTTGTTTAAGATATTCGATGACCTCTTCTGCTTTTGAAGATTCTTCCTCAATCAAAATAATCATGCTTCCTAATATCCCTTTTTGCGTAATATTTACCTTCGCTTGTAAAATCGATACTGTTGCATCGAGTTTACGAATCGCTTCAGATAATACGGCGTCTCCTGTACGGTCGCCTAAATACTGAATACGAACTGCTACACCTGGGCGAAGGGACGTTGAAAGATGATGGAATACCTCATCGATTTCATCATCCACACGTTCTTCTCCCACGAATTGTTTTGTAATTGGTTGTTGTGGATTTTTGAAGACTTCAATCACTTCCCCACTTTCCACTACTCGTCCTTCTTCCATCACGGCAACACGGTGGCAAATTTGACGAACGACATGCATTTCATGCGTAATTAACACAATCGTTAACCCTAGTTCTTGGTTGATTTCTACTAATAATTTTAAGATATCTTTTGTTGTCTTAGGGTCAAGTGCACTCGTAGCTTCGTCACATAAAAGGACTTCTGGATCGTTAGCTAACGCACGGGCAATCCCTACTCTTTGCTTTTGTCCCCCAGAAAGTTGTGATGGATAAGATTTTTCACGTCCGGTTAGTCCAACTAAATCGATTAATTCGGCTACCTTAGCTTTACGCTCGGCTTTTGGAACGCCTGCAATTTCAAGTGAAAAAGCAATGTTTTCTTCGACTGTTCTCGACCATAAAAGATTGAAATGTTGGAAAATCATCGCGATTTTTTGACGCTCTTTTAACAACTCTTTGCGTTTTAAGGTTGTAATGTCTTTTTCATTAATATAAATATGGCCACTTGTAACCGTCTCAAGTCCATTTAACAAACGGATTAATGTACTTTTACCCGCGCCTGAAAAACCAATCACTCCAAAAATTTCGCCTCTACTAATCTCCAACGAGACATCTTTTACAGCTTCAACCGTGCCTTGTTTCCCAGTATATGTTTTGGACACGTTCTCTACTCGAATCATTGTTTCACTCCTTAATGGTCAAAAGGGAGCGAAAAGTACAAGGCTTTTGGCTTTGTATCTTTCCACTCCTCTTGTTTTCTAATTATTTTTATTATTTCGCAGGAATTACAGAACCATCTGTATATTTTTCGTTGATGAATTTACGGATTTCATCACTTTGTAACGCTTTGATTAAAGCTTGAATTTTTGCTTTATCTTTATCAGCAGGTTTTACAGCGACTAAGTTAGCGTATGGTGAGCTTTCGTCTTCTAAAGCAATTGAATCTTTCACTGGTGAAAGTTTAGCATCGATTGCGAAGTTTGAGTTGATGATCACTGCATCGCCTTCATTGTTTTCGTATGTTGATACTAATAATTCAGGTGCGATTTCTGTTTTGATTTGGATGTTCTTTGGATTTTCAGCAATGTCGCTTAATCCAGCAGTTACAGGGTTCACGCCATCTTTTAATTTAATTAATCCAGCTTTTGTGAAGAAGCTTAAGAAACGACCTACTTCAGCAGGGTTTGTTGATGCATATACCACTGCGTTATCTGGTAATTCTTTTAATGATTTATATTTCTTAGAGTAAATTGCCATTGGTTCGATATGAACGTTCCCTACAGAAACTAAATCTTGGTTATGTTCTTTGTTGAATTTATCAAGATATGGAGTGTGTTGGAAGTAGTTTGCATCCGCATCTCCTCCGTAAACGATGTTGTTTGGTGTTACGTAGTCGTTTACGATGTTGATTTCTAATTTGTACCCTTCTTTTTCTAAGATTGGTTTAGCAGCTTCTAAGATTTCAGCGTGAGGTGCTGGTGAAGCGACTACTTTAATTGTTTTGTCTTCTGCTTTTGCAGCTTCTGTAGTGCTTTCTGATTTTGCTGTGTTGTTTCCACAAGCTACTAATGCTGTTGCTAAAAGTCCGAATGTTGTTGCTTTGAATAATTTATTAAATTTCATGTTATAAGTCCCCTTTTTGGTTAAATGATTGTTCTTTGTTTGGAAACCACATGCGCGCTTCGTAATTTCCAACAGATGGTTGCTCTGTCCACTTTGGTTTGGGCCATAAAAAAAGCTTCCCTCTATACACTAGAGGCGAAGTTTTCGCGTTACCACTCTAATTCCGATAAACCTCACAGTTTACCGTTCCAAAAGTACGTTGCATAATGCAAGATACCCTTGTACGTTATCGAGTACAAATCGCAAAAGCTTCATCACCTTTGTTGCTCCCAGACCATTTTCAATAAATTGCCCCGTATCCTTTCCCACCAACCGGATTCTCTTTAACGTTCTTCTTTATTTACTTATCTGTTCATTGCATTGTTTTATCTGATGAAATTACTATAAACGATGGCCCTATTCTGAGTCAATACGAAACTCGTTATTTGATTATACCTGTTTTTCAGAACTCGTTATAACTTTTGTGCATATGCTCTTCAACAAAAAAAGAAGGAGCACACAACTGCACTCCTTCTGTCATTTATAACTATTTTTTCAAGAACTTTCTCATTGAAAGAATTGAACCAAACGCACCGATAAGAACACCGATGGTAACCATTCCGGCTGATACATAAATCAAGAATGGATTTGGATCGAGTAGGCTAAAGCTTGATCCAGAGAAGAAATCTGAACCGCCTTTATACACCCATAGGTATACAGACCATACTAATCCGATTGGGATAACTGAACCGATTAATCCAATCATACCGCCTTCTAAGAAGAATGGCCAACGGATGTACGCTTTTGTCGCCCCTACCAGACGCATGATTTCGATTTCTGTTCTACGTGCATAGATTGTTGCACGAATAGTGTTTGAAATTAAGAACATCGCTAACGCTAATAGTCCTAAAATCACAACTGCCCCAATATTACGTGCTGTTGCAATAATACGGAATAAGTTATCCGCACGAGCTTCCCCGTAACGAACACGCGCTACATAGTCCATTCCTTCGATTTGTTTCGCAATAGCACTTGTTTTTTGTGGTTCCACTGCTTTTACGTCGAATGCATTACGAAGTGGGTTGGCATCATTTTTAAATAATGATAACTCTTCCCCGAAGTTCTTTGTTACGTCTTCTAACTCTTCGTCTTTAGAACGGAAAGTGATAGACTCAACGCCATCTAAGGCTTTAATTTTTGCTTCTAATTCATCTGTTTTTGTTTGGTCAGCTGCCAAATCAATAAACACACGTACGTTTACGTCATTTTCAATATCTGAACCGATTTTATTCACGTTAAATAGAAGTGATACGAACACCCCTACGATTAATAAGATCATTGATACTGCAGAAACAGCACCAAATGTCATCAATCCATTTCTGAAAAGACTCTTGAAGGCGTCACGTATATGACGACCCATAGTTCTAATCTTCATATCCGTATTCCCCCTGTTCTTGGTCACGTACAATTTGACCATTTTCAATCGCAATTACACGATGCTTTTTCTCGTTAACGATTTGGCTATTGTGTGTTGCCATTACGATTGTTGTTCCTTGTTCGTTGATACGCTCAAGGATATCCATAATTTCCATTGACGTTTCTGGGTCAAGGTTCCCTGTCGGCTCATCGGCAATCAGGATTCCAGGTGTATTCACAATTGCACGAGCAATCGCTACACGTTGTTGTTCCCCACCAGACAATTCATTCGGGAAATTGCTCATACGGTGTTTTAGGTTTACTAACTCTAAAACATCTTCTACACGGCGTTTAATTTCACGAGGTGATTTTTCAATAACCTCCATCGCATATGCCACGTTTTCGTATACAGTTTTATGTTGTAAGAGTTTAAAGTCTTGGAAGACAACCCCTACATAACGGCGTAAGTACGGAATTTGACGATCTCTAATTTTCATCAAATCATATTTACCTACACGAATTCTACCTTTAGTCACTTTTTCTTCGCGATACATCATTTTAATGAAAGTTGATTTACCTGCACCAGAAGGCCCTACTACATAAACGAACTCTCCATCCTTAATTTGGATAGATAAATTATTAATAGCAGTGATGCCTTTATTATATTTCTTAGTTACATTCATCATTTCAATCATAAACTCACCAGCTTTCTAATCCTTCGATATTTTAATCCTCCCTATTATAGCACCCGAATATTACAACCCCTTCACATAAGATTACAGAAATATTAAATTAAGGATACGAGGAAAAGCGGTTAGAAACGGACCACTGGACCGGAGCGACGTAAAGAACGTGAAACGTTCTGCGGACGACTCCGGGAAGTGGACGCCGTTTCTGCTTTTCCGAGTTCAACTACTCAGGATACGAGAGAAATCCTTCACAGTGCGAAGGATTTGGGTGTGGGCATTGCTTCTCGTATACTCATTCATCCCTGTAAGACAATGCTTTACTCTATATCAGCATTATTTACTCATCCTCAAGAAAGTCAATAAACCACTGTGTCTATCTCATTGCTCATACTTATTTGGGTTAGTTTCAAAGCGCAAAAGTACTACTAGGAAGTTTCATCCCATAATAATACAGATAATTAAAACGAACTTAAAACAATTTGACTCACAATAGTAAAACACCTAGCTCATACTAGGTGCTTCTTCCTATTATTCTTCAGTTGCTTTCGTTCCCTCAAGCATCCATTTTAAGTACGCATCCATAAACGGGTCCAAGTCTCCGTCCATGACTGCCCCAATATTTCCTGTCTCATATCCAGAACGTAAATCTTTTACCATTGAATATGGATGGAACACATAGTTACGAATTTGAGAACCCCAGGCGATATCTTTTTGCTCACCACGGATAGCTGCCAATTCAGCTGCCTTCTTCTCTTCTTCTAATTGGAATAATTTCGCCTTCAACATCGCCATCGCTTGGTCTCTGTTTTTAAATTGAGAACGTTGCGCCTGACTCTGCGTCACGATTCCAGTTGGAATATGCGTAATACGAACCGCAGAAGACGTCTTATTAATATGTTGTCCACCGGCACCACTTGCACGGTAAACGTCTACTTTTAAGTCATCTGGGTTAATTTCAATATCAATATCTCCATCCATTTGCGGAACAACATCCACTGAACAGAATGATGTATGACGTTTCCCAGCCGCATCAAACGGAGAAATACGAACGAGACGATGCACGCCTTTTTCAGAGCGTAAATACCCGTAAGCATTTAACCCTTCAATCGACAAGGTTACAGATTTAATCCCTGCTTCGTCCCCGTCTTGATAATCCACTGTTTCAACACGGTAACCATGTTTTTCAGCCCAACGCATATACATACGTAGGAGCATGCTTCCCCAGTCTTGCGATTCCGTACCACCAGCACCTGGATGGATTTCCAAAATCGCACTGTTCTTATCATGTGGACCGTTCAGCAACATGCTTAATTCGTACTGTTGCAAGTCCTTCTCAATGGCCTCTATTGCGTCAACGATTTCCGCATGCACTTCTTCATCTGGCTCTTCTTTATACATTTCAAATAACAAACTAGTTTCTTCCAATGATAATTCCATTTTATGGAACGTATCATAGATAGCCTTTAATTCATTATTCTTTTGAATGACTTGATTCGCTTTTTCGCTATCATCCCAAAACGATGGTTCAGACATCTCTTGCTCATAGGCTGCGATATCTTCCTCTAAGCGATCTAAGTCAAAGAGACCTCCTATAACTGATAATTTGTTCGTTCATGGCCTCAAGCGCATTTCTAATTTCACTAATTTCCATATTGACCTCTTTCTAAAAGAAAACGGCGAAATGCTTCGCCGTCTCCCTTTGTTATTAAGCTTTTTCTGAATCATCGTCAGAAGTTCTGTCATGACCTGTAGCCACTACACTACGAACTCCTTGAATTTGTTCACGTTGTAAGTTTTGACGAATTTGAGATTTCATCAAGATACGTGTTACATCATAGTCGATTGCAGCAATCATTTGTTGGAATCGTTCGTAACCTTCTGTTTGGTACTCTGTTAATGGATCGATTTGAGCGTATCCACGTAAACCAACGCTTTGACGTAATTGGTCCATATCATCGATGTGATCTGTCCACTTACGGTCAACCACACGTAGGATAACTACTTTTTCGAACTCAAGCATTTGATTGTCGCCATTCAATTGCTCTTGTTTTTCTTTGTAGATTTCCATTGCTTTTTCGTTTAAGATGCCTTCGATTTCAGCAGCTGATTTGCCTTCTAAATCGCTAATTGAAAGTTCATCTGGAGCACAGATTGAGTTGTGAGCAAAGTCGACAATCCCTTCTAAGTTCCACTCTTTTTGATCTGTCAATGTATGACTTTCCACAACACGGTGAATTGTACGACGGATCATACCTTTTGTCACTTTTTCAAGTGATTGATCTTCATTAATAATTTGTAGACGTTGTGAGTAGATGATTTCACGTTGTTCACGCATAACCTCATCGTACTCTAGGACGCTTTTACGAGTATCGTAGTTGTTCCCTTCAACACGTTTTTGTGAAGATTCTACTTGTCTTGTTAACATCTTGCTTTGGATGAAGTTATCGTCGCCTTCATCTGTTAAGTTTAGACGTTCCCAGATTGCTTGCATTTTTTCTCCACCGAAACGTTTCATCAAATCATCTTCTAATGATAGGTAGAATTGTGTTGCACCTGGGTCCCCTTGACGTCCACTACGTCCACGTAATTGGTTATCGATACGACGGCTTTCGTGACGTTCTGTACCGATTACGCAAAGTCCACCAAGTTCTTTCACGCCTTTACCAAGCTTGATGTCAGTACCACGTCCGGCCATGTTTGTCGCGATTGTTACAGCGCCACGTTGACCAGCTGACATGATAATTTCTGCTTCTTTAAAGTGGTTTTTCGCATTTAATACTTCGTGCGGAATTCCTTCTGCACGTAACATGTTTGAAAGCAATTCACTTGTTTCAACGGCAACCGTACCGACAAGGATTGGTTGACCTGCTTCATGACGTTGTTTGATATCTTGAACAACCGCACGGAATTTACTACGTAATGATGGGTAGATTAAATCGTGACCATCGATACGTTGAATTGGACGGTTTGTTGGAATCGCAATAACGTTCATGTTGTAAATTTCTCTGAATTCTTCTTCTTCAGTCTTCGCAGTACCTGTCATCCCTGACAATTTACGATACATACGGAAGTAGTTTTGGTAAGTGATTGTCGCCATTGTCTTAGACTCGTTTTCAACTTCAACGCCTTCTTTAGCTTCAATCGCTTGGTGAAGACCATCTGAATAACGACGACCTTCCATAATACGTCCAGTAAATCCATCAACGATTTTAACTTTACCTTCATCCACCACATAGTCGATGTCGCGTAACATAATGTAGTTCGCACGTAAAGCTTGGTCGATATGGTGAACAAGCGCTGAGTTATCCACGTCATAAAGGTTTGGTAAGCGGAATGTTTGTTCAGCTTTGTTAATCCCTTCGTCTGTTAATGAGATTGTTTTAGAAGTTAAGTCGATTGTGTAATCTTCTTCCTCTTTTAATCCTTTCACAAACATATCTGCACGTTGGTATAACACTGTTGATTTTTCAGCTTGTCCTGAAATGATCAATGGCGTACGCGCTTCGTCGATTAAGATTGAGTCTGTTTCATCGACAACTGCGTAGTTTAATGGACGTTGTACCATTTGTGATTTATAAACCACCATGTTATCACGTAAGTAGTCAAATCCTAATTCACTGTTTGTGCTGTAAGTGATGTCTGCAGCATATGCTGCACGTTTTTCTTCTGAAGACATTCCTGTTAAGTTTAACCCTACAGTCAAGCCTAAGAAGTTATATAACTCACCCATTTCGCGAGCGTCACGAGAGGCTAAGTATTCGTTAACTGTTACTACGTGAACGCCGTCTCCTGATAATGCGTTTAAGTATACAGGCATTGTCGCTGTTAACGTTTTACCTTCACCAGTACGCATTTCCGCAATGTTACCGTCATGAAGTGTAATCCCACCCATGATTTGAACTTTATACGGGAATAAGCCTAATACACGTTTAGCTCCCTCACGTACTAAAGCGAATGCTTCTGGAAGTAATGCATCTAAAGACTCCCCTTGAGCATATCTTGCTTTATATTCTTCTGTTTTTACTGGAAAATCAGCATCTTCTAATGCAGCCATTTGAGATTCTAACGCAATTACTTTATCCGCTAGTTTTCCTAAACGACGTAATTCACGCTTATCATTTTCAACTAACTGTCTCAAAAAATTTGCCATTTAATTAACTCCTTTTTTATTTTCACCAGTGATTTTAAATCGGTGAACATTTTAAATCTCATAAAAGTACTACAAATAGGTGGCTACACCTATTGCATCTTATTCATTTTACCATTGTTTAGCTAATTAAGAAAGCAAAACAAGGCGACTTTTTTCAAAGTCACCCGATTTTTTTACATTTTTACGTCAAAGAAACCCAATTTCCTATCCAAACGGAAAGTTGTTGTTGCTTTAACTCCGTTTTCTTTCCGCTAAAACTAGCGCCATTTCTATTCACAAAAAAGGTGGCTTAAAAAAGCCACCTAAATTTTTATTAATTTGTTTCAATCAAACCATATTTTCCATCTTTACGACGATAAACAATGTTTGTTTCGTTCGTTTCAGCATCTTGGTAAATAAAGAAGTTATGTCCTAACATGTTCATTTGAAGAACAGCTTCTTCGCTATCCATTGGTTTCAAATCAATTCGTTTTGTACGAACGATTTCTAATCCTGTTTCGTCCTCTTCAGGCACTTCTGGAAGTGGTGGTAACACAATATCGAATCCTTTTTCACGAGATTTACGATTGATTTTTGTTTTATGTTTACGAACTTGTCTTTCAAGTTTATCGACTACCAAGTCAATACTTCCATATAAATCAATTGAAGTTTCCTCGGCACGTAGAACTAAATAAGGAAGTGGGATCGTAACTTCAACTTTTGCAGTCTTTTCAGTGTAGACTTTCAAGTTGACATATACAGTCGCATTAGCAACGTCAGTAAAGTATTTTTCTAATTTGCTAATTTTCTTTTCTGCGTATTGACGAATCGCTTCTGTGACCTCAATATTTTCTCCACGGATATTATATTTAAACATAATACTCTCCCCTTTCATCTGGAAAACCAGATTTGAAGAAATACCCTAAGGACCACTCTTAGGAATTGCTTCGTTTGATTTCTATAGTTTTATTATAAAGCATGCACAGGGGTTTTACAACCGTTTTCAAGAATTCTTTCATTAAGAATTGTTAAGGAAAAACGGTATTTTTGAGGACTTTTCTTTGGAGATATTTTGTTTTCATGAGATGAAACATCATACAGCATTGAAGATTAGAATCATTCCCAATAAAACTCTCTATCACTAAAATCTTCTCTCTTCCCTTTTTTGAAAGTCTCATATTCCTAGTTAAAACAACACAGAATCTCCATTGACAGAAATCGTTTTCAACGATATAGTGAAATAGTAAACAATTTATAAAGGAGTTATGATTATGGAAAAAGTATTTGCTAGTCCGTCTCGTTATGTTCAAGGGAAAGATGTTCTCAAAACTGGTCTTTCTCACGTTTTGGCCCTCGGGGATCGACATCTCCTTCTTTGCGACCCTATCGTTTATGATTTAGTCGGTAAAGAACTGGAAGAAAACCTCGTGAACGCCGGCGCGTTTGTTCATCGCGAAATCTTCCATGGTGAAGCAACTAATGACGAAGTTCGCCGCGTTGCTGAAGTTGTGAAGGAACATCAACTAAACGTAGTCATCGGCTTAGGTGGTGGTAAATCGATTGATACAGCTAAAGCGATTGCGGATGATTCTAATTGTCCGGTAGCGATTTTACCAACGATTGCTTCAACTGACGCTCCAACTTCTGCCCTCTCTGTAATTTATTCAGCAGAAGGCGTGTTTGAACGCTATCGTTTCTACAAGAAAAACCCAGATTTAGTATTAGTCGATACAAAAGTCATTGCCAATGCTCCTGTTCGTTTATTAATCTCAGGAATTGCCGATGCACTTGCTACTTGGGTTGAGGCTCGTGCAGTCATTGAAGCACAAGGAAGCACAATGGTCGGTCAAGTGCCAACAATTGCCGCAGAAGCCATCGCTCGTGTCTGCGAAAGTACTTTATTCGAAAATGGTCTACAAGCCGTTGCCGCAGCAAACGCCAAAGTAGTTACTCCTGCTTTAGAAGCTGTGGTCGAAGCGAACACCCTCCTCAGCGGTATCGGTTTCGAATCGGCTGGTTTAGCAGCAGCGCATGCCATCCATAACGGATTCACTGCCATCCATGGAGACATCCATACTCTCACTCACGGTGAAAAAGTAGCTTATGGTACATTGACACAACTGTTACTAGAAAATCGTCCAAAAGAAGAACTCGATAAATACATTACTTTCTATAAAGCGCTTGGATTACCAACAACGCTGAAAGAAGTGAAATTGGATTCTGTATCGTATGAAGACTTACTCAAGATTGGATCTCTTGCTACACAAGAAGGCGAAACTATCCACCAAATGGTTGTTGACTATACTGCCGAAGATGTGGCAAATGCTCTTCTTGCTCTTGACCAATATGTCACTACAAGATTCTAAAAATGACTAGGTAGAAACCAATAGCCCAAGCAGATTTCTGCTTGGGCTATTTTGTCGATTGCTTTTGTATCATAAATGATACGTATCATTTATGATACACTTTTTATCTAAATAACGTCAGAGATTCCACTTCTTCAACACCCATTTCCGTTAATGCTTTTGCGGCAAGGTGGATTGTTGCGCCGGTTGTATAAACATCATCCACCAATAAGACTTTCTTTGGAACCCCTACATTCTCTTTCACTTTAAAAGGTTGCTTTAGTTGCAGACGCTCCTGCCTTGTCTTCTCGGATTGCTTCTTTCCGCTGCCAATATGTTCTAAAAGCGAAACAGCTGGTACATGGCACTGTTCCAGTAAAGTTGGAATCGTCTCGAATTCTCTTTTTCTTAGACTCGCTTGGGACGAAGGTAATGGACAAAGAACAAAGCCCCTCTTTTGATATTTGAGCAACTCTTTCCTTAACTCTTTTATGACCAACGTCATCACTCTTGTATCTCCCACAAATTTGAATAACTCCATAAACTTTCGACCTGCCTCGTCATAAGCATATAAGGCAGTATTCTTTAGGAGTACCGCTTCTTTTACTTGATGCCATTTTTGACAATCCGGGCAAACCTCTACTTTTGTCATCAACCTCCCGCACTCTAGGCACGTTGGATGCTGTTTTAATTCTATAAACGGATGCTCACAATTGACGCAAATGCACTTTCTATTTGCTCCTAGTAAAAACGAGAGTATTGGCTGAACTCGCTCCACTTCCTCTCCGCACCATAAACATTTCATCCGTGTTTCCTCCCAAGAAGTGCTTGTTGATTTAAGTCTTCGATTGCCCTGACTGCCTGAACCATCGCTTTTGTTTTGCCATTATGAAAATACACAACTTCTCCTGTTGGACATTCTGCTGTCCGTCCAACGCGTCCTGCGATTTGCACGAGTACTTCTCTTGAGAATTCCTCTTCGTGCGCATTGATAACACAAACATCGACTCCTGGAAAAGTCACTCCGCGTTCTAGAATCGTTGTCGTCAAAAGAAACTCGAGCTCTCCTGCTCTCATTTGAGCAATCCGTTCCTGCCGATACGATTCTTTAGAACTAACCGTCTCGAATTTTGCATTTGGAAACTGTCGTCTAAGTGCTACTTCTATCGGATTAAGAAGTGTAATTCTCGGTACAAACAGCAAAAATCGTTTCCCTACTTTAACATGTTCCTCTATAAACTGACACACAGGTTTTGGCACTTTTTTCTTTTTCAATTTTTTGTCTAAATCTCCGATAAAACTCATCGTCGGTACTATTAGTGGCTTCTTATGATACCGTTCCGGTAGCAAGGATACCGACAGCTCTTTTCGTTTGATTCTTCTCTCTAGTGTCTGGGACGGGGTCGCCGTTAAATACAGTAGGCAACCTTCTTCTTTTACCGCACGATGAACTGCTCGAATCAGTAACTCATTATCCCGGTATGGGAATGAATCTGTCTCATCAATCACGACCAAATCAAATGCGTGGTAAAATCTTAGCATCTGGTGCGTCGTCGCAATCGTCAGTGGCACTCTCTTGTACCCTTCCTCCGACTGCGAGTGAAGGACGTTTTGCTCGACTGTCGGGAAAGCTTCCTTCAAGCGCGGTGCTAGTTCCACACATACATCAATTCTTGGTGCGGCAATGGCGACTCGTTTTCCTTGTTGTAACATCCATTCGATGCTCGCAAAAATCATCTCCGTTTTCCCAGAACCTGTCACAGCCCAAAGTAGGTGCTCACGGAATCCTGTTTGCTTTACGACTTTTAAGCACTCCAAAGATAGCTGTTCCTGTTTTGCACTCAGAGTATGTTTATAGTGTGCTAATTCCTCTTCTCTTTTTGGAAAAGGTTGCTCTTCTTCAGGAGTCGCAATCACCATACTACAAGCCTTCACCTTTCCCATTCCAATACACTTCAAGCAGTACCAACATTCACCGCCCGCGCAATTCAGACAAGGCCCCTTAGCAAATTCCAACGGATCTGTATTCCCACAAAACTGGCACTCCTTCTTTCCATTTTTAGTGGTAATTCCAACATCTAGCACAGCATTCGTAGAAACTTCATGCTCTTTTAGCATCGATTGATAGACCGCTTGAATACGTCCAACAGCTCCTTCCATCCCACTCACCTCACCCCTAACTACGCAAAAAAAATCAGAAGAAGATTTCTCTTCTTCTGATTTTTGTTTGAAAGGAGTGCTTCTATTATGAGAAGAATGCGAGTAATACCCCTGCAGCAATCGCACTACCGATAACTCCGGCTACGTTTGGCCCCATTGCATGCATTAATAAGTAGTTACTTGGGTCTTCTCTTTGTCCTTCTTTTTGTACAACACGAGCGGCCATTGGTACTGCAGATACCCCTGCTGCACCGATCATTGGATTGATTTTACCGCCAGATAGTTTGTACATCAATTTACCCATAATAACCCCCGCCGCAGTACCTGCAGCAAAAGCGATTAATCCTAGTAAAGTAATTTTAAGAGTCGAAACTGATAAGAATAATTCCCCTGTTGCTTTCGCTCCAACGGTTAATCCTAAAATAATGGTAACACCATACATCATCGCATTTTGTAGAACTTTTGTAATGTTTGGTACTACCTTAATTTCTTTAATTAAGTTACCGAGCATTAAGCATCCTACTAATGGTGTTGCACTTGGTACTAATAAGCTGACAAAAATTGTAACGATGATTGGGAAAAGAATTTTTTCCGTTTCACTCACTTTACGATTTTCTGTCATCTTCACTAGACGTTCTTTCTTCGTTGTGAGCGCACGAATAATTGGCGGTTGAATAATTGGCACAAGCGCCATGTATGAGTACGCTGCTAGCGCGATTGCTGGTAATAAGTGCGGTGCAAGTCTTGTCGTTAAGAACAAGGCAGTTGGTCCATCCGCACCCCCGATAATCCCTACTGAAGCAGCTTCTTGCGGTGTCATTCCCCACATTACTGAAAGGAAGAATGCGACGAAAATACCGAATTGAGCTGCCCCACCAAGCAAGATGGTCTTTGGATTTGCAAGTAGCGGTCCAAAGTCTGTTGAGGCCCCTAAGCAAAGGAAAATCAATGGTGGATAAATACCAAGGTTTGTTCCTTGATATAAGTAATACAAGAGTCCACCAGGTCCATTTTCAGTAGGAGCATCCATCAACCCTGCTAATGGTAAGTTTACAAGGAGCATCCCGAACGCAATCGGAACCATTAAGTATGGCTCATACCCTCGTTTAATCCCTAGATATAGAAACACGCAGGCAATAATTAACATAATAACATTTTGAATCGTTAAGTTATAAACCCCACTTGTTTCAATCAACTGTTGAATGACTTCCATAAACCATCGCCTCCTAAATCGTTAAGAGTGGTTGGTTCGATTCGACAGATTCATTACTTGATACATGAATTGCTTTCACAACACCATCAGCCGGAGCAAGGATTTCATTTTCCATCTTCATGGCTTCTAAAATCACAAGTACATCCCCTTTTTTCACTGCATCACCGACATTTTTATTGACCGATAATACAATCCCTGCCATAGGAGCAGGCACCACTTCACCGTCCCCTGTTGGAGCAGGTGCTGGTGCTGCTTTCTTTTCTTCCACTGGCGCACTAGGTGCTGGAGTTGGAGCAGCCGCTAATTTTTGTGTTGCTTCTTCATTTGAAATTTCTTTTAGTGAGACGATAAATGTTTCGCCATTCACTTCTACCTCGTATTTTTTCATTTAGTCCACCTTCTTTTCAATCGATACAATTTCAAAGTGCTTGTCCGGAACATCCGCACTCGCTTTTGTTAAAGCGACCAGTGCGGCAACTCGAGCAAGTTTATTCGTTTCAAATAGTGTTCCATCATTTGTTGGAGCCTCAGGTTTCACCTCAACTGGTTTACCTACAACTCCAGCTGTTGGATGACTCTTTGCTTCCAGGATTTGGATAACTTTAGAGCTTCCTTGCATGAGAAACATTAGAATCGTCAACATCACAAACACAATTCCCATTGAAACGATTGTGATCCATAGGATTTCTAATAAACTTAAGTGCATAACTCTCTCCTCACTTTACAGTCGCAAAAATCTTCACGATTTCAGATGGTTTTTGCCATTGTCCATTCTTCTTGAGCAAGAATTCTTTACCGACTTTAGGGAAGAGTGCGTAAGTTAAGACATCTTCGTCACTTCTTGCTAAATCTCCAAGTTCTGCTTTGAGTGTTTCGAATTCTGGTGGCAAGTGGTTTGCTGGTCTGTCACTGATAACTTCTTGGTCACCAATGATGCTTCTTCTGAAGCTTTCTTGAATTGGTACTGGTGATTGTCCATAAGAACCAAGTAAGTAAGATTTCACTTCGTTAGAAACCACTTTGTAACGTTGGCCTGTAAGAACGTTCATCGTTGCTTGTGTTCCCACCATTTGACTCATTGGAGTTACGAGCGGTGGATATCCAAGGTCTGCTCTTACTTTAGGCACTTCTTTTAATACCTCTTCGTATTTATCAGTTGCACCCGCTTGCGTTAATTGAGAATACATATTTGATAACATTCCACCAGGCACTTGATATAAAAGCGCACGTGGATCTGGTGTTAACATTTTTGGATTCAAAGTTCCATCTTTAATGTATTTATCTTTAATCACTCGGAAGTGGTCTGCAATTGGTTCTAATTTTGCCAAATCAACCGAAATATCATAGCCTAATTCGCGAAGTGCGATCACTAATGATTCCGTAGGTGGTTGGCTTGTACCTTCACTAAGTGGTGAAAGTGCAGTGTCGATGCGGTCTGCACCTGCTTCAATGACTGCTTGATAAGTAAGTTGGGCAATACCGCTTGTGCAGTGTGTATGCACGACGATTGGAACTGTAATCACTTCTTTTAATGCACGAACAAGCTCGATACCACGAGCTGGTGTCAAAATTCCGGCCATGTCTTTCACACAGATAGAATCGGCACCCATTTCTTGCATTTTAGCTGCTAGTTCTTTGTAATAGTCGATGGTATGCGCATCACTAATCGTATAGCAGATTGTCATTTGCGCTTCTTTCCCTGTCTTCTTCACAGCATTTAGTGAAGCTTCCAAGTTACGAACGTCATTTAACGCATCGAAAATTCTGAAAATATCAATCCCGTTTTCTGCTGATTTTTCGACAAATTTTTCTACAACATCATCGGCATAGTGACGATATCCTAAAATATTTTGTCCACGTAATAACATTTGCAACGGTGTTTTCTTTAAATGTTTTTTCAAGGTGCGCAGTCTGTCCCATGGATCTTCGTCTAAGAAACGAATACATGCGTCAAACGTTGCTCCACCCCAACATTCCAAAGAGGCAAATCCTGCTTCGTCTAATTGATCTAAAACAGGGAGCATATCTTCAATTCGCATACGGGTTGCCATCAAAGATTGATGGGCATCCCGTAAGATTGTATCTGTAATTCCTATTTTTCGAGTCATCACCGAACACTCCTTCCACTATAATACGTCGATAAAGCGTTCGATTGTCTTGATGCTTTCAAGGGCATCTTGTGGAATTTGATGTTCTGGATTTGCATCGTTAAATGCCTTCAAGTAGTCTAGACGGAATTGCATACGGTCACGAATTAATTCAGCGTAGTCTCCGCTCATTTCAGGCACTTCATATCCTTCCACTGGTAAGTATTCCATTCCTGGAAGCCCACCGAATAATTCGAAGTTTGCTTTGCCATCTACTACTGTTTCGATTACACCTAGGGAAACTTCTTTTGTAACTTTCTTACCTAAGAAATCTCCTGTATTGATAATGTAGCAGTCTACATCTTTATCAAATAAGGCTTTGAATTTTTCGTAGTCCTCTACTAATGGATATACACGGAATGGGTTTGCGTATGGTTCGATAACAAGCGCATCTAAGTTTGCCCCAGCTCCTGTATTTTCAGCGTTAGAACGTTTTGTCATTAATGTACATCCTAAAATAGATGCCAAACGTGGATCTGTGATTTTCACTAGTGGTGGTAGTGCATCATCTTTCATAATCCAGAAAATAGATTGAATTGGTTCTTTAATCTTATCAACACGGTTTGGTGTAGAATAACGAGATTTAACCGTACGACCATTACCGTTACGAATATCTTCTGTTACTAATACTTTATGGCCGTTTTCATCCAGAGTCACACCACAGTTTTGAACCGTTACGAAGTAATCTTGTTCTCTGTGACCTGCTGGATAGTCATTTGTTTTGTCGAAATAAGAAGGTTCCAAAGCTACAGATGAACCATCTTCTACCGAAATCACAAATGCATCGTCGTGTAATACTTCAATGTCGTATTTATCGTCATGTTTAGCGTGTGTTAATGTAGACTTACCTGATCCAGATAATCCGAAGAAGCTTGCAACGTAAGAAGCGCCTTCTTTACGGAAAATCTTCAAACCACCGTGGCAAGAAACATAATTGTTACGAGCGGCAGTTGCCCATGCTAATGTTAACGTTCCTTTTTTGATTTCCCCAAAATAACTCATTCCTAAAATTGCAGCACAGTTATGTTTTGTATCAAAGAATGCTAATCCATCTGGGTAATCAGGATGTCTCCAAGTTGGGTCGAAGAAAATGAAAATGTCATTTTCGTCATATTGTTTAGACGCATCATAACGTCTCTTATATTGGTCATTGAAAATTTGGAAGTTCAATAACCATGAGTACAAGTTGTTGATGTGTTCTTTAGGCATTGTGATATGTGCCTTCACCATGAAGTCTTCATCAAGACCTACAACGGCTGTACCCTTAATAAACGGTTTGAACGAACTGTTATAAATCTCTTCACGAATGATTGGAATAATCTTAGCATCTTCTGCTGGATTATTACCTAAAATTCGACGAGCTTTTGCAGTACGTCCTACAACGCTCCCATCAACAACCGTAAGAATATGTGCATCCTCCGGTAACCCTAAATCCTTTGCGTTTGCAACGAACGCATCTAACACTGTTGTATTAGGTGCATGTGACGCTAATTCATACGCCTCTGCCAGAGTCGGAATTTCAGTCGCATTGTTCGAATAAAAAGCTGGTTCAATAGTTGCCTTCAATTGCGAAAGATGCGGATTGCTCTTGCGTATAGTGTCTGTAGCGAAACGATCAATTGTTGCCATAATATCAACCTTCCTATCTTTTTATTGATACTTTAATTATACACGAAAACGCTTTAAATGTAAGCGTTTTTTGTGATTTTTTTTGCTAATTTCTCCATTTTTTTCTTTTAATTCTTGGAATCTCGTCCAAAAGTGGCAAATCCCTTCCAAATAGAAAAGAATGGGTTACCGCATGCGGTAACCCATTCTTTTAAGTTTTGTCTTTAAAATTCATCTCAAAGCACATACCTTCTGACGTTGCAAAGAAGCGGTGTTCTATTTGTTCACGCTCGAGCAGCTGATGAACACTATAAAGTCCCACTCCATTTCCTCCGCCAGTCGTTCCTTTTGAAGATGGTAGGAGTGAAAATGCCGTTTCAATTTGTTCTTTTGTGAGAGGTGTACATGGATTTTCAATCATCAAACATTGATTTTTTAATTCCACTCGAATGACGCCTTCTTTTGATGAGTGTTTAATAGCATTCATCAATAGATTATTCCATACATTTCGAAAGGCAATTGGACTCGCTTCAATCGTGAATGGTTCGATGCTTTCTTCAAGCACTAGTCCTTTTTCTTGTAATAATAACTGGAATTCTCTGTTCCACTCTGGAAGAACGCTTTCTAATGCTATTTCTTCTTTTGTTAGAGTTTCTTCTTGTAATTTAGAGAGTGCTAGAATTTCCTGAACGAGTACAGACATTTGATCGACTTTGGCAATCGACTCTTCCAGGTACTTATCACGGTCTTTATATTTACCAACATTGAGGCTCATATTCTCTAATAAAATACGCAGACCTGCTAATGGCGTCTTCAACTCATGAGAAGCGCTTCGTAAGAAATCTACCTTTGTTTTTTCCAACTGAATCATCTTCTGGTTCTTCTCTTCCAGTTCATCGATGACAGATAGCAGATGCTCGTATAAGTCATTGATTTGGATTTCCATTTGTCCAATTTCATCGGACCTTGGATTTGCAAACCGTGCTTCTCTATCCAATTCCATCATCTTCTGAGTGACTTTGGACATTTGCATCAGCGGTTTCGATAATTTTCTAGCATATATATACGAGAAAATCACTGCTGTAAAGATCGAAATGGCGAGCGATAATGGTAAATAACGGAAGGTGACCTTGGTTGCCTGTTTCACTGATTCGGTTGTCGTAACAACCTGCAGTTGCATTTGTTTGCCATCTTTTGTAGTGACTTGTCTATCCTCGATAATCACTGAGTTCTGGTCACTATTCTCATCAATGGCTAACTCACTTCCTAGCTGTAAGTTTTCCCCATTCGATTCTTTTCTTAAGTAAGCTGTAATCCCTTCGTTTTTAGCATACAGTTGCAAAGCAGACGCTGCTTCTTGTTCATCGACTTTGGATAAACTTTCCACTAACACATCCGCTTTTTGACTCAATTCTTGCTGACGTTCCTGCAAATAAAAGTGCGGAAAAGCAAAATATAAAAACAGATGCGCAATCGCCACTAGCGTACCTAGAATGCTTAATGTATAAATAAAAATCTTAGGAAACAGTTTTAATTTTCTCATCTTAACTCCAACTTGTATCCGACATTTTTAACGGTCACGATACAATCCAACAATAGTTTTTTTCGCAATTGCTTGATATACACATCCACAACACGGTCAAATGGTGGATCTTCATGAGCTGCCCACACGTGATCTAAAATTTGAGCACGACTCAACACTTGTCCTTGATGTTCTACGAGCAGTTTCAAAATCGCCAGTTCCTTTGCGGTAACTTCCACGATTTGGCCATTTACTCTGGCTTCAAAACTGGTAAAATTCACACTCGTAGACTCATAGTTCCACACATCCATTTCTCCGTAGTGACGCTTCAATACGGCTTCAATCTGCTTATGCAAAACGACGAGTGAAAAAGGTTTTTGAATAAATCCATCGACGAGCATCTCGAACGTTCTCACCTGTGTCTCTTCGTCATGAAGGGCCGTTAGCATTAGAATAGGAACTTTACTTGTTTTTCGTACCTCTTCTAGTACTTCAAAGCCATTTTTTCGAGGCATCATAATATCGAGTAGGATTAAATCAATCGACTCTTTTTCAAATACTTCAAGCGCCTCTACTCCATCTTCTGCTTCAAACACATGGAATCCTTGCTCTGTTAAATATTCACGGACACCTTCGCGAATCGCTCCTTCATCTTCAACGACTAATAAATTCAAAACCATCACCTCTTTTTCGCTATTATATCAATCAATTGGTCTTGCGACTAGACCCTTGCATTTTTATTCCGTATCTTGCAATAAACTCTTCGGAGATTTTTGTAAAATAAACGCACTTCCTAGGAGAACTGCAATGACAATAACTACAAGCCCAAGTCCAACAACCGTTGCTTTATCCATATTAGATACTGTCACTGATAATTCTGTCAATGTCTTATTGAAGCCATCCACTGCTGCTCCACCACCAAGATTTGCTGATTTTGCTTCATTCGCCAGTTGCGTGCCAAGGCTACTATTGACTTGGCCTAAAATGAGTTTTCCAACCCATTCGCTGACAGGTCCACCTGCAAGAATCGCAGCGATAAAGCTGGCAATGCTGACCATTCCAACTTCGCACAGCATTTGTGCGATAATCGTTTTGTTCGTCATTCCAAGCGCCAAACGGACACCGATTTCTCGACGACGGCTGTTTGTCCATAAGAAGAGAACGAGCACTAAAATAATCGCAGAGAAAATCAGACTTCCAAGGAATAGTTTATCCGTTAAGCCGTATACTAAGTTAATTGATTTTTGAAGCGTTGGGTAGTTTTGACTACTCTTAATGAGCGTATATGCCTTCCAGTCAATTCCCAATTTCTTCGCTTGCTCCATCACCTTATCGATGTCATATTGACCACCTACAAGGAACGTAGCATCCAGGTAAATGGCATTCTCTTCAGTATATCCATACATTAAGGCACTTGTCTTTAAGTCCGTTAAAATGGTGTTTTCATATAATTCTTGAGGCGCTGTGACTCCACCTTTATTTTTACCTCCAAATAGACCAACAATCGTCACTTCGGTTTGGTTATTGGCTTGCTTCTCGTTATCTGCATCATAGATGTTTGATTTCAACTTAAACTTGTCGCCGACTTTTAAATTATTTTTCTTAGCAAAGTCTTCGTGTACTAATGCCACGTTTGTATCGTCATCTTTAATATGACGCCCTTCTGTAAGCGTGAAGGTTTGTGCAGCAAATCGTTCATCCATACTAGAATCGTTAATTCCTGTTACCTGAGCTGCTTTCCCGAAACGTTGCTGACGAGTGGCGTCAAGACGAACTCCTTTTGCTGGAATCAATTCTTGATCCACAAGGTCAGCTACGACTTCCATTCGCTTCACTGCCTTTTGAACGCCTTCGATTCCTTCAATCGCTTGAATATCTTTTCCTTTCAAGTTCCCGCCCCCACGAGCAGTTCCTTGATTATGTCTGCGGTCGATTTGCATCGAGAACGAAGAATTAATCGACTTAAACGTTTCTTTTGCAGCAGTATCCGTTGCGTGTTTTACGGCTAAGCTACTAAGAGCCACTGTTGCCATACTGAATAAAATAAAGAAAATAATGAAGGTTTTAAACTTTTTTCTTGAGACATATGCCCAAGCATTTTGTAGGATATTCATCTATTTTCCCCCTCTTGCTTTCTTTAGTTTTCCATCTTCTAATTCCAACACTTCATCACTCGCAGTCGCTACTTGCGGGCTGTGAGTCACTACGATGACGCATTTCCCACTTTCATGTGCTGCCATTTTTAAGATATCGATAATCTCTGCTGCGGTTCCCTCATCAAGGTTTCCGGTTGGTTCATCCGCTAAAATAATTGGCGCCTTTGAAACAAGCGCTCTCGCAATCGCAACCCGTTGTTGTTGCCCACCTGATAGCTTCAATACATTACGATGAATTAATTCTTCCTCTAATCCCAATTTCAACAATATATCTTTGCTTGCTTTTCCATTTACGAGCCTTACATTTTCAAGTGGTGTTAAATAATCGATTAAATTATAGTTTTGGAACACTAAGCAAATATGGTCACGACGATGTTCACTGTATGACCCTTGCGCAATATCTTGCCCATTGAAACACACTTTTCCTTTTGTTGGGCTATCTAGTCCTGCTAATAGCGATAAGAAAGTTGATTTCCCTGCTCCGGATTTCCCAACGACCGCATAGAATTTCCCTTCTTCAAAAGTGGCATTCAAATCATTCAATACATATTTTTGAGAATCCTCGTATCGATAATAAATATTTTCTAATGATAATACTGACATAAAAACACTCCTTAGTTCATTTGACTTAAAATTTTCTTCGGTTTCTTCATTAAGATAACTGCCGTACTAAATAGAACAGCTAGTGCAATAATGATAAGTACGACTCCAATGGTTAGCAGTCCTTGCATCAGACTGAACTCTGGCAAGCTCGATTCAAATAATGATTTCACTTGTATTGGAATCTCATCCGAAGATAAGAGACCAGTGTAAAATTGCTTGGCTACAAAGCTTCCCAACATAAGAGCGAAAATCGAGCTCGTCGCCGCAACAGTATAGAGTTCTAATAAGATTTGCGCGATAATTTCTTTTCTTGAAATTCCAACCGACATCAAAATTCCAAACTCATGAATTCTTTCTCTTAATGTAAATAATAAAATTAAAAATAAAACAATTACTGCTAATACAAATACAGAGCTCGTCAACAATGTCATGAGCGATTTAAAGTTTTGGATAGGCGAGGCTACCTGCTCAAATACTTGTTCATTTTTAGAAAGTTGCATGCTATCCCACTTGAGAGGAAGTTCTTTTACTCTTGAAATCACTTCATCTAGTTTTGATGGATCTTTCACCGTAAAAATCGCACGGTGAACAATCGCATTCGATTCATCTTTCCCGATTAATGATTGACTCGTTTTATAATCCATATAGATGCGATTTTCTGTTAAGTCACTCGTCAACCCTGTCGATTGCTCCGATAATTTCCCGTTGAAGATTCCAACGATTTCGACGGTTACTTCTTTACTGTTTGCAGTAGCGTCCCCGTTTTGGAAGTTCTTCAATTTAATCTTGCTTCCGACTGTCCAATTGTTTTCTTTTGCAAGTTCTTCATGTACGAGAACTTTTCCGGAATCGTCTTTCGTTAACGCACGGCCTTCTTTAAGACTTAGCGCACCACTAGCAAAATTTAGCTCCTGATTGCTAGAAGTGACACCATGATACCCCACCAGTTCTCCCATATTCCCTTGATCGAGTTGGACCGCTTGTTCTCTTTCAACAGCCTTTGCGTCTTCTAGTTGACCAATGCCATCAAATTCATACTGCGCCTCTTTCACTCCCTCAACTTGTTCTACTTGGAACAACTTCTTTTGTTCGATGTTTCCATCTTGTAAGAGCGATTCTATTTGAAATCCCGAATTGGATAATTCTAATAGCTTCGTTTGAACCTTCCCTGTACTTTCTTGCATCGAGAGTACCGCCAAGACGGCTGCTGTAATTAGCATCATGATGAAAAATAATATTCCTGTACGAATCTTCTTGCGCACAAGATACGCACCTGCTCTCTTTTTCCAATCCATGTGCTCTCCCACATCCTTTCCTATTCTGTACTATTAGTTTGCACTTCCAATATGAAACAAATATGAAACGGAATTCTTTTTTGAAATATTTCATTACCATATATGGTAATGAACTGTTTTTGTATGCAAAAAAGGCTGGACAATTTGTCCAGCCTTTCTCTTTAATATCTCTCTTTCATTGCACGATCGATTTCGCGTTTCATATCCTTTTGCTTTAAGGCATCACGTTTGTCGTAATTTTTCTTCCCTTTCGCAACTCCGATTAACAACTTCGCAACGCCATTTTTTATGTAGACCTTCAGCGGCACTACCGTATTTCCGGCTTGCTTTACTTGTTCTAGTAAATAGTTGATTTGCTTTTTATGAAGCAATAATTTTCTCGTTCTTAATGGGTCATGATTGAACAGTGTCCCTTGTTCAAACGGACTAATATGGACACCTACAAGAAAAGCTTCTCCTTGCTTCAAGCTCACGTATCCATCTTTTAAATTGATACGCGCTTGACGAACCGATTTGATTTCTGTTCCAGTTAAGACCATCCCAGCTTCAATCGTTTCGAGAATGGTATAGTCATGACTTGCTTTTCGATTTTGTGCGAGCACTTTATCGTTCGTTCCTTTAGGCATTCACGAACCTCCTAGCGTCTTTTCTTTTTCGTTTTAATTGCTTTTTTAAAGCGTTGGCGTCCTTTTGATTTTTTGCCTTTCTTAGAAGACTTTTCATCAAAGCGTTCGCCTTTTCTTGGGCGTTCTGTTTTGGCCAATTTTGCATCTTCTACGAGTAGGAAATCGACTTCTCTAGCTTCCACATCTACTTTCACACATTTCACACGAACACGGTCACCGATACGGTAACTAACACCCGTACGTTCCCCAAGTAAAATCATGTGGCTTTCAATAAAGTTAAAGTAGTCTTGCTTCAAGTGAGAAATATGAATTAATCCTTCTACGGTATTAGCTAACTCGACAAACATTCCAAATTTTGTAACTGAGCTTACGATACCATCGAATTCCTCGCCGACTTTGTCTTGCATGTATTCAGCTTTTTTCAATGCGTTCACATCGCGTTCAGCCTGTACTGCAAGTCGTTCCATACGAGACGATTGGTCTGCAATTTGTTGTAATTTATCTTCCAGAAGCGTTTCTTCTTTCTTCGATAAATGACCTGGACGTTTTCCGTAATGACGAATCATACGATGGACGATTAAGTCAGGATAACGACGAATTGGCGAAGTGAAGTGCGTATAGTCTTCCGCTGCCAGTCCATAGTGTCCCGTTGGCGTAATATCGTACTTAGCTTGTTTCATAGAACGCAGCATCATCGTCGATACCACCGCTTCATACGGCTCACCACGCACCTCATTCAAGGCTTTTTGCAATTTCTTCGGTGTAATCGAATCGTTCTTCCCTTTAATCGTAATTCCAAACGCTGTAATAAACTCTAAGAATCGTTGGAGTTTTTCGCTATCTGGATTTTCGTGAATACGATAGATAAATGGCACCTTCAATTGTTCATAGTGACGGGCCACTGTTTCATTCGCCGCAAGCATAAAGGACTCGATGAGTCGCTCTGCTATACCACGTTCACGTAGTACGATTTCTGTTGGCGCTCCTTTTTCATCCACCAGAATTTTTGCTTCTTGTGTATCAAAGTCAATCGCTCCACGTTCCGTACGTCTACGTTCAAGAATCGTATGTAATTCCTTCATATTCCATAGCATTTCAGCAATCTCTGGAGTGATTTTTTCAGAAGCTTCATTCGTATTGAATAATACGTTCACTTCATCATACGTTAATCGCTCGTTCGATTGAATCACACTTGGAAAAATCTCATGCTGGTAAATCGTTCCGCTACGGTCGATTTCCATGCGGGCTGTTAACGTTAAT
The DNA here is from genome assembly GCF_041433575.1 of Granulicatella sp. 20925_1_28. NCBI lineage: Bacteria > Bacillati > Bacillota > Bacilli > Lactobacillales > Carnobacteriaceae > Granulicatella > Granulicatella sp. 20925_1_28. Next base: position 97,779 of record NZ_JAPWBS010000004.1, read on the forward strand.
CGCTCTTCATATGGATGAAGCGAGCAGATTCCATTGGATAATCGTTGCGGTAACATTGGAACAACACGGTCCGTTAAATACACACTCGTTCCGCGTTCAAATGCTTCCTTATCCATTTCGGAATTTTCCGTTACATAATAAGAAACATCAGCGATGGATACCGTTAATACAAAGGTTCCATCTTCGCGTTTAACAAGAGCCACCGCATCATCTAAGTCTTTGGCGTCTGCTCCGTCAATCGTCACGGTTAATTCTTGGCGTAAATCCACACGCCCTTCTAGTTCTTCCGGTGAGATGGTTTCACTCACACGGTTGGCTTCCTCTAATACTGATTCTGGGAATACTGTTGGGATTTTTAATTGATGTAAAATCATTAAAATGTCCATGCCGACAGCGTCTTTATAGCCGATTTCTTTGACGATATGCGCCTTCAAGACGAGTTCGTGACGCTCTGTTTCATAATGTTCCACTTCGGCAATAACGACGGTTCCGTCAACTGGGTTTAATCCCTTTCTAGTCACATAACATTTCGTTTTCTTTAATTTAGAATCTTTTATTGCAATTTCGCCACAATAGCCTGTTTGCAGCATAATCTTCGATGGATAACGTGTATAAATCCCCACCACTTGCTTCACAGCGCGTTCTAAGATTTTCACAATCGTTCCGCTTGCGGCTTTATCGTTATAAGGATTTTCTTCTTGAACGATACGAATCGCAACTGTGTCTCCATCCATAGCGCCATGGACATCCGTTCTTGGGATAAAAATATCTGGTTTGCCTTCTTCAACTGTTACAAAACCAAATCCTTTATCGTTTAATCGGAATGTTCCTTCTAACGTACGATTTTTTTGATTGAATCCAAATTTACCTTGTCGTGTCAATACAATTTTTCCAGAATCTTCGAGGTCAGCTAATTGTTTCACTAAAATCTTAAAGTCCTTTGAAGCAGTAAATCCGAAATGCTCACTAATTTCTTGAACAAAAAAACTTTCGGATTCATGTTCCATAAAGAAATTCATTAAGATTTCTTCTAATGATTGTCTCATTTCTTTACCTCCATTCTTGTTGATTTAGAAAAGAGAGAACAGTCTCTTGGAATTCCTTTCTAACAGGACTAACCGTAATCACATGCCCTGCTTCTTCATACCAATGTAACTCCACTTGTGCGTTAATGAGGCCCTCTTTTAATTCAAGAGAAGACTCTGGATCGACAAGTGTATCTTGTTCCCCTTGTGCAATATAAAAACTTCCTGTCACTTCGTCTAAATGTGAAGCAACGTCACTTGAAAATGATTGAATGTGTGCTAATTGTGTTTGTGCTTTTTCCTTCATTTCAGCTTCATCAAATGGTCGTCCTACATTTCTATAAGATGCCTTCGCATACATCATAAAACTTTGAAACAGTCCTGGCAACTGAGGATTCCCAGAAGATACCGGAGAACAAAATGTGCCCGCATATTCCACTAGATGTTCGGTTGCTAATTTAGTCGCCATAATACCGCCCATCGATAATCCAAAGGCACTAACCGTGTGATAGCCTTGTCCTCGAACAAAGTCGACAGCACGTTTAGCATCATCGTACCAAGCCTCAGGAGAACTTGCTAAGATATCTTCCACATCTGGAGTTCCATGGCCAGAAAATACTGGAACATAGACTGCATAATCATGACGATGTAAAAACTGCGCAAGCATTCTCACATCCGCAGGTGTTCCTGTATAAGCATGAAATAAAATCACCGCTCTTGTATTGCTTTCTTTTCTTAACCATAGTGCTTCCATATAACTCTCCTCTAATCTGCCAAATAAAAAAGTACAATTGGTTGGATGTCCGAACAATTGTACTTAAATTTATTATTTTGATGAAATGTATGCTAATGCAAATGCTAATAACATGAAGATTGTTCCTAAAACAACTGTTACGCGAATTAAGAATGCCTCAAAACCACGTGCCTTTTGTTTACCGAATAATTGCTCTGCTCCACCTGTTAAATTCGCAGCATTTGTTTTTGAAGGTTGCATTGCAACAACAATAATTAATAATACGCATACCACAACCATCAGTGATAAAATCAAATTGTACAAAGGATTCCCTCCTTAACTAAAATTCTTTTCAATTTTAACATAAAAACTACGATATTTCTACTCTTTCACGCGAAATGTTTTCAATTCGAACTACAATTAAAATCCTTCGAAACATGGTATAATAGAAAAAGACAAAATGAATGGAGTGACGGAATGAAAGGTTTTGTATTTTTTGATTTGGATGGAACACTTTTAAACGGCGAGTCAAAAGTGGACGTCGCTACAGCCAAAGCCATTCAAACGCTAAAAAACAACGGGTATGAACCCTTTATCGCAACAGGACGTTCTTCTGCTGAAACACGCGATATTATGGAGAGTGCCAATATCCACTCAGGAATTTTTATGAACGGTCAAGTCGTTCTTTATCAAGGCAAGCGTGTTTATTCTTCAGAAATTCCAACTGAAATGGTGAAGAAATTCCATCAAATGGTAAAAGAAGATGGATATGGGTTTACGGCCTATAATGACAAAGAATTCTACTTAGTAGAATCCACAGATGGAGCTAAGGATGCTTACGGATTTATTCACACGAATCCACCTGCACTAAACGCAGATTTTTATATAGATAATCCGATTAACATGTTGCTCTTTATCTGTCTTCCACCAGCGGAAGAAAAATATAAAGTAGCATTTCCTAATCTTGATTTCCTACGGAACACACCGTACTCAGTCGATGTGATTTCAAAAGGGAATTCAAAAGCGGAAGGAATCAAACGCTTCTTAGAGTATTTAAATCAAGAAGATGCTGAAACTTACGCATTCGGAGATGGTCCAAACGATATCGAGATGCTTCAAGCAGTGACGCATCCTGTCGCTATGGGAAATGCCATCCCTGTACTCAAAGAAATTGCAGAATTTATTACAACGGACAATACAGATAACGGCATTATCAACGGATTAAAACACTATGACCTTATTTAAGAAAGGAGGAAAATGAATGTCAATTTATGAAATCGAAGTCCCTACAGTAAGTGGAGATGTAACTACTCTAGAAGACTATAAAGGACAATTACTGCTAATTGTGAATACCGCAAGCGGATGCGGACTCGCTCCACAATTTGACGGTCTAGAAAAACTCTATTTAGAATTCAAGGACAAAGGATTCACAGTTCTTGGATTCCCTTGTAATCAATTTGCTGGCCAAGAGCCTCTCACTGCTGAACAAGCAGTCGCACATTGCCAATTGACATACAATACGACTTTCCCAATGTTTGGTAAGGTTAAGGTAAATGGTCCAGAAACACATCCTTTATTTGAGTTATTAAAGAAAGAAACTGCTGGTCTTTTCGGCGAAAAGGTAAAATGGAATTTCACGAAATTCCTCGTAGCTAAAGATGGAACGATTTTGAAACGTTTTGCTCCGACTACAACGCCTGAACAAATTCGAGACGAAATCGCAAGTCTTCTTTCATAAAACAATCTATGATAAAATAAAAAGAAAACAGTTAGGAGAAATCACCATGGAAGTCAATGAAATTTTACGTATTTTAGAAGAAATGAATGTAGCTGTTGTCGCGACTGCAGATGAGAACAACCAACCTCATGCGCGTCATATCCATATTGGTGTTGCAAACGAAAAAGGCGTGTTCTTTATGACTAGTCCAAAAACAAACTTCTACAAACAACTACAAAACAACCAAAAAGTTGCCATTACTGCTATGAAGAGCGAAGATTACTTAATCCAAGTGATTCGTATCGAAGGTGTTGTAAAAGAAATTGGTCGTGAACGTCTTGAAGAAGTTCTTAAAGATAACCCATTCGTAAAAGATGTTTACCCTAACGAAGAAGACATTGCTGGCGTACAAGTATTCCACTTATATGACGGTAAAGGATTCTACCATAGCCTTACACAAGGCCACAAATACGTGTTTGATATTCACGAATAATCATTAGAAAGAGGATTTTTATGAAAAAACTTTTATTGGCTCTTGCAGCACTGATGGTTGCAGGATTAGCTACATTTTATTTATTACCATCAAGCAGCAAACCTGCTGATGCAAACGTCGTATTCCAAGACGCAAGCGGAAAAAAATTAACTGAAAAAGACTTTAACGGAAAGCCAACAGTCTACTACGCTTGGGCAAGTTGGTGTCCAGATTGCCAACAAGAGCTCCCAATTTTAAATACATTAAAAGAAAAATATGCAGACAAAGTTGAATTTGTTGGTGTAGCGATGATCAGTCAGAAAGAACCGATTGAGAACGGAAAGAAATACTTAAAAGAGCATTCTCTATCCCTCAACTATTACTCTGACGTTGATTCAAGCTTCCAAAAATATCACGAGATTACAGAAATTCCAACCCTAATCTTTGTCGATAAAGATGGAAAGATTGTTAAAAAAACGGCCGGCGTTCTAACTCAAGAAGAACTCGAAACATACATCAAAGAAATCTTATAAAATCAAAAAACACTAGCAGAATTCTCTGCTAGTGTTTTTCGTTTCTATAAAAGAGAGGATGAAAACATCCTCTCTTATTTATTTTCTTCTATGTTTAGAAACACCAATACGGTTGATTGCCTTACTTAAAGCAATTTTTGCACGCTCTACATCACTTTGAGAACGACTACTATCGCTAATCACTTTTTCAGCTTTATCTTTGGCTTGTTCTGCACGAGTCACGTCAATGTCTCTTGCACGCTCAGCCACGTTGGCAATGATCGTTACGACATTATCCCGCACTTCCATAACTCCTCCACCGATTGCAATATAATCAGTTGGGGAATCCTCTAAGAATCGTTTCACTCGAAGAGCCCCGATTTTTAAAGGAAGCATGATTGGAGCATGATGCGGTAGTATGGTGATTCCGCCATCGACTGCATCGGCACTCACAGAATAGGAACGATGGTTATACACTTTTCCTTCTGGTGTTGTGACAACGACCAGTAATTCATGTTCAGCCATCTTTAGTTTCCTCCATAAAACCCTGCTGCTTTAGCTTTTTTAATCACGTCTTCGATTGGTCCTACGTTACGGAACATATCTTCTGGAATATCATCATATAAACCATCAATAATTCCTTTAAATCCGCGAACCGTATCTTTAATCGGAACGTATGAACCAGGTTGCCCTGTAAATGCTTCGGCAACGTGGAAGTTTTGTGATAAGAAGAATTGAATTCTTCTTGCACGGTTTACAATAACTTTTTCGCTATCTGACAATTCATCAATCCCTAAGATGGCAATGATGTCTTGTAATTCACGATAACGTTGTAGCATTTGTTGTACTTTCATCGCTACTTCATAGTGTTCTTCCCCAACAATTTCTGGAGTTAGAGCACTTGAAGTTGAAGCAAGTGGATCCACCGCTGGATAAATTCCTTGTTCTGTTAAACGACGCTCTAAGTTTGTAGTTGCATCTAAGTGGGCGAATGTTGTTGCTGGAGCCGGGTCAGTATAGTCATCGGCTGGCACGTAAATCGCTTGAATAGATGTAATCGATCCGTCTTTAGTAGAACTGATACGTTCTTGTAATTGACCCATTTCTGTCGCAAGTGTTGGTTGATACCCTACGGCAGAAGGCATACGTCCAAGCAGGGCTGATACTTCTGAACCTGCTTGTGTGAAACGATAAATGTTATCGATAAATAAAAGCACGTCTTGTTTTTCAATATCACGGAAGTATTCCGCAATCGTTAACCCTGTTAGTGCTACACGCATACGAGCTCCTGGTGGTTCGTTCATTTGTCCAAACACCATCGCTGTTTTAGCGGATACACCTGAATCTTGCATTTCATGGTAAAGGTCGTTCCCTTCACGAGTACGTTCCCCTACTCCTGTAAATACTGAAATACCACCAAGTTCTTCAGCAATATTATGAATCAATTCTTGAATTAATACGGTTTTCCCTACACCGGCACCACCGAATAAACCGATTTTACCACCTTTAAGATATGGTGCTAAAAGGTCAATTACTTTAATCCCTGTTTGTAGAATTTCGTATTGACTGTTTAATTCTTCAAATTTTGGTGCTGGTTTATGGATTTCATGTCTTGTGAAATCTTCTGGGAATGGTTCCTTCAAGTCAATCGTGTCTCCAAGAACGTTGAATACACGACCTAATGTTTCAGGACCCACAGGAACGCTAATTGTGCGTCCTAAGTCAATCACTTTCATGCCACGTTGCAAACCATCTGTAGATTCCATGGCGATTGTACGAACTGCACCATCTCCTAATTCTACAGCAGTTTCCAAAGTAACAGTTGTTTCGCTACCATCATTGGCTGTTTTCACAACTTGTAATGCATTATGAATATCTGGAACGCCTTCTTCTAAAGGAAATACCACGTCTACAACTGGCCCTACAACTTGTAAAATCTTTCCAGTTCTCAATCCATTTTCCTCCTTCTAAAATCCTAATGTTCTTCCAGAGCGGCTGCTCCACCGACAATTTCTGTAATTTCTTGTGTAATTTGCGCTTGTCGTCTCTGGTTCAAATCTTGTGTTAAGTTACTGATTAAATCTTTAGCATTATCAGTTGCACTTCTCATTGCAGTCATACGAGATGCATGTTCTGCTGATTTGGCATCGATAATGGCTCCGTAAATAAGCGATTCTGCATATTGTGGAAGCAAGATGTCCATAATAATTTCCTTGTTCGGTTCAAAAATATAATCCAATTCGTACTCTTTTGCTTCTTCCGCGTCCAAGTCGATAATTGGTAACATTTTTTCAACACGGTAATTTGATAACAGTGCGTTTACATGGTGATTATAGCAAACGTAAAACTCATCAAATTCACCGTCACGGAACATTTGGACCGCACTTGACACAATCTTTCTTACTTCTTCAAAGGTTGGAATATCCGACACGTCATTAATTTCAAGACGTACATCGACTCCCATCTTCTTGAAGAAGCGACTTGCAGCATCCCCAATCGTTAAGATGACATATTCATCTTTAGACTGGTGGTCTAACTCTAACATTTCTCTTGTTGCTTGGAAAATGGAAGAGTTGTAACTCCCAGCAAGTCCTTGGTCAGATGAAATCACTAAGTATCCAGTCTTTTTAACCGGACGTTCAATTAATAAGTCGTGATAGTCGATAAAAGAAGTTACTACTTCTCCGTCCTCTGACGTTTCATCGACAATCTCTTCTTTATTGTGATTTGCGTATAGTAAGTGAGTTACAACTTCACGGATTTTTTGAGCGTAGTCTTGATAGTGACGCACTGCTTGCTCTGATTTGGCTAATTTTGCTGCAGAGACCATCTGCATGGCGCTAGTGATTTGACTTGTTTTCTTTGTTGAAACAATTCTCTTCTTTAAATCATTTAAGGAAGCCGTCATTCAGGTCACCTCTCCTTTCTACGCTTATTGAACACGTTCAAATAAATGAATTTGTTTGAAATTCTCAATTACTTTGTAGAATTTCTCTTCATCCGAAATCACATGTTGATCGCGGATTTCATTTAATAAATCTCTATGTTCGCTTTCTAAATGTTGATATAACGCTTTTTCAAATGGTTTAATACGGTCGATTGGAATCGCATCTAATAAACCATGTGTTAAAGCAAATAAAATCGATACTTGATACTCGATAGGTAATGGTTGGTGAACATCTTGTTTCAAGACTTCAACCGTACGTTTACCACGATTTAATTTTTGTTGCGTTGCCGCATCTAAGTCAGAACCAAATTGAGTGAAGGCTTCTAACTCACGGTAACTTGCTAAGTCGATACGTAATGTACCAGAAACTTTCTTCATCGCTTTAATTTGGGCAGAACCCCCAACACGAGATACAGATAATCCGGCAGATAACCCTGGACGTACCCCTGAGTAGAATAAATCACTTTCTAAGAAGATTTGTCCATCTGTAATAGAGATTACGTTTGTTGGGATATATGCAGAAATATCTCCGGCTTGTGTTTCGATGATTGGTAAGGCTGTTAATGACCCTGCTCCTAATTCATCACTTAATTTTGCTGCACGTTCTAGTAAACGTGAGTGCAAGTAGAATACATCCCCTGGATATGCTTCACGACCTGGTGGACGACGAAGTAATAGGGAAATTTCACGATATGCTGCAGCTTGTTTTGATAAATCATCGTACACGATTAATACATCGCGTCCTTGATACATCCACTCTTCACCCATTGCAGTACCTGCATATGGTGCAATGTAAAGCATTGGTGCTGGCTGAGAAGCGCTCGCTGATACAACCGTTGTATATTCCATTGCTCCGTAACGTTTTAACGTTTCAACAAGAGCTTTAACCGTAGATTCTTTTTGACCAATGGCTACATAAATACATAATGTATTCTTACCTTTTTGGTTCAAAATTGCATCCACTGCGATACTTGTTTTACCAGTTTTACGGTCACCGATGATTAACTCACGTTGCCCTTTACCAATTGGTACTAAAGCATCGACTACTTTTAATCCTGTAGGTAATGATTGCTTTACACTTTGACGTTGCATAACGCCAGGTGCTTCATTTTCTACTGGACGTTTTTTCGTTGTTTCGATAGCACCAAGACCGTCAATTGGACGACCTAACGCATCGACAACACGACCAATCAATGCATCTCCTACTGGAACATCAAGGATACGTCCTGTACGTTTAACAGGTTCTCCTTCATGGATATTTTCATATCCTCCGAAGATGATGACACCAACATCGTTTTTTTCTAAGTTTTGGGCCATCCCGTAGGCGCCATTTTCAAATTCTACTAATTCTCCAGCCATTACATTTGTAAGACCGATGACACGAGCAATTCCGTCCCCGATGAAGGAAACTTCACCGATTTCTTCAATCTGTTCTTTCGTTTCAAAAGAAGCGATTTGGTCACGAATTCTCGCTGTAATATTACTCATTTCCATTTATGCCATCTCACCTCTTTAATCCTGTTTGGCTAATTTTCTCTTTGAATTGTTTTAGTTTGTTTGCAATCGTTCCATCTAATAAATACTCTTTTGTCTTAATTTGAACGCCACCAATCACTGAAGGATCAACGGTATTCACCCAAGAATCAAATTCTTTATGTGTTTTATTTTGGAATGCAGTTGCAATACGATCCATCTGCTCATTCGTTAAAGGAATCGCAGAAACAATCTCTAATTTGTTAGCATTGTAAATATCTAAGAACGCTTCTAGTGCTTCTACAATATTCATCGAACCATCTTCAGACGGGAATGTTGCTAAGTACTCTTGTGTTTCTTTTGATAAATGTCCAAATGCTGATTCTAATACAGATAACTTTTTGTCATAAGAGACATGCTCTAAATGCATCATCTGTCTAAACGTCGAAGTGTTTTGAATTCCTGCTAAAATTGCTTGGAGTTCATTCGTCACCTGCTCTAAGTGACCTTCGAATTTTGCCTTCGCATAAAAATGGCTGGCTTCTTTAACGATATCTTTATGATATTTAACCATTATTTTCCAACCCCTTAATGAAGGCTTCGATTACTTCTTGATGTTTCTCTTTTGTCACTTCTTTTTCAAGAATTTGACTAGCAAGTTGAACCGATAGGTCTACAATATCATCTTGCACTTGCGCAATGGCACGTTGTTTCATTGAATCGACTTCACGTTGTCCATCTGCTTTCATGCGAGAGACCACATCTTTACCTTCTTTAATCATTTCATCTTGCGTTTTTGAAGCTGCTTCACGAGCGTTATCTAAGATTTCGCTACCTTTCACTTCTGCGTTATGAATAATTTCGTTGGCATTAGCCTGAATTTCTTCCGCTGATTTTCTTTTCTCAGCAGCTTCGTCTAAATCTTTAGCAATTTTATCTCGACGTGCTTCTAACATGGCATTTACTTTATCCCAAGCAAAGAATTTCACCAAGAATAGTAACAACGTCATTGAAATTAATACGACTAAAGTATCGCCTAAAACTGTACTGACATTACCTGATAACATTACTTCAAACATCTCTCACCCCTCCTTTGCGACAATAATTCCATTTGTTGGATTATTTAACGAATACAAGGATAAGAGCGATTAATACGGCGAAGATTGGCATCGCTTCGATTAAGGCAACCCCGATGAACATTGTTGAACGTAATTCATTGCTCATTTCTGGTTGGCGTGTCATTGATTCAATTGTTTTTACGATAACTGCTTGGTTACCAAAGGCTGCTGCTAAAGCTGCTCCTGCTACTGCGATTGCTGCTGCTAATTCTGTCATTATAAATTCCTCATTTCTTAAAATTAATGTTTCATTACTTTATGTGAGATGTAAACCATTGTCAACGTACAGAATACGTACGCTTGAATAGCTCCAATTACCACTGAAAATCCTTGCCATACTACTCCTAGTGGAATTGCAAGAATATAGGTTATTAGTCCTGCTGCGGATGAGAACATCACAATCAATCCTAATAACACTTCGCCGGCATAAATATTTCCGTAGAGACGGAATGCCAACGTAATTGTGTTCGTAAACTCTTCAATCAATTTGATTGGGAGCATTATCGACATCGGACTTAAGTAAGAATGTTGAATATATCCTTTGAGTCCCATTTTCTGTACACCAGAATAATGTGCGATTAATGTTGTCATAAGCGCTAAGGCTAAACATACTATCGGGCTAGCTGTTGGACTGGCAAAATAGCTGTGATCTTCATAGTGAATAAAGATAATTAGCCCAACCATATTAGCGACTAGTACAAAAGAAAACAGTGAGAAAATGTATAAATAATACGTTTGTGCTGTTTTCTCATCAACTGCACTGTTTACAATACCCTTCGTGAAGTCCATAAGAGCTTCTAAAGCATTTTGCAACTTACCAGGCTTCATCGAAACCTTCCTTGAAGCAAAAATTGTAAACAATGCGATTAGTAAAACACTAACCCCACATGAAATCAAAATCGGAACTGAAAACGACAATCCAAAAATCTCAACCACTTTTGGTGTTGCTTCCATGTTTCTTATTTCCCCTCCTTTACACCAAATAAAAAAACTGACAATAATCCTATACTTTGAGTTTTACGCTCAGTACGGTGATTATTGTCAGATTTGGTGGCAATAGTCTATCGCAAAAGCGTTGACTATGTAAATTTATTATTTGGTTCCGAATAAACGATCTCCAGCATCTCCTAATCCTGGAAGAATGTATCCATGTTCATTTAATCTTTCATCTAACGCTGCTGCGTAGATGTCGATATCTGGGTGAGCTTTACGTAGAACTTCTACACCTTCTGGAGCAGCTACAAGACAGCAAAATTTAATTGAGCTAGGTTGTGCACCACGCTTCAACAGTGCGTCAATAGCAGCTACTGCAGATCCCCCAGTTGCTAACATAGGATCAACGACAAACAATTGTCTTTCAGAAATATCTGAAGGTAACTTCACGAAATACTCAACAGGTTGCAATGTGTCATGATCACGATACATACCAACATGCCCAATTTTGGCTGCTGGGATTAATTCGAGAATTCCATCAACCATTCCAAGTCCTGCTCGCAGAATCGGAATGATAGCAACTTTTTTACCAGCTAAGGTTTTCAATGTTGTTTTAACAAGTGGAGTTTCGATTTCTACATCTTCAAGAGGCAGATCTCTAGAAACCTCATAAGCCATTAGCATTGAAATTTCGTTTACAACTTCGCGGAAAACTTTTGTTCCACAATCCTTTTGACGAATCATTGTCAATTTATGTTGAATTAACGGATGATCAAGTACGTGAAATTTACCCATTTGTCATTCTCCTTCCAATACATTAGTGTCACTTCTATTATTTTACCTAAAAATCAGTTAAATATCTAGTCTCAGTTTGAAAACTTATTATTATTTTCATAATCTGAAACCAACCTTTACATTTACTTCGTTACGCGTATAATTTGAAAGTTTCCGTCAACTGTTTCACTTCTTGACGAACCGTGTTTAATACTTCTTCATTTTCAGGATGTGTTAATGTTGTAAGGATTAACTCAGCTACTTTTTTCGCCGCAGCTTCATCGAAACCACGTGTTGTAATAGCTGCCGTTCCGACACGAATTCCACTTGTTTTAACAGGTGGTAATGTATCAAATGGAATGGCATTTTTATTCACTGTAATTCCAACAGTGTCGAGTAATTCTTGCGCTTCTTTACCGTTTAATCCAGTATCTTTAATATCTAGGAGTAATAGATGGTTATCTGTACCACCTGAAATCGCACGAATCACTGTTCCTTCGAACACTTGTGCCATAGCTTTAGCATTTTTCACGACTTGCTCGATATACTCACCAAATGCTGGTTGAAGAGCTTCATGGAATGCAACTGCTTTACCTGCAATCACGTGCTCTAGGGGTCCACCTTGGATTCCAGGGAAGATCGCACTGTTTAATTTTTTACCAAATTCTTCTTTTGCTAAAATTAAACCGCCACGTGGTCCACGTAATGTTTTATGTGTTGTTGATGTCACAACATCAGCATATGGAACTGGATTTTGATGAGCTCCTTTAGCAACTAACCCAGCGATATGGGCCATATCCACCATAAAGTAAGCTCCAACTTCTTTAGCAATTTCACTAATGCGTTTGAAGTCAATCTCACGTGGGTACGCTGAAGCTCCAGCCACGATTAATTGTGGCTTTTCTTCCTTAGCGATACGTTCTAATTCATCGTAGTCAATAGTTTCAGTTTCTGGATTTACTCCATAAGAAACGAAGTGATAATCTTGTCCAGAGAAATTTACTCCCATTCCGTGAGTCAAGTGCCCACCATGGTTTAAGTCCATCCCTAAAATTTTATCGCCTTTCTTCACTAGTGCACGATACGCAGCCATATTTGCTTGAGAACCTGAGTGTGGTTGAACATTGGCATATTCTGCACCAAACAATTCTTTTACACGATCAATCGCTAATTGCTCGATGACATCCACATATTCACATCCGCCATAGTAGCGACGTCCTGGATACCCTTCTGCATATTTATTCGTTAGAATACTTCCTTGTGCACGTAAAACTCCTTCAGATACGAAGTTTTCTGATGCAATTAATTCAATCCCTTGTTGTTGACGATGTAATTCTTTTTCAATCGTCTCAAAGATGATCTTATCTTCTGTAAATTGACTCATTCAACTACCCCTTTCTTTTCTTACCTTTTCTATTTTATCACATTATAGGCTTTTGTAGAAAACCTATGAGTTCTTCTATAGAACGGTTGATGCCGCTTTTTTCAAACGATTCATATACGCGATTCCTACTCCTGTTTCAGGAGCAGATTCGGCTAAAATAACATCTAATTTTAAGTGATCCAATGACCTCAAAGCATCGAACAACGCACGGTTCATATCATCCACACTCGCCCCCATCTTGTAAGTACCTTCAACTTTATTTTCAAAGGCATCTACAATAGCGCTTTGAGCCATCACACCCACTGTTTTTCCTTGTACTTTGTATTGATCGATAGCTTCTTCAAAAGCTTCCACTGTACCTTCTACCACAAATACTGGAGTTTTTGGTGCGTAATGACGATATTTCATGCCAGGAGATTTTGGCACTTCCTTCTCCCCTGTTTTTGTCGTGATAGAAGATTGAATAGGTCCGATTACCGATTCAATTTGATTCTTCGTAATCACACCTGGTCTTAAAATCACTGGCCCTTCTTCATTTGTTAAGTCAATCACCGTCGACTCTACACCGACAGTAGATGAACCACCGTCAACGATTCCACGAATACGGCCATTCATATCTTCGAATACATGCTCTACTTTTGTTGGGCTTGGCTTCGTTGAAAGGTTCGCACTTGGCCCTACAAGAGGAATACCTACCTTCGTGATTAACTCTAATGTGACAGGATGATTTGGCATTCTAAATGACACCGTTGGAAGTCCGGCAGATAAGGCCGGAGCATAAATTCCTGGTTTTGCCTTCAGAATCATCGTAAGTGGTCCAGGCCAAAATGCCTTCGCTAAAGTTAGTGCAATGTCAGGAACATCTTCTACAGTAGAAGTCATCTGCTGGATATCACTAATATGAACAATCAGTGGATTATCACTTGGACGTCCTTTGGCTTCAAACACCTTTAAAACAGCTTCTTGACTTGTTGCGATTGCTCCTAATCCATATACCGTTTCCGTTGGAAAAGAAACAATTTCACCTTGTTGCAAGGCTTTAGCTGCAATATCTAAGTTCTCTTTTGTAAAAATTTGTGTTTCCATTACCGCACCTCCTTTCCACTCACAATAATCATTCGGTCCATACCTGCAATGTCTTTATGGATCGTTACTTTTCGATTCGGACAAGCTTCACTAAAAATTCGTTGCACGCTTGGTCCTTGCTTAAATCCAATTTCAAAAAAGGCTTGGCCACTATCTGTTAGATACTCTTCTAAGCGGTGGGCAATCTTTTCGTAAATCGCAAGGCCCTCACGTTCTGCAAATAACGCTTGTTTTGGTTCATAGCGTCTCACCGATTCATCCATTAATACTTCTTCAGAAAAAGCAATATACGGTGGATTACTAATAATACATTCAAATTTCTCATGTGGAACATTGCTGTACACATCGCTGTAAATTAATTCGGTTTGAAGACTAAACTTATCCCGATTCTTCTTAGCAACAACGAGCGCTTCCTCTGAAATATCACACCCTATATAATGATGAAGGCCTACTAGTCTTTCCAGGCTCAAAATTATACATCCTGTTCCAACTCCAATTTCTAGAACTCTCCCAACAGGGCACTGTTCTAAAAAGGACTGTGCTTTTAAAACAAGTTCTTCTGTTTCTGGACGAGGAATTAAAGTATCCTTTGTGACCATAAATTCTTCCCCTAGAAATTCAGCCACTCCTGTAATTTGCTGCAATGGTTCAAACTCACTAAGACGTAGTAACTCGCCTTCTAAGTCTTCAAAAGTCACAGTAGCCTCTTGGCGTAAATTTAATAAAAATTGAGATAAAGTCCATTGATTCTTATATAACATCAATTCTCTGACAAGATGCTGGCATTCCTCATGCCCTAATTTCGGTTGTTTTTCTTCTAAAAAACAAGAAGCCCTAATGAGGACTTCTTGGTTCGTTGGATTAGTTGCTTCCATTATTTAATTGCTCCAATTTTTCTGTGTGATCATAAAGAATTAAAGCATCGACAATTTCATCAATTTTTCCAGCTAACACTTGGTCTAGCTTTTGAAGAGTTAAACCAATACGGTGGTCTGTAACACGGTTTTGTGGGAAGTTGTACGTACGAATACGTTCAGAACGGTCCCCTGTACCTACTGCAGACTTACGGTTTGCATCATATTCAGATTGCGCTTCTTGAGAAATCTTGTCATACACACGCGCACGTAATACTTTCATCGCTTTCTCCCGGTTTTTCAATTGTGAACGTTCATCTTGCATAGCAACAACAATTCCTGTTGGCAAGTGAGTTAAACGTACGGCAGATGCAGTCTTGTTAACGTGCTGTCCACCAGCACCTGATGCATGGTAAATATCCACACGAATATCTTTATCTTCTAATTCAATTTCTACTTCTTCTGCTTCAGGCATAACAACGACTGTAGCTGTTGAAGTATGCACACGTCCTTGAGATTCAGTTGATGGAACACGTTGTACACGGTGAGCACCAGATTCATATTTTAATTTAGAGAATACATTATCCCCTGTAATCATTAAAATAACTTCTTTATATCCACCGATACCTGTTACATTGGCATCCATCACTTCTACACGCCATCCTTGTGCTTCAGCGTATTTTTGATACATGTTCAAAAGATCTCCCGCAAAGAGTGCAGCTTCATCTCCACCAGCTGCACCACGGATTTCCATGATGATGTTTTTGCCATCGTTTGGATCTTCTGGTAACAGTAAGAATTTGATTTTATCTTCTAATTCTACCTTTTCTTTTTTGAGGGCACTTAATTCTTCTTTAGCCATTTCTGCCATTTCAGCATCTAAGCTTTCCCCAAGCATTTCCTCTGTGTCGCTAATTTCTTCAACCACTTGTTGATAACGTTTGAACGTTTCTACTTTTGGTCGTAAGTTTGCTTCTTCTTTTGTTAATTCCATGAAACGTTTTGTATCGCCGATAACTTCCGGGTCACTTAATAACTCTGAAAGTTCATCATAACGAATAATAAAACTATCTAATTGATCGAACATACTTTTCTCCTTTATCTTCTCTTATAAGCGTTCTTCACCAGGATGATTATAATGATAACGACAAACTGGATAATAGGCATCATTGCCTCCAATTTGAATTTGTTCTCCCGTATACACTGGAACACCATCCACTACGCGCATATTCATACTTGCTTTTTTATGACAATACCAACAAATCGTTTTAATTTCTTCAATTTTATCAGCATAAAGTAATAAGTATTTAGAGCCTTCGAATAACTCGTTTTGGAAATCATTCTTTAAGCCAAATGCCATTACTGGAATATTTAATTCGTCAACAATTCGAGCGAGTTCGAGAATGTGTTGTTTTGATAAGAATTGAGATTCATCAATCAAAATACAATAAGGTTTCACCGCTTGACCTTCGACAATTTCGTAAATAGGTGTATCGTCAAAAATCGGAATGGCTTCACGTCTTACTCCGATACGACTGGATACATATCCTACTTGGTCACGGTCGTCAATTGCACTCGTAAATAATAAAACCGGTTTATCTTGTTCTTCATAATTATGTGCAACCTTTAAAATTTCGATTGATTTTCCACTATTCATTGCACCATATTTAAAAAACAATTGTGCCACATTTATCCCTCCAATTGCTAAACTATACCTTTAATATCTTACGATAAATGGGTACCTTTGTGCAAAGAAAAACCGTTATTTCAGGCGATTTTTCACAAACAATTTTAATAAAATTTTAAAAACGTTTTTATAAACCACTTTTCATGAAAATATGCTACAATAGTGAAGTATATTAACGGAAAGGATCGTCTAAATTGAATCTTAGAACACAAGTTGCCTTAGGAGCTGGTAGATTTACTCGCTGGGCTCTGAAGACTTTTACAAAAGGCGGTAGTAGCCTGCCAGGGAAAGTAGCTCATGCTATCGATCCAAATATTTTAAAATCACTCGCTGAAAACTACGATGTCATTATCGTCAGCGGGACAAACGGGAAAACTTTAACAACTTCACTGATTGTTCAATTGTTAAAACAAAAATATCCAAATATTTTAACAAACCCTACTGGAGCTAATTTAACTCAAGGGATTGTTTCAACATTTTTAAACCACTCTCCAAAAACTGGGGAGAAGAATATCGCTGTTCTTGAAGTGGATGAAGCGACAATTCGCCACATCACTCCATATATCGAACCAAAACTATTTGTGTTCACGAATATTTTTCGCGACCAAATGGACCGTTTTGGAGAAATTTATACAACCTATCAATTAATGCTAGATGGTGCTGCTTTTGCACCAAGTGCAACTATTTTAGCAAATGGGGATGCTCCTATTTTTAATAGTGTGGACACTCCAAATCCTCGTGAGTATTTCGGATTTAACAATGCTGAAGATAGCGAAATGATGGCGCACTACAATACTGATGGTGTTCTTTGCCCTCATTGCCAATCAATCTTGCACTATAAGAGCATTACTTATAGCAACCTTGGAAAATACTATTGTCCAAAATGTGATTTCAAACGTCCTGAATTGAATTATGCAGTCACTGCACTAAATGAATTATCTCTAACAGGTTCTTCATTTGATATTGACGGTACTTCTTTTTCAATTCCAATTGCAGGACTCTATAATATTTATAACGCATTAGCAGCCTACTCTGCTGCAAAATTCTTTGGTTTATCTACTGAAGAAATCCAAGAAGGGTTCTCTAAAGCACAACGCGTCTTTGGTCGTCAAGAAACTTTTGATGTTGAAGATAAAGAAGTCATGTTGAACTTAATTAAAAACCCAGTCGGATTTAACCAAATCGTCCAATTATTATCTTACGAAAAAGAACCATTCAGTTTAGGAGTTCTCTTAAACGATAACCCTGCGGATGGTCAAGACGTGAGCTGGATTTGGGATGGAGATTTCGAAGGATTACATGCCTTGAATGCGATTGATACTGCCATTAGCGGTATCCGTGTTGAAGACCTTGGTGTTCGTATGGAAGTTGCAGGATTTGAAAATATGAAAGTCTTTAAAACAAATGCGGAATTAATCGATTGGATTCGCAAAGCTCCAACTAAGAAAGTCAATGTACTAGCAACTTATACTGCTCTACTCGACTTACGTAAAGACTTTGCCAAAGAAGGATACCTCAAGGAAGGGATGAACGGATGAAATTAAGAATCTGTCATTTATATGGAAACCTAATGAACACTTATGGTGACAATGGGAACTTACTCATGTTGCAACACCGTGCGAAAAAATTAGGCTACGAAGTGGAAACTACTTTAATTAGTTTAGAAGAAGATTTTAACGCTGAAGACTTTGATATTGTGATGTTTGGTGGCGGTCAAGACTTCGAACAAACCGTTGTTGCTAAAGACCTTCAAAATAAAAAAGAGGCTCTCATCCAATACATCGAAGATAATGGTGTTGTCGTTGCGATTTGTGGTGGATTCCAATTACTTGGTCGCTACTACGTGAATGCAAGCGGAGAACGCCTAAACGGTATTAGCGCTATTGATGTTTGTACCAATGGACAATTTCCAAGTCGCTTAATTGGGGATATTGAAATCTTTAATGAAGAGTTTGGTGAGACTTATTTAGGCTACGAAAACCATATCGGTAGAACATATCTTGGTAAAAATATGAAACCACTTGGTAAAGTTGTTAAAGGATTCGGAAATAACGAAGAAGATCATGTTGAAGGATGTCATTATAAAAATGTATTCTGCTCATACTTCCACGGCCCAATCTTAGTAAGAAACCAACACTTAGCTGATCGTATTATCGAAACAGCGGCTGAGCGTCAACGTTTAAAAAATGCATAGACAAAAAGACCCGTGTAACAAAAATGTTACACGGGTTATTTTTTATAATTATTCAGCATTAGGATAACTAGTATTCTGTCAAAATGTTTCCACGTTTTGCAAACATTTGTATACATTTTAGATACACTTTGATGTATTTATAGTTCTCTCATAGATTATCTCTTTTAGTTAAAATAGAACTAAAACATTAAATCCATTGAATAGAAAATAAATAAGTCAGTAGAGCACTAATGCTGATAAATGGAGCAAAAGGGATTTTTGCATGTAACTTATTTCCTTTTGTTAGAAGCATCCAACTAATCACTACTCCCCCGCCAATAATAAAAGAAAAGAGTCCGATAAAGAGAATTTGACTTAGTGAAAAGAAGGGACCTAATGTTGTTAAGTAGTATACATCTCCCATTCCGAAAACTTCCTCTTTCCAAATCCATTTTCCAACACCATAAACCGTACTGTACAATACAAGCCCAATCATCATAGATAAAATAGCTTCTTCGACAGCATTCATTCTGTTATAGAGTCCTACGATTGCTAAAATGAATAACAAGCGTAAATCTACTTCATATGAATCGAAATCCATCAACGCTATCAGCATACAGATTGTGCAAAAAAAGTAGCCAACAATTTCCAATGGGGATTTTAAATAAGCTACTAGACAAAATAAAATGGAAAATATTATTTCTACTATGAAGTAGCGGATAGAAATTGGCTGTTTACAATAGCGACACTTCCCACGTAAAAAGAGATAAGAAAGAATCGGTATTAAATCCAATGCATGTAGTGAATGATGACAATGAGGACAATAGGATCTACCATGAACAAAATCTTCTCCTTTAGTCCCCCTCACACTGACTACATTTACAAAACTTCCTATAACTGCTCCAATCACACCTATCATAAAAAGCATAAAAAAACCTCCCTTACTAAACATTACGTTTCGTAAGAGAGATTTGGTTTTAATTTTCTTCAATCATAACAACTTCGACGGTCTCTTCAACTTCCTCTTTTGGAGTGTAATACAAACCAGAATAGTCTTTATACCATGCAAAGAAGTGAGTTACAAATACTTTAATAACTGCATAAACAGGTACCGCAATCAACAATCCTGTTAGTCCAAACATTTTACCAGCAGCTAGTAAAATCACTAAAATCGTTACTGGATGCATCTTCAATGATGAACCAAGAATTAATGGTTGAAGCAGACGACTTTCAATCAACTGTTCAATCACAAATACTAATAACACTTGTAAAGCAATAGATGGGCTAGTAACAAAGGCAATGACAAGTGCAATACTTAGTCCAATAATAGAACCAATGTAAGGAATAATGGTTAATACTCCTGCAATCATCCCAATTGTTACGCCATACGGCAATGCAATGATTGAATACCCAATCGTATATGTCACACCAACGCAGATAGCTACTAGGATTTGTCCACGAATATATGAGCTGACTTGTTGGTTCATTTCATGTAACATCACGCTAATTTTATGACGTGAACGAGTCGGAAATACTCGTGTGATGGAAGGAATGACTTTATTTCCATCTTTCAATAAATAATAAAGAATAACTGGCATTGTCATCAGTGTAATCACGATATTCCCTACGATTCCAAACACACTTCCGATACCGCTAAATGTAAGGTTTAACACTCCATTTAAACGTTCTGTCATCGATTGAATGAAATCCATGTTAATCGTATTAAATTGTTCCTGCAAAGCTGTAAACCAACTAGATTGCATGAACTTTTCAACTTGATCACTGATAATTTGATAATAATAAGGCAACTGTGACACTAAATCTAGCAATTGCTTTTGGATAATCGGTACCAAACTTGTGACTACCGCGATAAATAGGAAAATAACTCCTAACATCACCGCTAAAATCGCAATGCCTTTTGGCACCTTTTTATTAACTAGAAAATCATAAACGGGTTTTACTAAGTAGTAAACTACCGCGCCGCAAGCAACGGGCACCCCAACAGCAGAGATGAATCCTTTAATTGGATTAAACAAATACGATGTCTGCGAGAATAAAATCAAGTTAACAAGGAGCAATAATAAAATAAGCAATCCTGTCACCAATTGATTATCTAAAAACCATTTCCAAAACCATGTTTTCTTTTGGTTTTCCGGTCTATGATCCATAAAGTTCCTCCTTTTCACATTTTCCTCTAGTGTATCACATTTTTGCTCTCTATGATTAACATTTGATTAGATTTTGCAAAAAATTGTATAATTATTTTATATTGTGATTCGGAGGGAATCGTATGAATGAAAAATTTTATTTAGGAACCTATACAAAACGCGTTAGTAAAGGAGTTTACTCTGTAACTCTTAACAAAGAAACTGACCAACTAGAATCTCTGACATTAGAAGCAGCTATCGACAATCCAACGTATCTTTCATACTCGAAGAGCGACCAATTATTATTCGCTGTTGGAAAAGGTGAAGAACATTGCGGAATTTCAGCAAGTAATGCACTGACTTCTCCAGTAGAACCATTAGCAAGCTACGATGATCAAAAAGCCGTTCCTTGCTACATTCGATATAACGAAAAAACAGGAGACGTGCTCACCGCTAATTATCACGGAGGATTCGTGGAATTATACCACTACGACAAAGAAGAAGGTGCTTTTACTTTTGTAGATAAAAAAGTCCACTCTGGATCTAGCGTCCATGCAAACCAAACTTCTCCACATGTTCACTATACTGATTACACACCAGACGAAAAATGGATTGTAGTTTGTGACCTCGGAATCGATACTGTATTCACGTATAGACGTACGGAAACTGGATTAGAAGAAGTTGCCGAATATAAGACGAAAGCAGGCAGCGGCCCTCGTCATCTGACCTTCCATCCTACGCTTCCTATCGCTTATCTAATTTGCGAACTCGATGCAACTGTAGAAGTCCTCTCTTATAATCAAGAGAATGGAACATTTACGAACTTAGACAAGATTGCTTTAACAACCGAAGACCAACAAGCTTGGGGAGGTGCCATCCACATCACTCGTGATGGACGATTCCTATATGCTTCAAACCGTGGATTCGACGCGTTATACACATTCTCAGTCGATGCCACAAATGGTTTACTCACTCTCGTACAAACAATCGATAGTTATGGTTCAGTTCCTCGTGATTTCCACTTAAGTAACGATGAAGCTTATATCGTTGTTGGACACCAAGAATCAGACAATTTAACGCTATTCAAACGTGACTTAGAAACTGGTGAACTCACACTTCTTCAAAAAGATTTTTATGCCCCAGAAGTAGTTTGTGTCGTACCTCAATAGAACTCATTTTACAGTCTCTTCTTTTTTGAAGAGACTTTCTTGTTTATTGTGGTAATCCTTGCCAGAAAGCAGTATAATCGTTGTTAGCAGACTTTATAAAGGAGTGGAAAAATGCTTAATCTTATCGAGATTATTAAAACTATTATTTTAGGAATTATCGAAGGCGTTACTGAATGGCTACCAATTAGTAGTACTGGTCACTTAATTTTAGTGAACGAAATCATTCAATTAGACGTATCTGCTAAATTCCAAGAAATGTTCAATGTTGTGATTCAATTAGGTGCCATCATGGCGGTTGTCCTAGTTTATTTCAACAAATTAAACCCATTTGCTAAAAGTAAAAACCGTAAAGAGTTTATCGAAACGATTAGTCTTTGGAAAAAGGTAATTATCGGATGTATCCCAGCTGTGATTCTAGGATTTGTTCTTGATGACTTTATGGATGACTACTTCAATAAACCAATCGTTATTGCATTAGCTCTAATCGTATATGGGATTGCGTTCATCTACATCGAACGTGCACATAAAAATGTGGAACCAAAAATTAATGACTTCAAAGAATTAGACTTCATGACAGCTATTAAAATTGGTCTTTTCCAATGTTTAGCACTTGTACCTGGTACTAGCCGTTCTGGTTCAACAATCCTTGGTGGTTTATTAGTTGGAACAAGCCGTTCAATCGCAACTGAATTCTCATTCTTCATGGGGATTCCAATCATGTTCGGTGCGAGCGGATTAAAATTATTGAAATTCGGATTCCACTACTCATTAGCTGAATTCGTGATTTTATTAGTTGGTTCTGTCGTTTCATTTGTTGTATCTCTATTCGTAATCAAGTTCTTATTGAAATACATCAAACACCACGACTTCCAAGCATTCGGTTGGTACCGTATCGCTCTTGGGATTATCGTTATCGGAAGCTTATTCTTCAAATAATCATAAAGCTGGATCTATTCCAGCTTTTTCTTTTTGCCCAATTTCGGGTATAATAAAACTATTCAACTAAGAAAGAAGGATACTATGTCACTACTCTATGTCGGAATTGGCGGTGCCATTGGAGCAATTTTACGATATTTATTATCGCAACTTTCCCTGCAGCACTCTCTTCCCATTAAAACATTATTCATTAACTTATTAGGATCGCTGGCCATCGGATTTTTAAGCGCTAAATTTCAACAATCACACTGGTTCGAAGGCGATCAACTACTACTCATTACAGGAGTATGTGGTGGCTTTACAACCTTCTCCACTTTCAGCTTAGAATCTCTTCAATTAATCCAAAATGGAGATACTCCACTCGCTCTTTTATATATGGCTATTAGTTTAGTAGGCGGACTTGCTTGTGTAGCATTCGGATATTTTATTGGCCAAGCTTCATTTTAAAATAGCATTTTTATAAGAAACGGTTTACAATAGAAATAAGAACAAGAACGGAGGTCATTTTATGACGAAAAAAGGTGTAACATTGTATTTCATGAGACATGGAGAAACCATCTTTAACCGCTACAATCGTATGCAAGGATGGTCTGATACTCCTCTAACAAAAGAAGGACGCCTAGATGCTATTCGTTCTGGTTTGGGAATGAAAGACGTTCATTTTGACGCGGTCTATACAAGTGACCTAAGAAGAACTGTCGAAACTGCTCAACTCTTCCTTAGAAATCATCCAAACCGTGAAAACCTCACGATTGAAATGATGCCTGAATTCCGCGAAGTATTCTTTGGAAGCTTAGAAGGAAAAGACGCTGGTGAACTTTGGAGCGAACTTTATAAGAAATTACATCGCAATTTTGATGACTTAGGTGGACGTAATATCCAAGAAGAATTAAACGGACTAAAGGAATTAGATCCAGATCATCTCGGAGAAAACTTTATGGAGTTTTGGTTACGTGTAGAACAAGGTTTACTAAAAGTAATCAATAAGCACCGTGACCAAAATCAAAACATTCTTATCGTGAGCCATGGAATTACAATTCGAAATATGCTTCACGAATTGATTCCTGACTTCCAACTATCAGAATTAATCGGAAATGCATCTATTAATATCGTTGAATATTCAGATGGTAAATTCCACTTAAAAGCACTCAACCAAACAAACCACTTTGTACTTCGTAAAGAAGCCAAAGAAGAACCATATGAGATGCTTCCTACAAAAATGCACGATTAATAAAGGTTTGCAAGTATAACTGAACTTTGTTACAATGAGAGTCTAGGCGTAAGTCTAGGCTTTTCTTTATACGGGGTCGTTACGGATTCGACAGGTATAGGTTGAGCTTTCAATGCATTCCGTAGGTTACGGCTACGTAAAAACGTTACAGTTAAATATAACTGACAAACAACAAACAAACACTTTAGCTTTCGCAGCTTAATAACTGCTAGCTAAGATCTGTCCGGCATCGCCCATGTGCTCGGGTCCAGGTCCTATAACCAGTGGGATACGATTCACTTTTCCGTCTGTCTAAGTGAATAAGAGATTATCAGACTAGCTTAAGATGATGCTTGTTTATCAGCTAATCAGTAGCGAACTCTAAATAGATAAACTATGAATGTAGATTTGATTGTGTCGATATACTTGGACAGGGGTTCGACTCCCCTCGGCTCCATTATTTCAATATTTTACATTAAAAGCTCGGAATAACAACTTATATTTTTTAAGTTCAAATAATAAAATCTACTTTTGAAGGTAGGTTTTTTATTTTTGCTTTAGTAATATTTTAACTATTCTATAAGCCCTTATTTTTCTTATTCACAACTATTTATTCTTGCTTCTATTATTTTGTCCCTACTATGCTTATTTCCAATTTTTATACGCAAACATATTGAAACACGTTTGCGTATGTGCTATTATGTAAGCGTATCCAAAAAATGACAATTGAATATCTTTAAAGTAGCTTCACGTTCAATTAAAAGATGTAATTTTCAATCATTTTCTTTTTTAGGCATCTACATATAAAGAGTGATTGCTTTTAGACAAGTTCTAAATAACTTTCTCTCTGTTTCTACGCAAAAGTAATTTTGTGTTTCTTTTAGGAGGATATAAAATGAATATTGTAGAAAAAATAAGAGCATTATGCTCTAAAAATAAAAATACCATTGCTGAATTAGAAAGAACTTTAGGTCTGGGGGCTGGAACAATTAGTCGTTGGGACAATAGAGTTCCAGGAGTCGATAAAGTTCAAAAAGTTGCAGAATATTTTGACGTTTCTATTGATTATTTACTTGATCGTACTGATATTCCTAAATGGGCTACTACTAAAGAATTGATTGTTTTTGACCAAGCTTTAAAACTTAATAGTGTCATTATTTCTTATGATGGTGTCGAATTATCTGAGGAAGACAAATTAAAATTAGATGGAATGATACTAGCAATGCTCTGGGAAAGAATAAAAAATAGGGAGTGATGATTTATCTTAGGTAAATCAGTAATTTAGTACTTAAAGTACATATATCTGGTTTTAAATAGCATACCCTCTCAGGCTGAATATGTATAAAGCAGTACCTGAGTACTTAAAAAGGAAATAAACAATTATATTTAAGGAGGAAAAACAATGGAACTAGAAGTGTTGTCCGAACAATTAAAGAATTTAGGAAAACGTGTACTTACATTAAAAGAGAATATTAATACAGAAGAGGCTACTAAAACGTCTCTCATTTTACCTTTTTTCCAAATCTTAGGATATGACATCTTTAATCCACTCGAATTTGTACCTGAATTTACTGCAGATGTGGGAATTAAAAAAGGAGAAAAAGTAGACTATGCTATTAAGCTTAGTGATGCTCCTGTAATTCTAATCGAAGCTAAATCTATCTCAGAAAAGCTTACAAAACATGATTCGCAATTATTTAGATATTTTGGTACTACTACTTCAAAATTTGGAATTTTAACAAATGGTCAAGAATATAAATTTTATACGGATCTTGATGAGCCTAACAAAATGGATACTACTCCATTTTTAACAATAGATATCACTAAAATTAAAGATATTCAAATAGCAGAGATAGCTAAATTCCACAAAGACAATTTTGATGTTGATAAAATAACATCCTCTGCTTCCGAATTAAAATACTTAAATAGTCTTAAAAACCATTTAGCTAAACAATTAACTGAGCCAAGTGAATCTTTCGTAAAATATATTGTGGGTGAAATATACGAAGGAACAAAAACTAAAAATACTCTTGAAAAGTTTGAATCCATAGTTAAGAAAGGATTCTCTCAATTTATTAGTGAGCGAGTAAACGAAAAATTAAGTGCTGCCTTAAACTCTAATGTAGATACTAAATTGTCTAGTGATACAGAAGAAGTAAAAGAGGAAATTCAAAATAAAGATTCTGAAATAATAACGACTTCTGAAGAATTGGAAGCTTACACAACGACAAAAATCGTATTAAAAGACGTAGTGGATCCATCTCGCATATTTTATAGAGATAATAGAAGCTATTTTAATATACTTCTAGATGATAACATTCGTAAATGGATTATGCGTATTTATACAGTTAACAATAAATTTAAATTGCAATTTAACGATACGGAACACACAACTGTAGAAATTTCAACTCCTCTAGACATCATTCAGTACTCAGATAATTTATCTGCAACCGTTAAAAAATTTTTAGAAAATAAATAGACTTTTCACAGTTTATTTATTTTGCTATTACAAAATAATCCGATAAACCACTCCCCATTAGCAAAATAAGGAGTGGTTTACTTTGTTTTATATAATATTTTCAGCAATAAAAAAAGCCTACGCAATGTAGACTTAAGGATGACCCGTACGGGACTCGAACCCGTGTTACCGCCGTGAAAGGGCGGTGTCTTAACCGCTTGACCAACGGGCCAGGATAATATTAAAGCGGGTGACGAGAATCGAACTCGCGACAACAGCTTGGAAGGCTGTAGTTTTACCACTAAACTACACCCGCATTTTATAAAGAGCGGTCCCGACGGGAATCGAACCCGCGATCTCCTGCGTGACAGGCAGGCATGTTAACCCCTACACCACGGAACCACTATGAGATGGAGGTTAACGGGATCGAACCGCTGACCCTCTGCTTGTAAGGCAGATGCTCTCCCAGCTGAGCTAAACCTCCAAATATGACCCGTACGGGACTCGAACCCGTGTTACCGCCGTGAAAGGGCGGTGTCTTAACCGCTTGACCAACGGGCCAGGATATGCAAATAATAAAACGGAGAAGGAGGGATTTGAACCCTCGCGCCGGTTTCCCGACCTACACCCTTAGCAGGGGCGCCTCTTCAGCCTCTTGAGTACTTCCCCATCATCCAAGTTTATTATTTTTCTGATAATAACAATGTTATTAATGGGCCTAAATGGACTCGAACCATCGACCTCACGCTTATCAGGCGTGCGCTCTAACCAGCTGAGCTATAGGCCCTAAATATAAAGCGGGTGACGAGAATCGAACTCGCGACAACAGCTTGGAAGGCTGTAGTTTTACCACTAAACTACACCCGCATTATTTAGAATGGCTCGGGACAGAATCGAACTGCCGACACCTTGAGCTTCAATCAAGTGCTCTACCAACTGAGCTACCGAGCCGAGTAATTTAGAGATACGGTCCCGACGGGAATCGAACCCGCGATCTCCTGCGTGACAGGCAGGCATGTTAACCCCTACACCACGGAACCTAATTGCGGAGGTAGGACTCGAACCTACGACCTTCGGGTTATGAGCCCGACGAGCTGCCAACTGCTCCACCCCGCGATAATGTTAAGGAGGATAAGGGATTCGAACCCTTGCACGCTTTTACACGCCTGACGGTTTTCAAGACCGTTCCCTTCAGCCGGACTTGGGTAATCCTCCAAGATATAACCTATGGACCTTGTAGGACTCGAACCTACGACCGGACGGTTATGAGCCGTCTGCTCTAACCACCTGAGCTAAAGGTCCAAGCTCTAAAAGAAAATAGCGGCGAAGGGGATCGAACCCCCGACCTCCCGGGTATGAACCGGACGCTCTAGCCAGCTGAGCTACACCGCCATAATATTATTAAGTTAAATGGAGACTAGCGGGATCGAACCGCTGACCTCCTGCGTGCAAAGCAGGCGCTCTCCCAGCTGAGCTAAGCCCCCATAAGGAAATCGGGAATACAGGATTCGAACCTACGACCCCTTGGTCCCAAACCAAGTGCTCTACCAAGCTGAGCTAATTCCCGAGTATGCACCCAACAGGAGTCGAACCTGTAACCGCTTGATTCGTAGTCAAGTACTCTATCCAATTGAGCTATGGGTGCAATTTATATTAAATT
>NZ_JAPWBS010000005.1:0-106100 GCF_041433575.1 Granulicatella sp. 20925_1_28
GCATAAATAAAAAGACGAGTTCATAAGAACTCGTCATACACTTTAATTATTTTCCTGTCTACTTGACAGGGGGCACTTCACTGTAGCATATATGTTACTTTTTGCTTTTTTACTTAAGATTTTTGCACTAAAAAAACGCTATTCAAATAATGAATAACGTCTTTTAAAATTATATAATATTAGTTTTAAAAAGGAGCTGATAATGTACCACTGTTAAAAACTAAACTTTAATTTCTCAGTTTTAACACTTTTCTTCTACTTATCCAAACTAGCTCTGATTATTTGTCATCTTATAATTTATATGAAAACCGGTGTTTTCTATATACTAATTGTACAATTGAAGGAATTATTCTTATTTTCTATAGAAAAATTATTTTTAATTTTTTGAAGCTATTTTGTACCTACTAATCTGTATTCCCCCATATATAGTATGTCCACCGTACAAAAATCAAAATTTTTTCTTGAGTCGTATTCATACAAAAAAGGAATTAAGCAACATCAGTCACTTAACCCCTTCTAACAAAGCGTCGTTTTAATCTAAAGCTTTGATAAACTCTTGTGCTACGCGCGTTACACTTTCGTATCCTTCAGTTGCAACTTTAGCTGAAAGCGCACTACCGATACCTACCGCGCAGGCTCCAGCTTCTTTCCACTCTTTTACGTTTGAAGCTGAAACACCACCAGAAGGCATTAAATTCACTTCCGGAATTGGTCCGTGGATGGCTTGGATGAATCCTTTACCAATCGTTCCACCAGGGAATAGTTTTACGATTTTAGCACCAGCAGCAGTCGCGTTGACCACTTCTGTCACTGTTCCGCATCCTGGAGAATATTCAATGTCATTTTCCACTGCGTATTTTGCAATCTCTGGTGAAAAATGTGGACTCACTAAGAATTTTGCACCAGCAGCTTTTGCTAAAGCAGCATGATCTAAATTCATTACCGTTCCAGCGCCAACGATAACTTTGTTGTCATCTTTGAATTCTTCAATCAATTCCTTGATCACTTCATCTGCTTTTGGTGTTGAAAATGTAATTTCAATGTTATAAATGCCACCTTTAATCGCGTAACGTGCAATATTTTTGGCATCTTCTTTATCCTTCCCGCGAATAACCGCAAAGAAGTAGTTTTCCTTTAATTGTTCAACTAACATACTTGATTCGCCTCCAAAAATGTGTATGTTTCTTCTAAATCTCTGAATAAACCTAAACATTGATTATGCTCGAGTTTTAATTGTTGCCGATATAAGAGTTCACTAACTAGACAAACATCTATACCTGCTGTCACTGCAGCAGTTGCACCAACTATTGTATCTTCAAAAGCAATCGCATCTTTTGAATTAGTGTCAAAACAGTTTAGTGCCGCTAAATAGATATCAGGTGCTGGTTTGAGTTTTTGTACTTGATCTGCACATACGATTGCATCAAAAACGTCACAAGCATCATTTTTAGAAAGTAACTCATTTATTCTCTTTTTAGTTGATGAAGAAGCTAAAATCACTTTAAAACCTTTATCTTTTAAAATTTCAGCAAGCTCTTTAGCAAACTTTCCTAACTTAATTTCACTATTATTTAATTTTTCCTGATAATATTGTTCACGAACAACACGAATTTTTTTTGCTAACTCTGAATCATTTAACAAACTAATAATTTTTGCATCATTAGCCGCTGAACTTTGTCCCGTTAAAGACTCAACAAATCCTTCTGGGACTATAACTCCGTATTCTTTAAAGCCTTGTTTCCATCCTTCAGCATAAATACGCTCAGAATCCACAAATAGACCATCCATATCAAAAATTGCGACTTGCTTAGGCATAAAAATACCCCCTAAAAGTCGTCTTCGTCTGCTTCTTCAACGACAGATTTTTTCCATACATAATCATCAGAGATTGTATAGTTTTTCAATTCATTCACTGCAGCTTCTAAGTCGCTACCAAGGAGTTGTTGGTTAATCCCTTCAAGAACCATTGGTAAGCTTGCTCCAGCAATTAAGCGTACATTTTCAGCACGTTTTTCATCTAATTTATTTACAGAAAGCACTGATTGGTTGTATGGAGAAGCACTTAATAAATCCGCAATAATTAGTACTGATTCATTTTCGTCAAAACCTGCTAATGTAGCATAGATTTTTTCTCCAAATGCTTCTACAGATTCACCTGAGTGCAATCCGATTGTTGTGATTCCTTTGACTTCACCAAAAATCACTTCTGCTGCATCTTTAAATCCAGCAGCTAATTCACCATGCGTTACAATTAAAATTTGCATTATCGTTCCTCCAATATGGTTTCGATTTTTTGACGTTGACGAATTAAAAGTTCGTCATCTATCTTCTCTGAAAGAATAACATTACCTAAAGAATCTAGATCCGGATGGATTTTGAAACTCTTTTGGTTAGAATCTTCCGTCACTGTTAAGGTAGTGTTTGCTCCAACGCTATCTAATTCATAAATTTTTGATTGAGCCTTGACACTATTTCTTAATGCAACAAAACCGATTCCATTCGTGCAACCACCATCAACAACGGCAAAAGCTACTCGTTTATTCTTTTTGTATTTTTCAAGTAAACTCAACACTTCAATAATTGATGAAGTGTTTCTCACTTGCGTCTTGCTGCTAGGTCTACCTTTGACAATTCCATTAAACACATAGAAGAAAGCTAGCGCAAAAACAGTCAGAACTGTTGTGAGTAATGTTCCTTCGAACACTCGCATTAGGAAAAAGAAAATTCCTAAGCCAATACATAAACTAGCAACACTTTCAAAAGCAATTCGAGTCAACGTATTTCGTTTATTCTTTTCAGTATCCGTGAAAGAATAATCGCCAAATGAAACAATTGGCGTATCGAAATACGTAGTGATAATTTTATCCGCCTTAGAAACATCCCCAATATAAATATTGTGATATTTTCTTTTCTTCTCCTCAATTTCGATGACGTTGATATCATCTCGGATGTTCAAGACATCTGAGAGAAACGTTTGAATAAATTTATCCTTTTGTTTGTCAGTATTTCTCTTTTTCAAGAGAAATCCATAACGAACAATCCAATCGTTCATTTGGCGATTACTTTCCATGATTCTACCTCTTATAAACTAAATTTTTTAAGCACATCATCTAATGATGTCTTGCCTGCTGAAGGAGTAGCTTGGAAATAAATATCTTTAACTCCATAATTGTCGCGAAGATCTTTTAAAGTTTCAGCATCTGCTTTATTTAAATGCACAGATTTTGTTACTAACACATCTTCATCATTTTTCTTAGCAATACCACCAATATTTAATTCCTCTACTGGAACTCCATGTTTTACAAGGTTTGCAATTGTTCCTACTGTTTTCGCAATTAAAATACAGCTATAGTCTTTGAATTTGTATTCATCCCAATAGAATTTTGCTTTTTCTTCAGAAATCACAATTGTCTTTTGGCCAGTACGGTTTCCCGCACTCTTATATAAATCCTTCATAAACGGATCTTTTGCAACTACATCATCGACAACGAAGATTGAGTTTACTCCATTTCTTTGCGATAGTGTAATCATTACTTGTCCGTGGATTAAACGTTCATCCACACGTGCTAAATTAACTTTTCCCATTAAAGGCTCCTCCACATTATAGAATTCCAACAGATGCTAACACAATAAGAATTAATGTTAACCATAATAAAGCTTGTGTAACTTTGAGTCCCTTCTTAACGAAGTAATAATACACACCCATTACTACTGCTAATGGTAAAATACCAGGGACGATTTTATCCAGTAATTCTTGAATAACGAAGTTTTTACCAGAAAGTGTGAATTGTAGACTTGAAGTCACTTTGACGTAGTTACCAGCTAAAATCCCCATCATAAACAACCCTAAGATTGATAATAAACTAATCGCATCTTTTACACCTGAACTATGAACTAAGCTTGTTGCATTTCTACCTAAAGAGAAACCTTGACGAGCAAAGAATAATCCAACAAAAAGTTGATAAAGTGCAAAACAGATGAATGGGAATAATGCACCTAGTGCACTACCTTCTTGAGCCCAAGGAATAGCAATCGCAATAAAAATATATTGCATTGT
This sequence comes from Granulicatella sp. 20925_1_28, assembly GCF_041433575.1. Classification (NCBI taxonomy): domain Bacteria; kingdom Bacillati; phylum Bacillota; class Bacilli; order Lactobacillales; family Carnobacteriaceae; genus Granulicatella; species Granulicatella sp. 20925_1_28. The sequence continues at coordinate 4,058 of NZ_JAPWBS010000005.1, forward strand.
ACCTGAGTCAATTGCATCCCCGATACCAGCAAGAGCACCCATTAAACCAGCTTTAGTGTTATACATTAAGTCATCTGTCATTGTAATTTCTTCATTTTCATACTCTTGACGAGCTCTTTCTTTTTCCATTGAAGACATTAAACCAGTGATAACCCCACCACCCCAAGTTAATTGAGTGTTGAAGAAGAGTAATTGTCTCTTATAAGCTTCTTTTCTTTTTTCAGGATCTTTATATAATTTGTTTAAAATTGGCATCATTGCATATAGTAAAGATGCTGAAATATAACGGTCAAATGAGTGTGGAATTTCATTTGCAAAGTGCCATCTTAGATATGCTTTTGTAACGTCCTTTTGAGTAATTTCTTCAGGAGCTAACGCCACATTTTTTTGAGTTGTTTCAGTATTCATTATCTATTCCTCCAATTAAAAATCATCGTCGTCATCATCGTCAAATTGAGCAGTTGATGATCCAGCCGGGCTAGCAGCTACTGGTTGGTTGTTGTTTTTAGTTACCATTACGAAAATAGCAGCAACAAGTACACCAATAATTGCATAAGTTACCATTGTAACATTTAAAGGTTTTAAGATTACACTCATGAAGTATGCTAATAAGAAGAATACTAAGTAATCTTTACGTCCGATAACATAGATTGTTGTAGAGATACCGATTGCGGCTAAACCACCACCGACTACTTCTAACACGTGAAGAACTACTGTTTCTTTTAATTGACCGATAAGATCTGCAATCACTGGAGCACCCCAGTACAATGAAGCGAATACTAATGGTACGAATAGTAAGAATGAAGCAATTGTTGGATACCAAATGATTGAACGTTTGATAGCACCTTCATCCATTTTTTCTACAGCTTTATCTGTATATTTACCTAAAAATGTATTTAAGAAGAATCTGAATTGATATAAATAACTTCCTAATAATCCAACTGGAACTGCAACCCCAATAGCTGCTTCTGGTGTTAAATTCCCTAATAAAGCAACCGGTACGGCAATTGCTGCTGCAATTGCAGGTTCTGAAGGCATTGATCCACCAGGAGAGAACACTCCCATGTAGATTAATTGAAGAGCTGCTGTAACAATCATTGCATTACTAACATCTCCCATAATAATTCCGCAGACTAGACCAGTCATTAATGGCGAGAAGCGAAGTGTTAAGGTCGCACCACCACCAAGCCATCTTGACATAACAGCTGCTACCCATAGAGCAATTAATAAACTTTGTACTACTGATAATGTTTCCATTACCTTTTTCCTCCTTTATTTGTTAGAAATATATTCTTCTAACTCTAATAATTTTTCTTTTAAATAATTAAAATTAATTTCAATTGGTAACAAATGAACTTTAGCTTTGCTATCCACAAATCTAACAACATCATCTATCACAGTTTCATCTTCTGGGTAAATCCCCATATGATGTAAAGATTGAGGTAAATTTAATTCTTCATAATATGGAATCAATTCATCAATCACATTCCATTTATTTTCTAATGCTAATTGGTAGAAAATACCATAGGCTACTTTCTCACCATGTAAAAACTTATGACTTTCATGAATATATTTCGCAATTCCATCATGAATGGCATGAGCTGCTGCATTTCTTGCATATTTGTCACCTAAACCACCTACAAGACCTGCTACCGCAAACACTATTTCAGAACATTGAATAAATTCATCACTAAGGACTTGTTTTTTCATATCTTCGATAGCTTTGTTTCCTTTTTCCATTAATACGTCTTTGGAAATTTTTGCAGTATATCTAGCAAGCGATACGAAAGCTTCTGACTGTAAAAAGTCTTGAGAAGTAATTAAGTCAGATTCGTACCATTTAGCAAGAGTATCCGCAATACCTGCTACGAAATACTCTACTGGAGAATCTATTACTAATCTTGGATCTGTTATAAAGAAGCTTGCTTGTTGTAGAAAATGCTCTGTTTTCCCTTCTGAATCTCCATTTTCCTTGTACATTACAGAAAGTGGTGTCCATGGAGCACAGTTACTTGTCAAAGTAGGAATAACACCAAACGGTACATTTGCTACATTTGCAGCATAACCAACTAAATCAGTTAGTTTACCACCACCAACTCCGATAATAAAATCACAATTCTCGATTTTAACTTTATCTACAATTAAATCAGTTCCATAGTAACTACATTCACCTGTATATTGATGAAAAACAAAACGATACTTTTCTGAATCTAAAAAGGTTAAAAATTTCTTTGCTTTCTTCCATGAAATAGTTCCATGAACTACTAACACTGTTTTGGCCTTATGGGCATCCAAAACATTTACCACTTCATCAATTGCATTAACTGCATAACGATAATATTGTGGACCAACTTTCACTTTTAAATCGTCAATCATTTTACTTCTCCTTTCACATAACTACTTTTACTTTGTACAGATCTTACAGGAAGCTTTCCTTCCACAATCACCTCGCAATCTTCTACACATTTTTCTCCCATTGCCTCTAAACATTCCATGGTATATGCAGAAGTATGTGGAGTAACCACTACATTTTCAAATGCAAGATATGGATGGTTAGCGCGTCCTGGTTCAACTTCTAGCACGTCGGTTGCAAAACCAGCAATTTTACCAGATTTTAACCCCTCTACAATTGCTTTTTCATCAACTAACGCTCCTCTAGCTGAGTTGGAAATATACACATTTGGCTTCATCATTTCAATCTCTTTCTTTGAAATAAAATGATAATTCTCTTCAGTAAGGTTTGCACATAAACAAATAACGTCCGAATTACGAATTAAATCTTCAAATTCTACTTTTTCTGCACCATGCTGTTCGATTTCTAACTTAGTCTTATAAGGGTCATAGGCGAGAACTCTACATCTGAATCCGAATTTTAGTGTTTCAGCAACACAACCCCCAGTATTTCCGATTCCGATAACACCAACTACTTTGTTATAAAGTGAATGGCCAATAAATGACGCTCTTCTTTCCCATTGATTTTCTTCAACAGCGTCTAAAGCACCAACTGTTCTTCTCATAACAGCTAATAAGTTCGTGATGTTATTACCCGCAACAGCATCACGTTCTACAAGCGCGGGGATAATTGAAACAATTGTGTTATGTTTTCTCGCTGCTTCTAAATTAACATTATTAAATCCAATACCATGTCTTGATATCAAAAGTAATTCATCTTTATGTTCAAAGAATTCAGTATCAAAAAATGGTGTTACACTTGCGATGATGATGTCATAGCCTTTCAAATTTTCCGCTAGTTCCTTCCCAGGAATTTCTTGTGGAAAATTGAAATACTCAACTTCACCAATATTTCTTAATCTTTCTAAGTGGTTGGGGAAGATTCTTCCGAAACTACTCGAATTGACAATAGCGATTTTATGATGACTCATGAAATTGCCTCCTCGTTATTTCATCTTCATTTCGTGTCCGCCAAACCCATTTCTTAAAGAAGAAACAAGTTTATTAGAAAATTCATCTGCACCGCAGCTACTATTTCGAACAAATAATGAGTCTGCGATAACTGGAGTTGGAACTCCTAGGCGAAGTGCTTCTTCTAATGTCCATTTAGCTTCACCATTGCTTCCGATGACTCCTTCAATTTTTTCAAGTTTAGGGTCTTTACGAAAGGCTTCTTGTGCCAATTCCATTAACCATGAACGGATGACTGAACCATTATTCCAAACTTTTGCGACTTTTTCGTTATCAAATGTGTATTCAGAATGCTCCAAAATATTGAAACCTTCTCCAATGGCTTGCATCATTCCGTATTCCACTCCATTGTGAACCATCTTCAAGTAATGTCCTGCAGAAGGTTGATCTACAAATAGACAACCATCTTCAATCGCGATTGCTTCGAAGAAGTCTTTCACTTGGTCGAAAGCTTCTTGGTCGCCACCAATCATTAGGCAGGCACCGTTTCTAGCTCCGCTCATTCCTCCAGAAGTTCCACAATCTAGGAAATAAATTTCTTTTTCTTTTAAAGTATGATAGTTATTCAAACTATCTTTATAGTTAGAGTTTCCGCTATCAATGACAATATCTCCTGCTTTTAAGAGATTTGACAATTCATTAACAACTCCATTTGTAATTTTTCCAGCTGGAAGACTAAGCATCACCACTCTGACATCGTCCAAGTTTCCAATCAATTCATCGATGGAATGATTAACAGGTAAACCTGCTTCATGAGCCTTTGCTACTGACTCAGTTGACACATCAAAACCTACGACGTCAAAAGCATGTTCTTTAGCATTAAGCGCTAAATTCAATCCCATTTTTCCGAGTCCAATTAATCCGATTTTCATGTTGCATAGCTTCCTTTCAAGCTTTAATATTGTTTTTCTACTGCTTCTTCAAGACCTTGTAAGTATGAAATACCAATTGCACGGTCATATAATCCGTAACCAGGTCTTGCAACTTCACCCCAGATAGTACGTCCGTGGTCTGGACGAGCGATGCCATCAAATCCGATGTCATGTAACGCCTTCACAATTGCATACATATCTAGTGAACCTTCTTTACTTAAGTGAGCTGATTCTAAGAAATGTTTATCTCCAAGAATTTGTACATTTCTTAAGTGTGCGAAATGGATTTTTCCTTTTAATGAGTGAATAATATCCACTAAATCATTTTCTGGATTTGCTCCAAGTGAACCAGTACATAAAGTTACTCCGTTGTAATCAGAATCAACGGCATTCACGATTTTTAGGATATCTTCTTTATTTTTAGTGATACGAGGAAGACCAAACATATCAAATGGTGGATCATCTGGGTGAATCGCCATCTTCACGCCATACTCCTCACAGACAGGAATCACTCTTTCTAAGAAGTAGCAAAGGTTTTCGAATAGTTTTTCTTCTGTAATTCCTTTGTACATATCTTCAAGTTTTTGGAATTTTGCAAGACGTTCAGGTTCCCAACCAGATAATTGGAATCCAGAAGTTTGTCCGCTAATTAATCCAAACATTTGCTTCGGTTCGATTTGTTGAACCACTTTATCATCATATTCAAGTGTATGAGATCCATCTGGAAGTTCGTACTCTAGATTTGTTTTTGCCCATCCAAAGATTGGTTTGAAACTGTAGCAAATCACGTTTACTCCAAGTTCTCCAAGATTTTTGATGTTTTCTTTATACACTTCAATATAGTGGTCACGTTCAGGTGTCCCAGCTTTAATCGAATCATGAATCGATACACTTTCAATACCTGCTAAAGTAAGCCCTTTTGCTTCTACTGCATTTTTCAGCGCAAGAATTTCTTCTTTAGTCCACAAGTCTCCTGGTAATTTTTTCACAAGAGTTCCAACAACACCGTGCATATTTGGGATTTGTCGAATGTGGTCTAATGTGATAGGGTCATTGTCTCCATACCATCTAAATGTCCATTTCAATTTTTTCACCTTCTGTATACTGTTCTAAAGTTAACTTATACTAAAAGTATAACATTAAATTTTATTTTGTAAACCCTTTTATAAAAAAATATTTTTTATTTACTTTTTTTATTCTCTATGTTATTATTTCTGTAAATAAAGGGAAACAGGGAGGCTTCTCATGCAAAACATTTATTTATTAAACATCATTAAACAAAATAAAAATAAATTTAGTTCCTCTGAAGATTCTCTAGTGGACTACTTTTTACAATTAAAAAACGATGAGCTCGTTAATAAAACCTTAGCTGATATGGCAAACGAAACAGATATTTCACAAACAACGATTTATAATTTCGTAAAAAAATTAGGTTTTAATGGATTTCAAGATTTCAAAATTAAACTAGCTTCTAATTCTATCATCCCTACTCAACCAGAACGTTTCGTAAACTATACTGAGATTGATCCTTCGGACTCTTATATAGAAGTTGCTAAGAAAACCATTCATTTTAATCAACAATCACTAGAAAACTTGATTAATTTTTTAGACGAAAAAACTTTACATCGCATAGTTCGTTTACTTGAAAAGAGTCATGACGTATACTTCTTTGGTCAAGGAGGTTCTTCCGTTATTGCATTAGACTCTTATCATAAGTTTCTTCGTACAAAACTAAATTGCCACTATGTTTCTGATTACCATATTCAATTGAGTATTTGTAGTAAATTATCAAAAAAAGATTGCGTATTTCTCTTCTCCCACTCAGGTGATTCGTTAGAAACGATTAATCTTGCTAAAATTTTACAAAAGAATGGTTGCCCAGTTATTTGTATTACAGGAAACCCTACTGGTAAAATTCTTAAACTTGCAACAGAATCCGTTATTGCTTTCTCACAAGAAGCAAAATACAGAACAGAGAGCCTGACTTCACGCCTACTATATCAAACTGTCATGGATATACTTTACACCATCATTATGTTCAAAGACGAAGAGGAAAATGAAAAGGTACTAAAGAGGATAAGAAGTGCAATCTCACTTTCAAAAACGAGTGAGGATTAATCTTCCACTAACAATGTTTGCCAAAAACGAAAGGACGGTAGATTTTCAACCGTCCTTTCCCTATATATACAAAAATCCCGAAATTCACTTATAAGTGAATTTCGGGATTTCGCATTTTTACTGTTTATTTTGTTTCAATTTATAGTTTGCATATAGCTTCAACGTAATCGTTCCAAAGATTGCTACTGTCAATAAGTTGATGATACTTGCAATCCAGCCTTGCGTAAATACAACTGCTGTGGAACTTTGATAGAACAATACATCTAACGTTGGCGCAATCAATCCGAAAATGGCAATATTTACGGCTGCTTGCACCACATTAAATCGTACCATATCGTGCTGTGAAAAGACTCCTTGACGTAAGCTGTTGCGACGAATCGCAAAGCCAAATACGAAGCCTAATGCTCCCGAACTTAGCGCCCAAGAAAGCCACAAGTGATCCGTATAGATTAAATCAAATAATACATGCCCAGTAAAACCGACAATGGCCGCTGGAATAGCGCCAGCAACACCTGCAAAGAGTGCAAGGTAGCCATATGCAAATTGAATATATACTCCCTCAAATGGTGTTGTAATCGACGTTAATGTCATTATCGTTGTCATAATTCCAATCCCAATAATGGTGTAGAGAATTGTTTTAAACAGTCCGTCTTTCACAATACCCCTCCTTTACCTATTTCGATGTTGGCTCTTCTCCAATAATACGTACTTCTGGTTCTAGCGCAACGCCGTCTTTTTCTAAAATCACTTTTTGAACATAACGGATTAAATCCATATAGTCCGTTGCTGTTCCGTTATCAATATTCACCATAAATCCAGCATGCTTTTTAGAGACTTGCACGCCACCGATTTGATGTCCTTGAAGTCCAGCGTCTTGAATTAGTTTTCCTGTAAAATGCCCCTCTGGACGTTTAAACACGCTCCCACAAGACGGATACTCAAGCGGTTGTTTGCTTTGGCGTAAATGGGTTAATTCTGCTACTTTTTGGTCAATCTCTTCTTGAACGCCTTTGGTTAGTCGGAATCCAACTTCAATCACAAGATCACCTGTTTTTTGAACATGGCTATGACGGTAGCTAAAGTCTAAATCTTCGTTTGTGTAAGTTTTGAATTCCCCATCTGGAGTAATCACTTCCACGTACTCAACGACTTCACTCACTTCACCGCCGTATGCTCCAGCGTTCATGAAAATCGCTCCGCCGACACTTCCTGGAATGCCACAAGCAAATTCTAAGCCTGTTAATCCATTTTTCGCAGCTTCTTTTGAGACATCAATTAAGGCTACTCCGCCTTCAGCGACGATTTGTGTATCCGATACAGTTAAATGAGACATATCGTTTAACATAATCACCGCACCGCTAATTCCGCCATCTTTAATAATGACGTTCGATGCGTTTCCTAAAATCGTCGTTGGAATATCTTTTTCGCGAAGCCAATGCATCACTGCGCTTGCTTCTTTTTTATCTTTTGGAAAAATCAGAATGGCAGCACGGCCACCTGTTTTTGTAAATGTATAATTTTTAAGTGGTTCGTTGTAAAAAACTTTTACATCCGGAAACTCTGTTGAAAATACAGTATAATCCATATTCTTCTCCTTATTCGTAATCCTTTTAATACTACTATTCTAATACGATTACGTCAACTATTAGGAAGTAGTCTTCCTTACGCATCCCATTCTTGTAATAGTTGATGGACCATTTGAGCTGATCGTTTTCCAGCTTGAACGATAAACGTATCAAAATCGACTGCAGATGTTCCGCGTTCTGGAATATCTGAGATGGCACGAATTACGATAAATGGCACTCCAAACGCGTGACAAGCTTGCGCAATCGCTGCCCCTTCCATTTCCGAAGCCATCACATCTGGGAAGTGTTTTAAAATATGTGTTCTTTGTTCACTAGTATGAATAAAGCTATCTGAAGAAACGATAAGTCCCGTATGGCTCTTTAAATCCACTTTAGCAATCGCTTGTTCAATGGACGGTGAAAAGTCTTGATTCATGGTAAAACGCGCTGGCATGCCCGGCATTTGCCCGTAAACGTAATTAAAGGCTGTCACGTCAGCATCACAATACGCAAGTTCTGTTCCAATGACAATATCTCCGATTTCTAGAGTTGTGTCAAAACCACCAGCAGACCCCGTATTAATGACCAAGTCTACTCCGAAACGGTCGATTAAGATTCCTGCAGCCAGTGCAGACATGACTTTTCCGATTCCTGATTGGACAAGGACAATCGACTTTTCTTCAAGTGTGCCTTCAATAAATTCCCAGTTGGCAACGGTTGTTCTCTTTTCAATCGTCATCTCTTCTTCAAGGAGACGCTTTTCTTCTTCCATTGCGGCAATAATTCCAAATTTCATTCTTTCACCTCATTATTATCGTTCGATCTGTTTCGCCATTAAGACGATATCTTCATATCCGTCACCGATTTTGACGCCGTTTTTAAGGCGACCTTCTTCTTCAAATCCACACTTCTCATAAAGTCGGCGTGCTTTCTTATTCACAGCTACGACCTCAAGTTCAACACGACCAAGCCTTGAGTATTCTGCCACCCAAGCCAGCATTTCTTCCATCATTACGGTCGCAATACCTTGCCCCCAGTAGGACTTCAATACGCTAATTCCTAATTCACCACGGTGTGAGAATTTAGGATGCAAACTTCCCGCAATCGAACCTACAGCAATAATTTCGTCCCCGTCTTTTGCTAGTAACATATATTGATTTTCATTCTCGTAGAGCGATTCAATAAACAACTCTTCTTGAGCCACAGAATACTTCAACCCTTCTGGTCCAAAGGAAAGAAAATCCGTTTCACTACCTACTTTTTTACTATAATCTAATAACGCTTTAGCATCGTCTTTTTCTGGAAGTGCAAATGTAATTTCTCGTTCTTTACTCATCTGTTGCCTCCTCCAATTTGTTGATAAATTCTTCGTACTCTTTTCCGTGTGGGACTAAACGAATCACACGTTCAGACTCTCCGTCTCCTACACGGTCGATTTGAATCTTTAAGAATGTCGAAGGAAGTTCATCTTCGATATACTGCGCCCATTCAACGACGCACACACCACCCGCATAGAAGTACTCTTCAAGGCCAACTTCGCTTGCGCCACCACTTTCTTCAATACGATACATATCCATATGAAATAGCGGTAAGCGGCCTTTACGGTACTCGCGAATCAATGTATACGTTGGGCTCTTAATGACACGGTCGATCCCTAAACCAAGGGCAATCCCTTTTGTAAGAGTCGTCTTTCCAGCGCCTAAATCTCCTTCGAGAATCACGCAGCTATTTTCAAATAACGCCTCGCCTAGACGCTGCCCTAGCGCCATTGTCTCCTCTTGTGATGATGTATGTCTAACAAACATGATGCTACTCCTTCAAACTTGTTTCTGTTGTCTGGCATAAAAAAAGAGCCAAGACAAACTGTCTTAGCTCATTATAGCATATTTCGCTTATTTTAGAACGCGTCCTAAAAATTCTTTCGTACGGTCCACTTGTGGGTTTTCAAAGATTTGTTCTGGAGTACCTTCTTCGGCGATAACTCCTTTATCCATGAAGACAACGCGGTCGCTGACTTCTTTGGCAAATCCCATTTCGTGTGTGACAACAATCATTGTTAGCCCTGTGTGCGCTAAGCTTTTCATTGTTTCTAACACTTCGTTTACCATTTCTGGGTCAAGTGCTGACGTTGGTTCGTCGAAAAGCAATACATCTGGTTCCATTGATAATGCACGTGCGATAGCTACACGTTGTTTTTGTCCACCTGATAATTGACGAGGTTTTGCATTAATGTACGCAGCCATTCCTACTTTTTCAAGGAATTCTTTTGCGATTTTCTCTGCTTCCTCTTTTGATTTTTTCAATACTTTCATAGGTCCAACAATACAGTTTTCTAACACGTTTAAGTTGTTAAATAAGTTAAATTGTTGGAAAACCATTCCTACGTGAGTACGGTATTCGTAAATACTCTTGTCATGTTCAAGAATATTTTGGCCATCGTAGTAGATTTCGCCTGAAGTTGGTTTTTCAAGTAAGTTTACACAACGTAAAAGTGTTGATTTACCAGAACCACTTGAACCGATAATCGTTACCACTTCCCCTCGTTTTACTTCAAAAGAAATATCTTTAAGAACTTCATTAGTACCGAAAGTTTTACTTAAGTTTTGAATGGAAATTACTGCTTCGCTCATTATGCATTTCCTTTCTGTCTAGTTTTTTCTTCGACTGCTGACATTGAGTTTGAGTTCAATGGATCTGAATAAATCACTTCATAGTTATCAGGACCATCTAATTTACGTTCGAAGTAACGTAAAATACGAGTCACTGTGAATGTCATGATGAAGTATAAAATTAATGTGACAAAGAATGTATCGAAGTAACGGAAGTTTTGTCCCGCAACTGTTTTTGTCGCAAAGTACAATTCTGATACAGAAATTACGTTCAATACAGAAGTATCTTTGATGTTGATAACGAACTCGTTTCCTACTGCTGGAAGGATGTTACGGAGTACTTGTGGGAAAACAACATAGCGCATTGTTTGCCAGTGCGTCATCCCGATAGCTTGGCTGGCTTCAAATTGTCCTTGGTCGATAGAGATAATTCCACCACGAACGATTTCTGACATATAAGCCCCTGTGTTAATTGATACGATGAAAATCGCAGCGAATGTCACATCTAAATTGATACCAAACATTAATGCTGTTCCGTAGTAAATTACCATCGCTTGTACGATCATTGGTGTTCCACGGAAGAATTCTGTATAGCAGTTTAAAATAATAACTGCAATTTTTAAAAGGATACGTTTAGGTCCTTTTTCTGGTAGTGGAATTGTTTTAACAAATCCAATGAACATCCCGATTAATGTCCCGATAATTGTACCAATAATTGAAATATATAGTGTAATCCAGGCACCTGTTAAGAACATTTGCCAGTTCTGTTGAATGATTTTTACAATCCAATCAATACTCATTTATTTTCCTACTTTCTGTATTTAATGTGTATGTATACGCCACACGAGGTGGCGGTGTGTTATGTTTGTTTTCTATATTCTGCGATTGCCTTGGCGCAGTGGTGAATTCAAGCTCACATTCTGTGTAGTTGAACTCGGGCTCACAGGACTGACGTCCACTTCCCGAAAAGTACGCAGAACGTTACACGTTCCTTCCGTCGTTTCGGTCCAGTGATTCAGTCCTGAGCGTTTGCCCTCGTATCCTTGTTATTCCGCTGCAGGTTGGTTTTTAATTGCTTCTTGCATGATTTGTTGACGTTCTTCGCTAGAGATTGTTTTTAATGCTTCATTGATTTGTTTTGTTAATGTGCTATCTTTTTTAACACCAACAGCTGTTTGTGTGTCTTCTGGTGATGTTTTGAAGCCATCTGTTAATTTAACCATTACGAAGTCGCTGTTTGCTGCTTGAGCAGAAATTGCTTCTGGTAATTCAGAAACGTAAGCGTCGATTGTTCCTGCTTGTAAAGCCACACGCATTGCTGGGAAGTTATCCATAGCAGCTTGTTTGTCAACACCTGTAATTTGGTCGATTACTGAGTAGTGGAAAGTGTTTAATTGAGCTGTTACTTTTGCACCAGCAAAATCTGCTAATGAAGTAGCGTTTGCATATTTAGAACCTTTTTTAACCACTAATACTAATTGTGAATCATAGTAAGAATCTGTAAAGTCGATTGTTGCTTTACGTTCTTCTGTAGGACTCATACCAGCAATGATCGCATCTATTTTACCTGAAACAAGCGCTGGTGTTAAGCCATCCCACTCAGTTTTTACAATTACTAATTCTTTTCCTAATTGTTTAGCCACACGTTTCGCGATTTCAACGTCGTAACCGCCAGCATATTGGTCAGTTCCTTGAATTTTCACAGCACCGTTTGAGTCATCTTTTTGAGTCCAGTTAAATGGTGGGTATCCTGCTTCCATCCCAACCACTAATTGGTTTTGGTTTGCTGTCCCTTGGCTAACAGGTGTGCCACACGCTGCTAATCCTACTGTCATTGCTAAAGCTGCAATTGCGCCTAAAATTTTTTTCATTTTCTTTCTCTCCTTCTCGATTATCAAACTGGTTCTCTCATAACACACAAAAAAGGAACCACGAACAAAAGCCGTGATTCCTCATAAAAAGTCATAAGTAGTCATTCTTTTGCCCGGTAATTGATTGCACTTCATGAGTATCTGGGCAGATATCATGACAGTGACTGACCTATTATGACCAGCCCCCAACGTTTTCACGTTTCGGCGAAATCCCCTTTCCAGTTTCCTGTACTCTTGTCATTCGCACCTCAGTTCAATAACCATTTGATTTAATTGATGAAAATAAATTAACATACATTTTCTTGAAAGTCAACACATATATTTTCATTTTTTTGAAAATGACTAACAAAAATATAATTAATATTATATTTCAAACGAGACTCGCTTACATACTTATACGCAGTAGCTGATTGGATAAAGCCTCATCACTCGTGATTTGCTTTATCCTAATCAGCCTTGCGGGGGTAAGACTACGAAGAAAATAGGACTCACACTGTGAGTCCTATTTTTTCTTCTGTCTTACTCCCAAAGGTGAGAGACTCATAGAGGCTCGAGCCGGTACAACATTACAGCTATTATAAAAAAATCCGCAAGGATTTGGAGTAATTACTTTCTCCTTTCCTCCTCCACTACCAGGTTGCCTTAGAAATGATCATTTTTCTGCACTAAAAAATAAATGATTACGAAGGAACTTCGAGTTTCTATAATCGCAGTGGTGGGGAATCGTATCAAATGCGAATTAGTAGGAGTTAGGAATTTATTCCATACTCTTACTTTGAGGCTTTGAAGGTGAGAGACTTCAGGCTCGAACCGGTACCCCACTACAGCGATTATAAAAGAAACCGAAGGTTCCGAAGTAATCATTTATAAAATATCTTTTTCTAAGCACAAAAAGAGTGCCTCATTTCTGAGGCACCCTGTTAGATGAATTATTTATTCACGTTTTCCCATTGCCAGTTCACAACTTCAGGAATATCTTCCCCGTGTTCACGGATGTAGCTGTGGTGGAATTCCACAGTTTCGTCCATTTTCGCAGCAAATTCGCTAGCTTTGTCGCCGTATACAGCAACTGCAGCGTCTTTAGCAACGTGGAAGCGGTCCATTTCAGATAATACACGCATATCGAATGGAGTTGTGATATCTCCGTTTTCACGGTATCCGTGGATATGAACGTTATGGTTGTGACGATCGAAGAATAAGTCACGAATCATACCTTCATAACCGTGGAAGCAGAATACGACTGGTTTGTCAGTAGTAAATAATTTGTCGAATTCTTCATCAGATAAACCACGAGGGTCCACTTTTGGAGAACGTAATTTCAAGATATCTACTACGTTGATGAAGCGAATCTTCAATTCTGGGAATTGTTTGTGCAAGATTGAAATACCTGCTAATGCTTCTAAGTTAGGTTCAGTACCTGCAGCAGCGATAACTACGTCTGGTTCTTCTCCTTCTTTCACTGTTGAAGCCCAATCAATTACTTTGTAACCTTCACGTACTAATTCTTTAGCTTCTTCTACTGAGTAGAATTGTGGACGTGGGTGTTTTGAAGAAACGATTAAGTTAATTTTATCTTCTGAACTTAAAGCTTCAGCCATAACAGCCATCAAGCTGTTTGTATCCGCTGGTAAGTATTCACGAACGAATTCAGGTTTTTTCTCAGCTAAGTGTGTTAATAAACCTGGATCTTGGTGAGTATATCCATTGTGGTCTTGTTGGAACACTGTTGATGTTGCAATCAAGTTTAATGATGGATAGTTTTTACGCCATGGAGCGTGAGTTTTAGCTTTACGTAACCATTTGAAGTGTTGAGTGATCATTGAGTCAACTACACGTAAGAATGATTCGTAAGATGCGAAGAATCCGTGACGACCTGTTAATACATACCCTTCTAAGAATCCTTCAGCTTGGTGTTCTGATAATTGTGAGTCGATAACACGACCAACTGGTGAAATCCATTCATCGTAGCTTTCGTCACGACGACCAACCCATTGACGGTTAGTTGCTTTGAAGACTTCGTTTAGACGGTTAGATTTAGTTTCGTCTGGTCCAAAGATACGGAAGTTATCTGGGTTAGCTTTTACTAAGTCAGCAGCAAATTTACCAAATTCAATCATATCTTGTTTTTGGATAGCACCTGGTTTAGATGTATCGATTGCATGTTTAGTCCAATCAGTAATTTCCATTGGTTTTACAACCCCTGCGTTAGTGATTGGGTTCATGCTCATACGACGTGGGCCTTTTGGAGAAATTTCAGCAATTTCTTCTACTAATTTACCATTTTCATCGAATAATTCTTCTGGACGGTATGATTTCAACCAGTCAACTAAAGCATCGATGTGTTCCATAGCTTCTCCAGATACTGGAATTGGAACTTGGTGAGCACGGAATCCGCCTTCGATTGGTTCATGGTTCCATTCTTTTGGACCTGTCCAACCTTTAGGAGTACGTACTACTAATACTGGCCAATGTGGCATTGTAGCTTCTTCGGCGCTCTTAGAACGAGCTTCTTTTTGAATCGCTTGGATTTTTTCAATAGCTTCATCTAATTTAGCAGCCATTAATGGGTGAACTTCTTTAGGATCTGTTCCTTCTACGAAGATTGGATCCCATCCTAAACCGTTGAAGTATTGAGTTAATTCTTCATCAGTACGACGAGCTAAAATAGTTGGGTTGTGGATTTTACCACCGTTTAAGTAAAGGATTGGTAATACTGCACCATCGTTTACTGGGTTGATGAATGTGTTTGAGAACCAACCAGCTGCTAAAGGACCAGTTTCTGCTTCTCCGTCACCGATAACTGCTGCTGCAATTACGTTAGGATTATCTAAAACAGCACCTGTAGCATGTGATAATGAGTAACCTAATTCTCCACCTTCGTGAATTGAACCAGGAGTTTCTGGAGCAGCGTGAGACGCAATTCCTCCAGGGAATGAGAAGATTTTACATAATTGTTTGAACCCTGCTTCATCTTGAGTGATTTGTGGGTATAACTCTGTGTAAGATCCATCTAAGTAAGAGTTAGAAACCATTACTTGTCCACCGTGACCTGGTCCTTCAATGTAGAACATATCTAAGTCATATTTATTAATAGCACGGTTTAAGTGTGCGTAAATAAAGTTTTGTCCTGCGATTGTTCCCCAGTGTCCGATTGGATGAAGTTTAACGTCTTCTTTTTGGATTGGACGACGTAAAAGTGGGTTATCTTTTAAGTACATTTGAGCTACTGAAATGTAGTTCGCTGCACGCCACCAAGCATCCACTTTTGCTAAGTATTCTGGTGTATCAAATTGTGTCATGTGTATTTGTCTTCCCTTCTTATTTTTGGCTTCTAAAGAAATTCGAAAATGGCGTTTCAAAAATCCTTCTTTTATTTACCGCAAAGTATTTACCATACCGAATTACGGGTGTCAAGAAGAATAACTAAAACGGTCATTGTTTTGATGTTTTTCGATTATCTTTAGGAAATATTCCTGTTTTTAGACCGTATTTCTACTAATCCAAAACGTTCATAATCACATTTATTTGACTATTTCAACTCGAATATTGATCATAACTCATCATCGAGTACTCTATTTTACCATTTTTTATGTTCATTCTGCAATAAAACGTTCATAAAAAGTCAGATAGGATCAAAAAAACCGAGGTGAAATTCCTCGGTTTTTCTATCTCAATAAGGCTCATTAAGATTTTTATTTAAAATATTGTAGAAATTCTCCGTATCCCTCTTCTTCCAACTTAGCAACTGGAATAAAGCGAAGAGATGCAGAATTGATGCAATAACGAAGGCCGCCTAATTCTTTTGGACCATCTTCGAAGACGTGTCCTAAATGCGAATCTGCTTGACCACTTCTCACTTCTGTTCTCTTACGGTTCAATTTGAAGTCTTCTTTTTCCGTTAGCGTTGTATTGTCAATTGGTTTTGAAAATGATGGCCAGCCGCAACCAGCATCAAATTTGTCTTTTGAACTGAAGAGCGGCTCTCCGCTAACGATATCTACATAGATTCCATCTTCATAGAAATCATCATATTCTCCTGAAAAAGGTCTTTCTGTGGCTTCATTTTGAGTCACTTCATATTGAATTTCTGTTAAACGTTTTTTTAGTTCTTCTTTTGAAAATTCCATCGTGGTTTCTCCTATTCAAATTGTTGTCGTTTCGACTGATGTGGATCTTGAATTCTCTTGAAGAGATGTTCCAAGTCCTTATTCGTTAAATGAACGAGTACGGGTCTTCCGTGCGGACAGTTATACGGATTGTTACATTTGGCTAAATCCACTAATAACTGACGTGCTTCCCATTCACTTAAATGATGGTTTGCCTTAATCGAACCTTTACAGCTCATCATAATCGCTGTAGCTTCTCTTAATTTAGCAACCGTAATTTTCTCGTCGGCCAAGATAAAATCGATAATTTCTTCGATAATCGCCTTTTCTTGCCCCTTCTTAATCCACGCTGGATGCGATTGAATTTGGAATGTGTTTTGCCCAAATGGCTCCATCTCGATTCCAAACTCTTCCACAAGCGATAATCGCTCTTCCAACTTCACGCTGTCCTTCTTCGAGAATTCTAGCAAAATTGGTACCATCAATGGCTGACTGACTCTACCGACTTGACCAATCTCCACCTTAAACTGCTCATACTTGATTCGTTCTTGAGCGGCATGTTGGTCAATCATATATAAGCCTTTTTCGTTTTGTGCAAATAAGTAAGTCCCATGCATTTGTCCAAAATAATGCAATTCTGGGAACTCTTTTTCAAATGATTGAGAGTTGATTTTCTCAGCCAACTTCAAGTAATCTGCATGGTCATCATGGCTATCCACGAGTTCTTCTTGCTCCACAGGTTCAACTGTCTGACTTACTTGAACCGGCGCATCATCGTTTGGAAGAACTTCGACTTCTTCTCTTACATTTTCAGTAAACGAAGGTTTTTCTATGCGATTAGATTCCGCAATAGGTGTCTTCAATTGCCACTCCAATGTTTGTTGGACTGGTTTTGGAGCCTCTACACGATTTTCTTTACGTTTGAAGGACAAGTCTTCAATCGATTCAGGAATGCGTTGGACGCCCTGTATTGCCTCTCTAATGGCTTTTTGAATCACCTGTGAGAGTTCTTGCTCTTTACTGATTCGCACTTCTTGTTTCGTTGGATGCACGTTCACATCAACAAGTTGCACGTCCATTTCAATCGAAATAATCGTAATCGGGAATCGTCCCACCATTAAGGTTGAGCCGTATCCAAGTGTAATAGCCTTTGCGATTGCCATATTGCGGATTGGTCGTCCATTAATGAAAATCGATAAGTAATTTCGGTTCGAACGTGTGAGTTCTGGGAGCGACGTATATCCTGACACTTTGAAATCTTCGTCTTCTCCACTGAAAGGTAACATCTTACGAGCGTTCACAGGACCAATATTTCCAGCGACTGCTTGAAGTAAATCCCCTTTTCCAGAAGTTTGTAACAACAGATTGCCGTCATTTTTTAACACAAAGGCAATTTCTGGGTGACTAAGAGACGCCTTACTCACGACATCGGTAATATGCGCTAATTCCGTTTGCAATGTACGAACGAATTTCAACCTAGCTGGTGTGTTATAAAATAAATCTTCAACAAGGAAAGTCGTTCCTTTTAATGGCGGAACAGTCTTCTCTTCTTTGATTTCACCAGATTCAATCTTCAACTCCACGCCGCTGTCTTCTCCGGTTGAAGTCGTCAGCGTCACTTTCGATACGGCTGTAATACTCGCCAAGGCTTCCCCACGGAACCCGAGTGTACGGATTCTAAAGAGTTGTTCCGGCGAATAGAGTTTACTCGTTGTATGACGTTTAATCGACATACGAGCATCCTCTTTCGTCATCCCGATTCCGTTATCTTGGATGCGAATCTTGCGAAGGCCACTCTCTTCGATGTCAATCTCGATTCGAGTACTTCCAGCGTCAATCGCGTTTTCGAGTAATTCCTTTACCACAGACGAAGGACGTTCGATGACTTCCCCTGCTGCAATCTGGTTTGTCAGTAATGTACTTAATTCTTTAATTGTTCCCATACACTACTCACCCTTTTCCATTTGTTGCCATTTATACAGGATGTTCATGGCATCCATTGGCGTCATGCTCATTAAGTTTAATCCTTTAAGTTCGTGAACCCATTCAGGAACCGTCGCTGTGTCTTCTTCAAAGAGCGACACTTGTTCTACAAAGGTGCTATTGTCACTTGCAGCCCCTTTAGCTTCTAAATGATTTAAAATCGTGCTGGCATTTTTCAATAGCTCTGTAGGAAGTCCAGCTAGTTTCGCCACATGAATCCCGTAACTCTTATCGGCTGGTCCTTCTAATACTTTATGCAAGAAGACCACTTCGCCATTTTCTTCAACGGCTCCCACATGCACATTGCGTAAATCTGCGTATTTTTCGCTAAGTCTTGTTAACTCGTGATAGTGTGTTGAGAATAATACTTTTGCAGATAAATGCTCGTGAATATACGTGATGATGGCTTCAGCAAGCGCCATTCCATCATACGTAGCTGTTCCACGTCCGATTTCGTCAAACAACAATAAGCTCGTTTCGTCTGCATTTCTGAGTGCGTGGTTTGTCTCCATCATCTCTACCATGAACGTACTTTGGCCAGAAATTAAATCATCGGCTGCCCCAATACGAGTAAAGATTTGCGTGAAGACTGGAATCGTTGCACTCTTTGCAGGTACAAAGCATCCGATTTGCGCCAAAATCACGCAGAGCGCCAATTGTCTCATGTAAGTTGATTTACCGGACATATTCGGCCCAGTAATCAGAAGAATATGTTCGTCTGGGCTCATTGAAATGCTATTTGGCACATACGTTGACTGTCCCATGACCTTTTCAACAACCGGATGGCGACCATCTTCAATCCAAAGTCTACGGTTCTTCATCGAAACCGTAGGCTTCACTAAGTGATAACGTTCGCTCACCACACTGAAGGCTTGTAAGACGTCGATGGTTGCGACAGTTTTAGCCAATTGTTGCAACTGGGCGGTATAGTGTTTCACCTGTTCACGCACTTCTACGAATAATTGATATTCGAGTGCACTTGATTTTTCTTCCGCTTCTAAAATCAGCGTTTCTTTTTCTTTTAATTCAGGCGTAATAAAACGTTCCGCATTCGCCAGCGTTTGTTTACGCTCATAGCGGCTGCTATCGAGTTTTGATAAATTCGATTTGGTCACTTCGATATAGTAGCCAAACACCTTGTTAAAACTAATCTTCAATGAACTAATGCCTGTTTGCTCACGTTCTTGTTGTTGGAGCGCGGCAATCCATTCTTTACCATGTTTCATGGTATCGCGATACGTATCGAGCGTCGCGTTATACCCTGAACGGATAATATTTCCATCTGAAATTGTAAGAGGTGCATCCTCGTCGATGGCACGGTCGATTAAATCATATAACTCAGGAATGTCGAATAAGTTTTCTCCAAGAGCACTCCATTCTTCTGAATCCAAGCTATCTACAATCGATTTAAAGATTGGCACTTGTCCAAGTGTTTGTTTGAGTTGCAAGAGGTCACGCGCATTGGCGGTTCCAAATGACACTTTCCCAACAATCCGTTCTAAGTCGTACACACGTTTCAATGTTTCAATAAAGTCTGTACGTTCAAAGTAATGTTGGTTCAATGTTTCCACAAGGGCATGGCGTTTTTGAATCGCTCCTTCTAATACAAGTGGTTTTTCAAGCCATTGTTTAAGGAGACGTCCCCCCATGGCTGTTTGCGTCTCGTCAAGGAACCAGAATAATGATCCATGTTTTTGATTGGCACGAATGGTTGTTGTTAACTCTAAGTTACGTTTTGTCTCATAATTCATTGAGAGATAGAACTCGCTTTGATACGCTTGCGCCTTTTGTAAGTGCGAGAAACTTCTCTTTTGAGTGAGTTTCAAGTAGCTGAGTAGATTTTGAACGCATCGGATAGAAGCTTCATCTTCTAGTTCTGAGACTAAGTCTGTGCAGTCTTCGCTGTCAATTTGGTCTTTTTCAATGGTTGAAATTAAGATTTGCATGCTTGTAAAGAGATGGCGAAGTTCTTCTGTTACATCACTATCGACAAGAACGACTTCACGACACATCAAGCTTGAGCATTCGCTACGCACTTCTTCCAAGTTCTCGAGTTGTGTCACTTTCAATTCCCCTGTAGACACATCCACATACGACAGTGCGAATCGTTTTCCAACAAGAGGTAAAATTGACACTAAATAATGGTTTTGATTTTGCGCTTGGTATTCTGTATACGTCCCTGGCGTCAAGACTTGAACAACGTCTCGCTTCACCATTCCCTTTGTCAGCTTTGGATCTTCCAACTGCTCACAAATGGCTACTTTCTTTCCAAGTTCAATCAGCGTTTTAATATATTCTTTTGCGGCATGATGAGGAACCCCACACATTGGAATTGGGTCCTCTGCATTTTTATTTCGACTTGTTAGTGTAATTTCGAGAAGTCTTGCTGCTTCAATCGCATCATCATAAAACAATTCATAGAAGTCACCTAGTCGATAGAACAATAAGCAATCAGGATACTTTTCTTTAATCGAAAAATACTGTTGCATCATCGGTGTGTGTTTCGTTTTTTGTGGCATTTCTGACTCTCTTTCTAATCTTTTTATTCAAAAAATGGTGCATCTGGAGTAATGCGAATCGGTTGAATCGATTTCGCTTTCCCCGTTTTGTCATCAATATCAATTAAACAAGCACTTAATTGGCCTTCATCGTCTTCAGCCACTTCAAATCGTGCTGGTAATTGATTGAGGAACTTCGTAATAATAATATCGCGTTCCATTCCGAGAATTCCGTTATACGGACCAGTCATTCCCACATCACAAAGGAAGGCTGTCCCCTGTGGAAGAACGCGGGCGTCATTTGTTGGGACATGCGTATGCGTTCCAACAACGGCTGATACTTTCCCGTCTAAGTACCAAGACAATGCTTGCTTTTCACTCGTTACTTCGGCATGGAAGTCGATAAAGATAATCGGTGTTCTCTTTTTAGCTTCTTCAACTACCTCAGTGATTTTGGCAAAAGGATCGTCCAACGGATTCATAAAGACACGGCCTTGCAAGTTAATCACTGCCACTTCTTTATCGTTACATTTTACATAAACGATTCCTTTTCCTGGAACTCCTGCTGGATAGTTCAGTGGTCGTACCATTTTTGTGGCATCTTCAATGAAATCAAAAATCGCTTTGTTATCAAAGGCATGATTTCCAAGTGTTACAACGTCTGCACCAGCCTGCAATAACTCCTTATAAATCTTCTCCGTAATCCCTTTTCCGTGGGCAGCATTTTCCCCATTAATGACGGTGATTTGTGGTTTATATTTTTTCTTTAATTTTGGGACGTATTGTGTGACCATCTCTCTTCCAAGAGAACCGACAACATCGCCAACGAATAATAATTTCATAAGAGTGCCTCTTTCTAAATCAATGTAGCTCTATTTTACCATAAAACAATGCTAGAAAATACCTAGATACAACCATGCACTAGATAGCTTAAATTAACATATATGTTAATTTCACATAACTTGTAATAAGACCATATAAATGACCGTTGGAACAAAGATGCTGAGCAGTGTATTCTCCTTCCACCATTGCAACAACACTACGATTGCGACTGCAATGATTTCTGGAATTCCAAAGGGTGCTTTTACAAACGAAATATCCTTTAGACAATAAACGACTAGAATTGTAATGATAGCTTGTGGAAGAACCGCAGAAATAAACTGCATGCGGTTCGATAAATTCGTTTGATTGCGGAGTACTAGAAATGGGAATAATCGAATCGCGAAAGTCACGACTCCACTCGTAACAAGAGCAAGAAAAATATACGTACTACTCATTTTCTTCCTCCTTCATTTGTAGTTTCTCACGTTCGAAGATTGCAATTAATCCAATCATCGTCGTGGCTAATGCGCACACAAGAAAATACTGTTTTCCAACAAAAATCAACCAGAAAATCGCACTCACTCCCCCAATGATAAATGGGAAATAGCGGTCTGCCTTTTTCAATTGGTTCACGAGAATCACCACAAAGAGTGCCGTCATAGAAAAATCGATGCCCTTTGTTGAAAACGGAAGGAATTCGCCGATAACAACTCCAATGACTGTGCCAAGAATCCAATAGAAATGGTTCAAGAGCCCAACATAGACCATAACGTTCTCATTGCCTTCAGTTTTTGTTTGTTTCATCCCCACTAATAACGAGAATGTTTCATCCGATAAGGCGAAGATTAAATAAAAAGCCTTCCACCCCAACTTTTTAAATTCCTCAATAAAGCTAACGCCGTAAAATAGCATTCTGGCATTAATAAATAAAGTCATTAAGGCAATCATCCAAAAACTCATCCCTGCACTCATAAATGAGACAAGGGCAAATTGCATGGAACCAGCATAAACAAATAGACTTGAAAAAATAGAAGCCCAAGCAGGAAATCCTTCTTGAGACATCAGAAGTGCAAATGCAATTCCTAAAAAGACATACCCGAAACAGATGGGTAAACTAATTGTAAATGCCTGTTTTAATTCTTTCATACATTCTCCTAAAAACAAAAAAAGATTGAAAGCCTGATATACCCAGACCTTCAATCTCTTATTTTAACTTATTTTTATAAAGATTTAAATGTATTCACTACATTTTCTACAGTGAATCCTAATGTTTCCATGACTTTGTTTCCGTTACCTGATAAACCGAAACGGTCGATTGTCACAGTTGCCCCATCAAGGCCAACGTATTGACCCCATCCGAAACTTGCGCCCATTTCAACGGCTACACGTTTACGAACATCGCTTGGTAATACTGATTCGCGATATTCTTTTGGTTGTTCTTCGAACAAGTTCATGGATGGCATTGATACAACAGATACATCAATCCCTTCTTCGGCAAGAACTTTTTGCGCTTCAATGGCAAGCGCCACTTCAGAACCTGTCGCAATCAAGATACCTTCTGGAGTATCGCATTTTTGTGGGCTAACCACATATGCCCCACGTTTCACACCTTCGTAAGCTAGTTCTTTTGAGTGTTCAAGAACTGGTAAGTTTTGACGTGAGAATACTAATACTGTTGGACGGTCTTTTGCTTCTACAGCTACTTTCCACGCAGCAGATACTTCGTTACCATCAGCAGGACGAATCACGTTTAAGTTTGGAGTTGCACGGAACGCTGCTAATTGTTCGATTGGTTCATGCGTTGGTCCATCTTCCCCAACCGCAATCGAGTCATGTGTATACACATAAATAGCTGGTAAGTGAGAGATTGCCGCAACACGCATTGCTGCTTTTAAGTAATCTGCGAATACGAAGAATGTACCTCCGTATACACGGTTACCACCATGAAGAAGCATACCGTTCATCGCAGCTCCCATTGCAAATTCACGAACCCCAAACCAGATGTTTCTTCCACCGTAATTTTCGTGTGAGAAGTCGCTGTCTGCTTTGTTCATTGTGTTGTTTGATGAAGAAAGGTCCGCAGATCCACCCCAGAAGAATGGAATGTGTTTTCCTAATTCTTGAATCGCAGCTTGACTTGTTACACGAGAAGCCATTGCTGGGCTACCAAATTCGTATGAAGGTAATACTTTTTCTAAGTCGACTTCGATGTTTTCTGCAAAGCTATCTTCGAATTCCTTTGCAAGTTCTGGATAAGCTTGTTTATAGTCGTCGAATAAAGTTTTCCATTCGTTGTAGTCATTTTCACCTGTTTGCACTAATAATTTGTCGAAACGGTGTTGCACTTCTTCTGGCACTTCAAATGGGCCATATTCCCATCCGTAGTTTGCTTTTGTAGAAGCAATGCCGTCAGGTCCTAAAGGAGCTCCGTGAACTTTATTTGTTCCTTGGTTTGGAGCACCGTAACCAATGATGGTTTTCACTTCGATAATCGTTGGTTTTTCTTTTTGGCATTGTGCTTCTTCGATAGCTTCAGCGATTTCGTCTAAATCATTTCCATCTTCAACACGGATATAATTCCAGCCTAAACCTTTGAAGCGTTTCTTCACGTCTTCAGTGAACACTTTATTTAATGGACCATCTAAGCAGATGTCATTTGAATCGTATAACACGATTAATTTGTTTAATTTCAATGTTCCAGCTAAAGATGCTGCCTCATAAGAAATACCTTCCATTAAGTCCCCGTCACCACATAATACATAAGTGTGGTGGTCAACTACTGGGTAGCCTTCACGGTTGAATTTTGCAGCTAGGTGCGCTTCAGCCATGGCCATCCCAACAGCATTAGCGAACCCTTGGCCAAGGGGACCCGTTGTTGCATCTACCCCATCCGTGTCATGTACTTCTGGGTGTCCAGGTGTTTTACTTCCAAGTTGACGGAAGTTTTTCACATCTTCAATCGATAAATCATAGCCTGATAAATATAATAAGGCATATAACATTGCAGATCCATGACCTGCTGATAATACAAAGCGATCGCGATCGACCCAAGTAGAACGTTTTGGGTTAACTTTCAAATATTTAGACCAAAGTACATAAGCCATTGGTGCCGCACCCATTGGAAGACCAGGGTGTCCTGAATTCGCAGCTTGAATCGCATCCATACTTAGTGTACGAATCGTATTCACTGCTAGTTGATCGGTTTTATCAAACATACAATCACTCCTTAAATATTTTTTCCTTAATCGGAACTTACTCTTCTATTTTACTAATCCAAGACTGCTTTTGCAACCGTTATTTTTATGATAAGGAAAACATAGTAACCCCTTGCAAAACACATATTTCTTTCATGGTTTTAGCATATTTTGCAAAAATAAAAAGGCTGAAATTTTCAGCCTTCTCTCGTCTATTCTTCGTCTCGGTTATGCAATCCTTTTTCTTTTTGAATCGCTTTTAGTTTATCTGGAGTCACGTCATTTCCTTCTTCATCAACAATTTTCAATCCTTCGATATGGTTACGCATTCCACCACGAAAAGCTTCCAAATACTCTTGGCGTAAAAGTTGTTGTTCCTTTTCTTCCGTTGGAGTCAATTTTCCTTCTTTTTTCTTTTTCGCTAATTCATTAATACGGTTTAATTTTTCTTCTGATAACATTTTTGTCATTCCTTTCCTTGGCTTCGTCTCCTAGTGTAGCACGAGACGACATTTTTTCCTAAAAATCTGACTACCATGCGAACATTTGTTTGATTTCTGTTTACAAAGTGTGTTACACTAGTCTCAAAGAAGGAGATGTTCCGATGACAAATTTAAAAGATTCTAGACAATTAGATGTATTACAGTTTATTTATAAAGAAGTTCAAGAGCACGGTTATCCGCCAACAGTGCGTGAAATTTGTAACGCCGTTCAACTTTCTTCGACTTCAACCGTTCATGGTCACTTATCAAGACTTGAGAAAAACGGCTTAATTCAACGTGACCCAAGTAAGCCACGTGCCATCGAATTAACAATGGCAGGTCTAAAGGCCATTGGTGCTAAATCAACGGCGATTCCAATGCTTGGTGTGGTAACAGCCGGTGAACCAATTCTTGCTGTAGAAGAAGCAAGTGACTTCTTCCCAATCCCACCAGAATTACAAAACGATGCAGACGATTTATTCATGCTTCGTATTAAAGGAGACAGTATGATTAATGCCGGTATCTTTGATGGCGATTCCGTCATTGTCCGTAAACAATCAACTGCCTCAAACGGTGAAATCGTCATTGCGATGACCGAAGAAGACACTGCAACTTGTAAGAGATTCTATCTCGAAAGCGACCATGTGCGCCTAGAGCCAGAAAATGACACGATGGACCCTATCATCTTACCGAACTGTACGATTTTAGGAAAAGTGGTAAGCTTATACCGCAGTCGTATTTTCTAAACCAAATGAAAATC
Organism: Granulicatella sp. 20925_1_28; assembly: GCF_041433575.1. Classification (NCBI taxonomy): domain Bacteria; kingdom Bacillati; phylum Bacillota; class Bacilli; order Lactobacillales; family Carnobacteriaceae; genus Granulicatella; species Granulicatella sp. 20925_1_28. Next base: position 30,361 of record NZ_JAPWBS010000005.1, read on the forward strand.
TCCGCTCAAATTTGAGCGGAGATTCTTTTTTTATTAAGCTTTTAATGTTACTTTCCCTACTTCTGTTTTTCCTTCAACAGTTCCTTCTGTAGCTATCACAATTGATTCCACTTTATCCATATTCGTAAAGAGAACCATCATTGCAGTATCCTTACCAGCTTCTTTTAACGCTTCTAGGTTCACTGTAGATAACACGGTATGTTCATCTACCTTTTGGCCAACTGTTACTGTCGTTTCAAAAGGTCCCCCTTTTAATTCAACGGTATCAATTCCCATATGCACGAGTACTTCTAATCCGCCAGCAGTTTGAATGCCTACAGCGTGAAGTGTTGGAAAGACATTCACCACTTCCCCTTTTACTGGAGAAGTAATCACACCACTTGAAGGAATAATTGCAAATCCGTCACCCATCATCTTACCTGCGAACACTGGATCATTCACTTGTGTAATGGGAACAATTTCTCCACCAGCTAGTGCAAATACTGGCACTTCTTTTTCTACTTGATTCTTTTTAAAAAATCCAAACATTTTATCGTCTCCTTATTCTGGTTGAATGGCATGTAATGTATTTGAGAAAATCGAGCGTTTGCGTTCCTTATCGATTTCCTTGTAGTAACTATATAAAATATCGACAATGACAAGAACTGGGAATTGCGGTGTAATGGTCGTTCCTTGCTCTAAGGCATTCTTCATCGCGATGAGCACTAATTCGTCACAATCCTGTTGCAACTCTTCACTCTTCTTGGAGGTAATTAGAACGGTTTTCGCTCCTTGAAGTTTTGCGATATTCACGGCATTCACAACACTTTCGTTGGCCGATACCGTAATCCCAATCACAAGACAATCTTCATCGACTAATACGCGGTTCATCAGCATCGTATGTAAATCCGTAATCGCCTCGCAAATCATCCCGAGTCGCATGAATCTGAATTTCATCTCCAGCGCTGCTAACCCGGAACTTCCTTGTCCGTATATATACACGCGTTTGGCCTTACTGAGCATGTCGCACACATGAATCAGCTGGGCTTCATTAATGAGCGAGAAGGATTTCGTTAAGAGGTCTGCATAATCGTCTAACACAATTTTGGTTAAATCATTATGCAAGTTTGTCTCTTCTTGCTTTCCCTTTTGATAATCATAAATGAACTGTCGATATCCTTTATAGCCACACTTTTGAGCAAATCGTGTTAAGGATGGAATCGATACGAATAATCTTTTAGATACTTCTTGTGCGGATAACGATTCATTTTCCGGAATCACACCCAAGAAATATTTCGCAATCGTTTTTTCAATCGGTGTCAACGTATCATAAATCGATTCAATCATCGGTGCTACTTTTTTCTCAAATGACAACATCTGCTTTTCCCCTTTGCATTGTTACATTCATTATAGCACAGGTTTCTAAAAAGATTTTGCCTTTTTTCAAAAAATAAAAGATGGACTAATCGTTAAGACTAGTCCATCTTTTGAGTGAGTTTAAACGACTAATCGTCTACACCTAAAATTTCATTAATATTGTTCTTGTAAAGAATTGCTTTCGCACCGTAAATGGCTTGAATACCACCTTTTACTTCAAGAACATCTACTGCCCCGATTTCTTTCAAGGTTGCTTTGTTGACTTTATCAACTTCTTTAACAGCAACACGTAGACGAGTGATACAAGCATCCACGTCTTCGATATTTTCTGCTCCACCTAGAGCTTCAATAATACGAACGCTGTCTTGTTTCAAGCTATCGCGTGTTTCAACAACTGGTTTGTCATCTGATAACATATCATCTTCAATACGTCCTGGAGTTGCTACGTTAAATTGAGTGATAAACCATCTGAATACTACATAGTATAGACCACTCCAGATTAAACCAAATGGAATTTGTAATAACCAGTTTGTCTTATCGTTACCTTGTAATACCCCGAATAATGTGAAGTCAATAACCCCACCAGAGAATGTATTACCGATTGAGATATTAAGAATATCCGCAATGAAGAAACTTACCCCATCAAGGAATGCGTGAACAACATATAATACTGGACTTACGAATAAGAACATGAATTCGATTGGTTCTGTAATCCCTGTAATGAATGAAGTTAATGCAACCCCTAAGAATAAACCTGCATATTTTTTACGACGATCTTTTGGTACACAGTGATACATTGCTAAGCAGGCAGCTGGAAGACCGAACATCATTGTTGAGAAACGACCAGCGAAGAAACGAGTTCCTTCAGTAAATAGACCTACGTGGTTAGGATCTGCTAATTGAGCAAAGAAGATTTTTTGTGCCCCTGCAACTGTTTGACCAGCTACAACTTCAACACCACCTAGTTCAGTAAACCAGAACATTGGATAAATCATATGGTGTAATCCAACCGCTCCACATAGACGCATTAAGAATCCATATAAGAATGTACCCACAGGACCCGCTTGTGAGATATATCCACCAGTTGAAACTAGTAATTGTTGGAATGGTGGCCATACTACGAAGAAGATAGCTCCAACAAAGATAGCTGCAAATGAAGTAATGATTGGTACAAAACGGCTACCACCAAAGAATCCTAATACTTGTGGTAACTGAATATTGTTATAACGGTTATGTAACCAAACAGCGATGGCCCCTACTACAACAGCTCCGATAACCCCTGTATCAATCGAAGCATCTTTACCCATATATAATCCTACAAGAGCTTTGATTGTTGCAGTCATTACTAAGTAACCAGTCACCCCAGCAAGTGCTGCAGTTCCTTTGTCACGTTTTGCTAAACCGATACATAAGCCCACACAGAGAAGAAGTGAAAGGTTTGCAAAGACAACTTCCCCTGCTTGGCTCATTACTTTAAAGATAGCTTGTAATACGTCGTTATTTAATACAGGATATGTTGCCACAGTTACTGGGTTGGATAAAGCTCCACCAATCCCTAATAACAAACCTGCTGCCGGTAAAATGGCAATCGGCAACATAAAGGCCTTCCCAATTTTTTGTAAAAATTTAAACATGTGGTTTTCCCCCTTAAACTATAAATAAGTGATGTTTAATCTTTTTCTAATTGTTGAATCGCATCAACAAATTTTTTCGTGATGAGTTGCGGACGAGTAATCGCTGATCCTACAACGACACTATACGCGCCTAACTCAAGCACACGTTTCACCTTTTCAGGTGTATCAATATTGCCTTCTGCAATAAGTGGATGTTTGATTCGTTCTAAAACTGTTCTCAAGATTTCAAAGTCATTTTCTTCAATTTTGTCGCCTTTACTTTGTTTGGTATAACCTACTAAAGTACTTCCGATAAAATCAAAGCCGAGTTCATCAGCATGAATCATTTCTTCTACCGTTGAACAGTCTGCCATCAGTAATTGGTCTGGATATTTCGCTCTGATTTCATGGTAGAAATCATCAAGCGTTTGTCCATTTGGACGAGTAGATGTAGTGGCATCGAGAGCAATAATCTCTGGTTTCACCGTCATCAATTCGTCAATTTCTTTCATCGTAGCGGTAATAAAGACGTCGGCATCATCATAATCACGTTTAATAATTCCAATAACTGGTAAATCGACAGCCTCTTTAATCGCTTTGATGTCAATCACTGAATTGGCACGAATTCCTTTCGCTCCTCCTTCCTGTGCAGCAACTGCCATACGAGCCATAATATAATCACTATGTAATGGTTCATGCGGCAATGCTTGGCATGATACAATTAATTGACCTTGTAATCTCATAAACAGCCTCCTTCTATTTTTAGTAAACCCTTACATTTTTAGTATACCTACCTTAGAAAACATTTTCAACATTACAACTATTTTTAGTAACTACTTTCAAGATAAGGTGAAAAACACGACTCCCTCAACCCTTTATAGAAATTACTTTCATCAAAAAAGCCACTCTTGCAAGAACAAGAATGGCTTTCCGTTACATTTTAATCAATTGATGTTTGAACGCGTAAATTGTTGCTTGCGTTCTATCTTCTACTTCTAATTTCGAGAGAATATTTGAGACGTGCGTTTTCACTGTCTTTAATGTGATAAACAACTCGTCGGCGATTTCCTGATTCGATTTTCCTTGAGCGATTAAGAGTAACACTTCTAATTCACGCTGTGTTAAATCTTCATGCAAGAAATGTTGTTGCTTCATTTGGATACGGTTCACGAGTTTATCCGTTACTTGCGGTTCAAATACCCCATCCCCTTGATAGGTATCTCGAATGGCTTTTGCGATTTGAGAAGCAGAAGCCGTCTTTAAGATATAGCTCTTTGCTCCGGCGTTAATAGCTGGAAAGACTTTCTCATCATCAATAAAGCTTGTTAGGATGATGATTTTTGCTTGCGGCCACTTGTCAAGAATTTCTTTTGTCGCTTCGATTCCGTCCATCTCTGGCATCACAAGGTCCATTAGAATGATATCTGGTTTTAATGCGAGTGCTTTCTCAACACCCTCACGACCATTCTTAGCTTCATCAATCACTTCGATATCATCTTGCATCGATAGATAGGAAGACACACCAAGTCGTACCATCTCATGATCGTCTACTAGTAATACATGTATCATTATTCACCCTCCATGTTACGACTGAGCGGAATCTTAATTTCAATTGTCGTCCCTTGATTTGGGAAGCTGACAATTTTCACTTGTCCACCGAGTCCTTGCACTCTTTCTTTCATATTATTAATTCCATAGCTTCCTGGAAGAATTTCCTCCGTATTAAATCCTACTCCATTATCTTCTATTTTAAAGAGAACATTGGAGTCTGTTTGACGTAAGTACACTTCTAATGTGGTTGCGTGCGAATGACGCAATGTATTCGATAGAAGTTCCTGTGCGATTCTAAAGAGATGATCCTCGACCCCTTCTGGTAGTTGAACGTCTTCGATATCCCAATGAATTTTCATCTGTACTTTCGTTTGCAATTCAACGAGTAATCCTTCAATACCTGCTTTCAATGATTTATTTTCCAGTGAAATCGGTCTTAAGTGTAGAAGCAATGCTCTCATCTCCGCTTGCGCTTGTGAGAGTACATGTTCAATCATCTTCAGTTGCTTTTGTTCTTTCTCATCAAACTTGTCTGCACGTTCATTTAACGCAGAAATCATCATCATTGCTGCAAACAACTGTTGACTCACAGAATCATGTAACTCACGAGCGATACGGCGTCTTTCTTGTTCAATGACCTGCTCTTTCGTTTCAGTCCCTAAGAACTGTGGTTTACTACCTAATTGTTGCAATTCGAGAGATAAGTTTTCTAAGCGTTCTGAAATAGCCGCTGTCTGTTCATAAAAGACATTTAAATCTACAACAGTTGCTTCATTAATCCAGTTGGGTTGTTCTTCTTCTTTTACTAATGAATATTTTGCTCTTTGAATCATGAGTAATTGCTCACCCATTTTACGTTCTGCTTGACGATTCAAAATCATCATTGCACTAGCTGTAATCAAACCGAGGAATAAGATTAATAATAAATACAACGTCATCGTCCCAAGAATCTCTTGAATACTCAGTGTCTCAACTAATTCATAGCGAATCCATTTTCGAAACAGGAATAGGAAAATGGTACTAACGAAGCTATACACTGCTGAATAGAGCATCCAGCTTTTAAAGAGGCGTTGCTTCATGCTTCAATCACCTCAACCTTCCCTGCGACGATGGTTGTATAAATCTTAACCCGTTTCGTACTGCGATTATAACCTGCACTATACAGTTGAATCGATTCATTACTTAGTGTATAGGTTTGATTCTCAAATTCAACTTGTCCACCAAAGCCATGATGATGAATCATCACCCCAACACCATACGGAACAAGAATTCGAACACGACCAAATCCTTTTCTGATGACGATCACATTTTCCTTGGCAGGAAGAATCGTATTTCCTAAGTCGATAATCGTATCTCCAGCAAATTGTCCCGCATTAATGTCATTCCATTCGTACGGCTCGTCTCCTATCACTTGAGAACCAAGCCAGTCATAACGATGTATTGAGCCAGGTTCAGGAGTGTCTTCACGCGAATCTACAAAAATATACTCTTGCTTCTGTCTCTTTGAAAATAAGCCCGAAATGGAAGACATCGAGAAATCATTTTTATCAAATAGTACTACGAGTAATGCTCCAATCATTCCAAGCCAAATTCCAGAAGTCGAAAGTAAGGGTAAGAGAATAAATAATGCTCCAAAGCACATTCCACTATTTCTTAAAAATTTAACGCGTTTAAAAACAACAAAACTAGATAGAGTAATTGCCACACCAATTGCAAAGAAGATGAATAGGCCGATTCTAGATGTAATCTCTAAAGCAGATACAATAGTCCCGATTAATAAAATAATTAGGATTAGTTTAATTTTCCTCATCTTCTCACCTCCATTACAGGTATTAGTATACCATCTTCTCACGTTCAATCCTATCATGAATTCAAAACTCGTCCATCAGACTTAAGGATGAAATCCAACAAAAAAGAGCTAGGACATTTCCTAGCTCTTCTCTATTTCAAATGAATAGATTACGCAGATTGAATATCAATAATTCTGATCTTCATTTCTCCGCCTGGTGTTGGAATCACCACTTCTTCATTTAATTTTTTACCAATAATTCCTTTGGCAATTGGAGAGTCATTTGAAATCTTACCTTCAACTGGGTTTGCTTCTGCACTACCCACGATTGTGTAAGTTTCTTCGTCTCCATCTGGTAATTCGATAAACGTAATTTTTCTTCCTAGTGAAACAACATCTTTTTCTACATTGTTATCATCGATGATTTCCGCAAAACGAATCATTTTTTCTAACGTTGAAATACGTCCTTCTACGAAAGCTTGTTCATCTTTAGCTGATTCATATTCAGAGTTTTCAGATAAGTCACCGTAACTACGAGCAATTTTGATACGCTCTACGATTTCTTTACGTTTAACGACTTTTAATTCTTCTAATTCTGCTTCAAGTTTTGCTTTCCCTTCAAGCGTCATTGGAAATACTTTTTCAGTCATACGATTCTCCCCTATATCGTTTTTTTAGATTATCTAAATCTACAATGCTAAAACTTTAACATTTTATAACCGAGATTGCAAGTCTTAATTTGAAATTTAATTCGATTTTAAAATTTTATTCCATAAAAATCCCCTAGGATAAGCTTTCCTAGGGGTTAACAATTTAATTTAAATGAGATAAAATTGAAGCAATTTTCGTAGTCATTAAGTCAATCGCAACTGTATTTGAACCACCTTCTGGGATAATAATATCCGCAAATTTTTTCGTTGGTTCAATAAATTGGTGGTGCATCGGTTTTACAACGGACATATATTGGTTGATGATGGAATCGAGCGTTCTACCACGTTCTACCATGTCTCGTTTAATACGGCGAATAATACGAATATCATCGTCTGTATCCACATACACCTTGATGTCCATTAAATCACGTAACCGTTCATCTTCAAGAATTAAAATCCCTTCAATTAAGATGACATCTTTTGGTTCTTGATGGATGGTTTTATCACTTCTTGTATGATTTTCGTAATCATATACTGGTTCTTCAATCGATTCAAAATTGATTAATTTATTCATATGTTCAATTAATAAATCTGTATCGAATGCAAATGGATGGTCATAGTTTGTTTTTAAACGTTCTTCAAACGGCATATGACTTTGATCTTTATAATAGTAATCTTGATCAATTTTACAAATCGTTAAATCTGGAAAGTTCGCCAAAATTTTACGACTCACACTTGTTTTCCCACTCCCAGAACCACCTGTAACTCCAATGACGATTGGCTTTTTCTTTTCCATGACCTACTCCTTATTATCAATATACTTAGCTTTTAACTCTAAATGTTCCTCATACGTCTTCGCATAATAGATTTCTTTTGTCTTAATATCTGCTAGGAAGTATAAGTAGTCTGTTTTCTCTGGTTCTAATGCTGCGACGATTGCATCTTCACTTGGACTGTTATAAGGTCCAGGTCCTACGCCATAGTTTTGATATAAGTTATATGGAGAATCTACTTCTAAATCTTCTAAAGAAAGAGCTTCTTTGTGTTCGCCTAACGCGTATTGAACAGATACGTCTGTTTGAAGCTTCATATTTTCTTTAATACGGTTATGGAATACGCTAGAGATTTTCTTACGGTCTTCTAGTTTAGTCCCTTCTTTTTCGATTAAAGAAGCCATTGCCATAATTTCTTGCAATGTATAGTCACTTGCTAAAATCTTATCGTAGTATTTCGACATGACTTCATCTGTTTTAGCAACCATTTCTGTAATTAACATTTGAAGTGTTTTTGAGTCATTCATATCGTATGTCGCTGGGAATAAGTATCCTTCAAGCACATATTTTACTTGGTAACCGTTATATGATTGAGTCAATAATTTCGGAAATTTTTGAACTAAATAACGTAAGAAGTCTTCGTCTTGAACTTTTGCCATGAAATCTTCGGCAGAGTATTTTGTAGATTTCTCAACTTCTTTCGCAATTTCTGTTAATTGTTCCCCTTCACGAATCAGAACTTTAGTCGCGTTTTGATCTTTATCTTTTCCTTGACCAGAAAGTTCCGCGATAATTTCGTCGAGTGTCATACTCTTAGAAACATGGTACAATCCTGATTTAAATCCAGAAACGTTTTTGAATTTCAAATAGAAATTAAAGAGTTTCGAATTACGGATAATCCCTTCTTTTTCAAGTGCTTTTGATACTTCTTTGACAGATGCGCCTTGTTCAATTTCAAATGAAACAAGTTCTGTTTGAGCTGTATCAACTGGTTGTGTTTCTCCTTTAATGTAATTCCAAGTAAAGAATCCCCCTACTAGGACAATTACTAAAAGTGCAATCATAAAATATTTCATTATCTTTTTGATAATAGAAGTTTCCTTTTTACGAATATCGCGTTTCGTATCCGTATCAGAAATTAAGGAATGTTTTTTATGTTCTTCTTGAGACATTGTCTTCCCCCTTAAATTGGCATCAAATGATACCCATAGTTGTAGTTATTATACCTCATTCTTATTGAAAAATGAAGAAAGTCTATCATAAAGAGTGCTATTATAACAAAAAAAGCTTGAGGTTTCCCCCAAGCTCTATTGTTGATTATAAATCTTCTTCAGCTAAGAATGTGTTTAATACTTCTTCAACCATATCCCATTCAGCTTCTGTTTCGATTGGGTTTAATTGGCCGTCAGTACCATCTTCGCCTTCAACATATGAGAATGCTTGTAATTCTACTTCTTCTCCTTCAGGAATTCCTGCTGGATAGCATAATACATATGATTTATTGAAATCATCTGATTCGAAAGTGAATAATACTTCGTGTAAAATTTCGTTTCCTTCTTCGTCGATGATTGTAATATGTTCGTGACCTTCGTGGCCTTCTAAGTGATCATGTTCATGATCGTGATCGTGATGTTCTGTCATTTTCTTTCCTCTTTCCTTTGTTATTGATTTCCATTTAAATCTAAATAGTTTTGCAAAATCATGACTGCAGCTAGCATATCAATGACTTGTTTGCGTTTCTTTCTTGAAACATTACCCTCTTCGACAAGCATTCGTTCCGCCTGCATCGTCGTGAGTCTTTCGTCATGATAGACGATTGGAATTTCTAGTCGTTTCTCTAGGCTTGCACCATAACGACGGGACGCCTCTACACGTGGTCCTTCCGTATTATTCATGTTCTTTGGTAGACCGATGACAATTTTTTCAACGCCATACTCTTCCACTAACTCGACAACACGTTTGAACCCGAATTCTGAAGCATTCTCATTAATCGGAATTGTTTCAACCCCTTGAGCAGTCCAGCCCATTAAATCACTAACGGCAACGCCCACAGTTTTACTTCCGACATCTAATCCCATTAATCTCATACTAGGCATCTCTTCCTGTTGAGCGGATATAATGTCTAATGAGTTCTTCCAAAATCTCATCTCTTTCGTGGCGACGAATTAGGTTACGTGCATCACGATGTCTTGGAATATAAGCTGGGTCTCCAGATAACAAATATCCTACGATTTGATTAATCGAACTATATCCCTTCTCATTCAACGCATCATAAACGATGGTTAATGTTTCTTGAACGGTTTTTTCGTCCTTTTCATTAAATTTAAATAGGACTGTTTCATCTATTGAACTCATAGCGACACCTCATTTCTATATATATACTTATTTTACAGGATTTTGGGTGAAACTACAATCGATACTTACCGATTCTTAATATTTAGAAAGCCTTTCCTTTGCTTATAAAACAAAAACCTTCCTTAAAACTCACTCAGGAGTCTAAGGAAGGTTTCATCATTTCCATCATTATTTAGCTAAATATTCTTTAAGCAATTCGAATGCTTGTGGAATACCTGCAGGGTTCTTACCACCTGCTTGCGCCATATCAGGACGGCCTCCGCCTCCACCTTGGATTGCTGGAGCAATTGCCTTAATGATATCGCCTGCTTTTAATCCTTTTGCATTTGCATCTTTCGATACGGCTACTAAAAGATTTGCTTTATCCGCAGAGGAGGTACCGACTACAAAGATATCGCTGGCACCTTTTTGTCTCCATGTATCTGCTAATTGACGTAATTCATCCATCTCTTTATTTTCAAGAGCTACAGTGATAAATGAAGTTCCGTTCACTTCTTCAACATTATTGAAGACATCTGCTACTTCAGATTTCATGATTTTAGCTTTTAGTTTTGCAATTTCGCCGTTTGCTTCTTTCAATTCTTGGCCTAAAGTCGCAACGCGTTCTACAACAGTATCTAATTGAACAGCTTTTACTTCACCAGCTACTTGTTTTAGTAAGCTTTCGTGATGGCTTAATAAGTCAAAGGCTTCTTTACTTGTAACAGCCTCGATACGACGAACGCCAGCACCGATACCAGATTCAGAAACAATCTTGAATAATCCGATTTCTTGAGTGTTTCCAACATGGATACCACCACAGAGTTCGATTGACCAGTCCCCAATGTTCACCATACGAACTAAGTTGCCGTATTTCTCACCAAAGAGCGCCATTGCCCCACGGCTCTTCGCATCTTCTAGTGTCGTTTCAATCGTAACCACTTCTAAACCAGCCCAGATTTTCTCATTTACGATACGTTCCATTTCAGCTAATTCTTCAGTAGTAACTTGTCCAAAGTGACTGAAGTCGAAACGTAATCCAGTTGGTGTTACAAGAGAACCTGCTTGGTTTGCGTGAGTTCCTAGAACATCTTTTAATGCTTGGTGTAATAAGTGAGTTGCTGTATGGTTTTTAATGATTTTCGCACGTTCAGATGGATCTACCACTAATGTGTAAGTTGCGTTTACTTGTAAGTCGCCTAACACTTCAACTGTGTGTAATGGTTGTCCGTTAGGAGCTTTCTTCACTTGTAAGACATTCGCTACAACTGTACCATTCGCATCTTGGATTGTACCATGGTCTGCTAATTGTCCACCCATTTCAGCATAGAAAGGTGTACGGTCGAATACTAATTGAGCATGCGCATCTTTATGTGCAGATTCAACTAATTCATCATCCACAACAATCGCTTTTAACACGCCTTCTTCTGTTGTTGAAGCATATCCAACGAATTCACTTTCTACAGTGATATCACGTAATACTGCAGATTGTACGTTCATTGATGTTTCTGTATTACGAGCAGCACGCGCACGGTCTTTTTGTGCTTGCATTTCTGCTTGGAATCCTTCTTCATCGACTGTGAAACCATTGTCGCTTGCGTATTCTAATGTTAATTCATATGGGAATCCGTAAGTATCATATAATTTAAACGCATTTTCGCCAGAAAGTGTTGTTTCGTTTGCTTCTTTCATATCCGCAAAAATAGTTTCTAAGATGGCTAAACCATCGTGGATTGTTTCTTGGAAACGATCCTCTTCGTTGGCAATCACTTTTTGAATGAATTCCATGTTTTCAGTTACTTCTGGATAGTAGCTGTGCATAATTTGAGCCACTGTTGGAACTAATTTAGTTAAGAATGATCCTTGAATTCCTAAACGTTGTCCGTGCATTACTGAACGACGGATTAAACGACGGATGATATATCCACGACCTTCGTTTGAAGGAAGCGCGCCATCGCCAATCGCAAAGCTTACTGCACGAATGTGGTCAGCGATAACTTTGAATGATACATCCGTTTCTTTAGATTCATTGTATTTCTTACCAGCGCTTAAGCTTTCTAATTGCTTAATAATTGGCATAAATAAGTCTGTTTCGAAGTTTGTTGGTGTATCTTGGATAACAGAAACGACACGTTCAAGACCCATCCCCGTATCGACGTTCTTATGTGGTAATGGTGGATAAGTTCCGTCTGGCATATGGTTGAATTGAGAGAATACTAAGTTCCAAATTTCTAAGTAACGTTCGTTTTCTCCTCCAGGATAGTTTTCTGGATCATCTTCTGCTAAGTTATTATATTTTTCTCCACGGTCGTAGAAAATCTCAGTATCCGGACCACATGGACCTGCACCGATATCCCAGAAGTTATCTTCTACTGGAATGATGTGATCTTCAGGAAGACCTACTTTATCCATCCATAATGCTTTTGTTTCTGGATCTTTTGGATAGTAAGTTACATATAGACGGTCTGGATCAAGTCCTAACCATTTTTCGCTTGTTAAGAATTCCCATGCCCATGGAATTACTTCTTCTTTGAAGTAATCCCCGATTGAGAAGTTCCCCATCATTTCGAATAATGTATGGTGACGAGCTGTGTGCCCTACGTTTTCGATATCGTTTGTACGAATACTCTTTTGAGCATTTGTAATACGTGGAACTTCTGGCGTTTCAGTTCCATCGAAGTATTTCTTAAGAGTGGCAACCCCTGAGTTAATCCATAATAATGTTGGATCGTTTACAGGAATTAAGCTCGCACTTGGATGCACCTTATGTCCTTTTTCTTGGAAGAAATCAAGGTACATTTGACGAATTTCGCTACTTGATAATTTTTTCATCTTCATTCTCCTTCTTTTTGTAAATAAAAAAACTGCCCCATTGCTGCAAGGGCGTCCTACCGCGGTACCACCTTGCTTACAATGAAACAGCTGTTCATTCATCTCTAATTCCGATAACGCTGGAAGGGCGTTTGTATTTCTACAAAGTTTTCAATCGGGAGCACGATTTTGATGGCTATTTTCACCAGACAAGCCTCTCTAATAAGTAAAATCTCAATCCGATTGCTTACCTTTAGAAGTATACGAAAAGCGTCTAGTTTTGTCAACTATTCGCATGTCCTTCTTCTTTTAATGGAAGGTGTAAATACACTTTCGTATATGCATTAGGCTCAGATTCAATTTCCATCGAAAAAGCTTCTCCGAAAAAGAGCATCAATCGTTCTTTGATATTCTTAATACCAACTCCACCAAGTTCTTTTGTACTCGTTGTATTTTCTTTTATTCCTACCCCATTATCCGCAATACAAATATCTATAAAAGTATCTCTTTTAGACACAGTAATCGTAATTTTTCCAGGGCGTTCTGACTCTTTAATGCCGTGATAGATTGCATTTTCTACGAGTGGCTGCAAAACGATTTTTGGAAGCTTGATATCAGGAATATCATCAGGTTCGAAAATAGTATATTCCAATTTGTCTCCATATCGTTCCTTTTGAATAAACAAATATTGACGGACATGCTCGATTTCTTGGCGTAAGGTCACTATTTCTTCTCCAGCATTCAAGGAAAGTCTAAAGTAATTAGAGAGCGCCTTCGTAATGTCTACTACCTTTTGATGGTCTTGAAACTCTGCCATCCAAATAATGGTATCCAGCGTGTTATACAAGAAGTGCGGATTAATTTGACTCGTTAACGCCTTTAATTCATAGATGCGGGTCAATGCTTCTTGCTCTTTTTCATCCTTCATTAAAGTCTCGATTCTCTCGAGCATCTGATTAAAGGTTCCTGCTAGCGCTTGGAATTCTTGAGCACCTTTTTGTTCTGCTCGAATGGTCGTATCGCCTTCTTCTACTCGTTTCATCACTTGCCCTAGTTTTTTTACAGGTAGTAATTGATAACGTATCAATGTAAAAATACCCAACATACAAATAAGTAAGCTAAGCACTCCAACAACACTGACAATCCCAAGGAGTTTTACAGAGTCTTCTTTAAACCGACTAAATGAGCTAACACCCACTAAGATCCAATCGCTATTTTCAATAGGGCTTTTATGAACAAAAAAATCATCAGACACCATTGAATCCATCGGACTATTTGATATCTCTTGTACCGACATTTGCTTATCAACTGACTCGAAAGCCTCCGAATCCGGATGATAAATAAGTGTACCGTCCTTTTGAATGACAAAGGCATACCCATTTTCCCCAAGAGAAAGTTCTTTCACATATTTTTCTAGTTCGTGGTAATCCACATCTAAGCGTATAACGCCAAGATTTTCTCCTGCGTTGCTTTTCACTTCCTGACTAATAGAAATCACGATTTGATTATTTTGATTCTTGATAGACTGAATGATTGGGACATTCGAGTGTTCTAGAGCATCTTGATACCATTTTTGGGCCATCATATCCGCTGAAGTCACCATTTCCTCTTCCATTCCGGTCGTAATTAATCTTCCATCTTTGGTGACCAATCGTATCGATAAGAAATCCGGATGACTCTTCAACATTGTCTCAAGCCATTCATGGATTGCCGCTTCATTTTCTGCTGTTGTTTGACTGGCAAAGTCCTTAATCGCCTGCGACTGTGATAAAGATCTTGAAGTAGATTTTAAATTCGAAACGTACTGTTCGATATATTTGGAACTTGTATCAATCTCATGAATGGTATGGTCTTCTACTTCACGATGAAAAACTTCGCTACTTTTTATAAAATAGAAGCTTCCAATTAAAACGACCATGGCAAAAAGCATGATACTTAAATAGGCAAATAATCTTGTTGCAAGGGACTGTTTTTTCATATTTTGGCCCCACTTCTAAAGCTTTTAGGGGAAACGCCGACAATCGACTTAAATCGATAAGAGAAATAGTTCATATCTTCTATTCCAACGGCTAAAGCCACCTCATAAATCTTCATGTCGGTTGATAATAAGAGACGCTTTGCTCTTTGAATCCGTTGCTGAGTCACATACTCTTGAAAGGACGTTCCAAGTTCTTTTTTGATTAAAAGGCTAAGGTAGTTCGTACTGAATCCTAATTGCTTTGCAAGTTCACCTAGCGCTAAATTTGGATTAGATAATTGCTCTAAAATCAGCTTCTCGAAATGCTGAGTTCCCGAAGAGGAGTCCTCTTCACTTGCTAATGCCAATAGTTCTCGTTGGCGCTTTTCTTCGTTGAGTTTGGCAACCACTTTCACCAATAAAGCTTCGATTTCTGATTTCGTTACTGGCTTTAAAATATAATCTTCTACTCCAATTTTCACTGCAGATAATAAATAATCTACATAATCATACCCCGTTAAGAAGATAATTCTCATTTGCGGATATTCTGTTCTAACCAACTGCGCAAGAGTAATGCCATCCATTTTCGGCATATTAATATCTGTCAGTAAAATATCCGGCGCTTCTTCTCGTATTTTTTCCAGTGCTTGCTCCCCATTTTCTACTTCCTGAACCGTTGAAATGCCCAGTGATTTAAAATCAATTAAAGAAGCAATCCCTCTACGAATAATTGGTTCATCTTCAACTATTAAGATTGAATACATCTTATTCCCCTCCTTTCTCTATTATACTTCTATTTATAACGGTTTTAAATCCATTTTTCACTAAAAAAGTGCTTCTCTAAAGGAGAATAACTTAGAGAAGCACTGAGTGGTTATTTGACGAAATCGACTAAATAACCATATCCCTTTGCTCCATCTCATTGAGTGGGATGAATTTGATGGAAGCACTATTGATACAAAAACGAAGTCCACCTTTTTCTTTTGGACCATCTTCAAAAACATGTCCAAGGTGTGAATCGGCTACCCTACTTCGAACTTCAACACGTTTCATATTGAAACTATTATCCTCATGATAGGTCACAACTTCTGAAGAAATTGGTTTTGAAAAACTTGGCCAGCCGCAGCCAGAATCAAATTTATCTTTGGAAGAAAAGAGCGGTTCTCCGGTAACTACATCTACATAAATTCCTTGTTCATGATTATCCCAGTATTCATTTGAGAATGCTCTTTCCGTTTTATTTTCACGAGTAACTGCGTATTGTTCCTTCGTAAGTGTTGCTTTTAGAGTCTCTTCGTCAGGTAGTGGATAAAGACTAGCATCAATTACAGGGTCACTCGCCTTTTTAACGTCAATGTGGCAATATCCATTTGGATTCTTCTTCAAGTAATCTTGATGATAATCCTCTGCTACCACAAAATTTTTCAAAGGTTCCGTCTCAACGGCTAATTTCTTACCAAAAGATTCTTCTTTTTCCTTCATGACTTGTTGAATAATGGCGCTATCTGCCTCATCAACATAGTAAATACCCGTACGATATTGTCTTCCTGTATCATTTCCTTGTTTATTCACAGAAAATGGATCAATGACTCTAAAGTAATACAATAATAACTCGCGAAGTGAAATTTTATCAGCATCATAAGTAACATGAATCGTTTCCGCATGGTCTGTATCATGAATGAGCTTATAATTGGTCGTTTCGACCTTTCCATTCGCGTATCCACTCACAACATCAATAACACCATTAATTCTAGAAAAGTATTCTTCTAATCCCCAAAAACATCCGCCTGCTAAATATATCTCCTTCATATGTTCACCTTCCTTTTTCATTTCACTAGTAGTGCTATCTGTTTCCATTAATTTTGTTACCTTGTTTGAGATTTCATCAGCTTTTGAATCCTTTGCAAGGGTACCTCCTTTGGCAAAATAAAGCACTCCTAAAAGAATGATGACTACGGCAAAGAGTGTCACCACTAATTTTTTATCCATAGAAAACTCTCCTTTCTTATAGGCTTTCTAGCGTTTTTACGATATCGTCATTAGAAACGTGACCGGGTTGAACTCTGACAACTTTTCCATTAGCATCGATAAATGCTGACGTTGGATAGCCAACAACTCCAAGTTTCTTCAAGAATTGACCGTCTTTATCTACGAGTACTGGTAATGAATGGTAGTCTACCCCGTCAAACCATTTTTTGAAGTCCTCTAAAGATTTCTCGCGATTCACACCAGGTGCAATGACAGTTAGGATCACTGAATCTTTTGGTGGCATTTCAGAAAGTTGTGTGATGTCCGCTAGTCCAGATAGACAAATTGGACACCATGAAGCCCAAAACTTCAAATATACTTTTTTCCCTTTATAATCTGCTAATGAAACTTCTTTCCCCTCTAATGTTGTAAAGGTAGACTGTGTCATATCGTCCATTTCTCCCATCTTATTGTCCATCTTCTCATCTTTTGAACTCATGTTATCCATTTTATCCATTTTTTCACCACTCATCGTGCTCATCATTTCAGTGGTTTCTTTCATGTCTTTAGTATCCATGCCCATTTGTGAATTTTGACAAGCTCCTAAAAGCAATGTACTAAATAATGCAATCATCAATTTTGTTTTCATCTTTATTCCTCCTAATTTTTAATGGAAAACTTGTGACAGTTGAGAAAGGATAATCGATGCTCCCATCAAAACAATCACGAGTCCTCCGATTTTTTTAAGTAATAATAATCGTTTTTTTGCAAGGTTAAACCATTTAAACGCTACGGTTGAAGCAGCTGATAAGATTAAAAACGGAATGGCCAATCCTAATATATATAAGCAAAGTAAGAAAATACCATAAGTGATACTGGCTTGTTGCGTGGAGATAAGCGTTAGGACCGCACTTAGTACTGGTCCCACACAAGGTGTCCATCCGAAGCTGAAGCTGAGTCCTAATAAGTAACTACTCCATAGCGATTTTTTATCTTTGATTTCAAACTGAACTGTTTTTTGTTTTTGTAAAAATAGTAAATGGAACAGTTCCATTTGGTGCAATCCCAATAGCACAATCACGACTCCCAGTGTGATATTAAACCAAGGATTGTAAATCAGACTTCCTAATGCAGTTGCCGCAAATCCTAAGAAGAAAAAGACTGTTGAAATTCCAGCGATAAAGATGACTGTACGAATCATTGGCTTCCAATAGATCTCTAATTTACCAATCTTCAGGTGAGGTCCGTCCTGTTCACTCATTAAAACACCAAAATAGACTGGAAACAGCGGTAGCACGCACGGAGAAAAAAACGAGAATAAGCCCGCTAAAAATACGCTTCCCCATAATACAAAATCCATAAAATCCCTCCTTCATTTGTATCTTTAGTATACTTCTGGAAGAATCGTAAAAACATAGATTTTCCACACATAAAACTTGATTATGATACGATGATTCAAAAGAAAACAAAAAAGCCACGTGGGTTTTCACCCACGTGGCTAAATCATTTATCTATTAGAAGAATAAGCTATTATTCTTTTCTGATTGATAGTTTTGACGGACACGGTTACCAGCACCTGGTTCCACTTGTTCTAACGCTGACTCAATAATTTGTAATGATTCATCGTATTTGAATGTGTGGTTGAATAGGTCAAGCGCACGACCAATCGCTGTTTCGATTTCAGGATGTGATAAACGGTAACGGTTCGCATGTTGAATCATATACTCCGTTAATTGTGCATTATCAACAATTTGTTCTGTGAAGATATCTAATTTTTCAACATCTTCTTCAATCACGTTGTTTGCCGCGTTAATTTCAGTCATATCTAATTTCACACGGTTCATCTTTTGCCATAATTGTTCAATACGGTTACTTGTTGCAAAGAATAATTCTAAGTACTCTTTTGGAAGACCTGGTAAGTGGTACTTCTCAATCGTACGTTTCATATTACGTAAGTCTAATTCGAAGACATCTAATCCGTCGCGAATCGCTTTTTCTTGGCTACGTAAATCAGATAATGTGTTGACTAAATCAGTTTGATCTTCATCAATACTGTTTAATTTATCAAGAACGAGTTCGTAGTGTTCTTTGACTACTGAGTAAGGCACTTGATGATTTTCCATCGCCTTGCTGTAGTATTGGACTGCTTCTTGTTCTTTTTCTAATTGTTCCGCAAATTCTTGTACACGAACGAATTCGTTATTTGACAAGATATAGTTTTGAGATACACGGTCAACCTCGATATTCACATAGCGATTGCTTTGTAATACTTGGTTCAAGCGTTTTTCAACTTGCGCTTTGTTGCGGTATACAAATTCACGAGCTTCGATTTCAGCTTCCATCACATCATAAAGTTGGTCGATTTCACGAGCCACTTTATCTAATTGTTGACGAGCTTCTTCTAATTCTGTAGCAGCGATATGTCCGCGTGCCACTTCGATTGTTTTTTCAATCTTTTCAATTTCATCAGGAATTGAAATTTTAGAGAATTGGTAATGCTCTTCGACCATGCGAGCATATCCTTGTTTCAAGTCTTCTACTTGTTCATTGTACTCAGTTTCGATTTCTTTTAATAATTGAGGAACTTGTTCAACGATTGACTCAAATTCTTTCATTTCGTTTTCGATACGTCCAAGTACTTCTTTAGCTTCTAAGTGGTCGCCTTCGTTTGTTAATGTATTAAATTTCGCGAAGTCTAATTCTAAATAAGCTAAACGTTTTTCTAACGTTTCTAGCGCTTCGCCGAATGAGAAACTATGTGCTAATAAGTCTTTGCGCATTGAAGCATAGCGTTCTTGTAATAAGTCTAGCTCCGCGCGGTTTTGTTTTTCACTATCCAATAATTTTTGTAATGCTGAGTAAATTTTATCAACTTCAGCTTTTGTTTCTTCAATCAAGTTTTCAGCTTGTTGTGTTACTTGATTTCCTTTGATGAAGTTTAATTTTTGGATATATTGTTCTGCACTGACTAATGCAGCTTCGATTTCAGGGAATCGGAATCGTGTGATTGTTTGCCATGTAGCTTGCCATGTTTCATACGTTCTCTTTGTTTGTCCTGTTAAATTCAAGTTTTTCAAAGTATAGAACGTGTCCGCAATCGGCACTGCCATTAACTTATCCTTTTTCTCTGATAATTCTTCAATTACTTTAGTTTGTTTCTTTGTCATGAATATTGCTGTTGCATAACCTGCGGCACCAAGTACCACAATTAGCAATAGAAAGATTACAAATCCCATGCTATAGCCTCCAAATATATATATTTACAGTTTTCACACATAATATCATTAGTAGTATAGCATGTTTTATAGCGATTTAGCAAAAACTTCAAGGTTTCAAAGGGATTTTTTTATAAATGATTAGTGTATTAATCGACCAGACTCCAAAGTGTAACGCTTATTGTATAAGTCAATATCTTTTGGCACCCTATGTGCTATCTCTACAAATGGAATGTTATCATTAATGAGAAGCTTCCTAATCATCATCGTTGTATCTTCATCAATAGCAGAAGAAAACTCATCCAGTAACAGCAATTGGTATTTTCTAAGTAATAGACGTGCTAGACAGATTCTAGCTTTTTCTCCTCCGGAAAGTGATTCATCAAGATTTACTTCTGCGTTATGTAGCCCTATTCTATCGACTAAGTAACCTAGCCCTACTTTTTGAAGAACAGACGTAACTTCACTATCAGAATACTCTTCTCCTAGAGAAATATTAAATTTCAGCGACTCATAGAATATCCTTGATTCCTGAGTAAAGAATCCAATGTGTTTCTTTAAATCATCTCCTGAAACTAATTGTCTCTGAATTCCATTATACTTTTGAACTCCATCTTTAGATACATAGAGTCCGTATATTAATTCCAAGAGTGTAGATTTTCCAGAGCCTGATGGTCCCATAATCAGTACTCTATCATTCTCATTAATTTCTAAATCAATTTTGTCTAATATAGTCATTTTTTCAATTTGAACATTACACTGCTGTAACTCAATCGGAAATACTGTACGAATACTAGATTGACTTTCAGAATTATCACATTCAAACTCTGTATACTTTTCTACTCTTTCAATTACAGGAATAATTGAATTAAATCTTTGATAATAATCGATTGCATTGAGTAAAGGTGTAACAATACGATCGCTAGCTAAATAAATTGCAATAACGGTGGCTAATTTAGTCTCACCAATAATAACTAAATATACCCCAATAGCTAACGGCACAAATGAACTTAATCCTGAAAGTAAGTTTGCTAATAACTTCGATGCAAATCGAACATGATTCATTTGAAAATAGGCTTCTTCTGTTTGATTCAATGTTCCCATCAACTTATTCAAGAAGATTTTTTCTACAAAAAAGTTTTTAATGATCGACTTACTTTTCAAATATTCTTGTTGTTGCAAGATACTTAATTGGTTCACTTCAGCCCATCTCTTTGAGTGCTTTCGAATAGATTTAGCAAATAATTTTGGAACTAATATCGGTAAGAACGATAACGTAATAAAGAGTGCTGCTAACTGTAAATCTATAGCAGATACATACAACAAGGTAACCAGCGCAAATACGAGGCAATAGAAAAATCCCATGATAGACTTGATTCCCTGTTCTTCTAATAGTTTTAATTCACTAAGCACTATTGACTCTACTTCTTGTTGGTTAAACTTTCCGTAAAAGAATGCTGTAATGATTTTTTCTTTAAGCGTTAATGTTAATTGTTTTATCATCCTTTGTTGAGAATCTTCCCATATAAATAATCCAAGTCGAATAAGTGAATAACTAAGAATACCTATGATTGAAATTTTTACTAAATCCTCAACTTTTTGAGTGGATGAAACATCTATTAAACCTGAGATAAAGGAAGGAATAATAATACCGTCTAAAGCCGTTAAAGACATACCAATGGCAATTAATACTAAGTATTTACGTGGTAACCACTTCAAAATTTTCTTCATATAATCCATCATTTCACTTCCCTACCTACAAGATTCTAATCAAATTTATGAGTTATTCTTATACTCTCAACTATCATTCATATTCATTATTAACTTCAGTATAGGATATTTGTGAAAAAATCAATAACTAAAACGATTGAAGTCCCCGAAATACATTCTTTTTTTGGATAAATGCCCGATTTTTTATACCTGCTTAGTTTTTATCTAGAAAAAGTATTTTTTATTTAGATAGACAAGATATATGGGTTCTATAATTTATAGGGTTGATGGAGAAAATCCACCAACCCTATAAATTATAGAACCATTTGATCACCATCAGGATTTTTTGTATGCAATAAAATCAGTTCTTCCAATCACAAAAATTATCTAATTACACTATTTAACTATTAATTACTCTACTAACATATTATTTATAACTAGATGATTGTCCTTGATAGTAATGATTTTATCATATCCAACCATCATTTCCTCTGAAATGTGATGTTCTATATCAATAACTGCTCCAGAATAAGTTTTTATCAAATCATTCAAAATTTTTGAACTCTCATCATCCAGCCCTGATAAAGCTTCGTCAACAAGTAAGCATGGTTTTTCAAATAATAATGCTCTTGCTAACTCTAACCGTTTTAATTCTCCACCAGACAGAGAATGTAATTGTTTATCCATTTTAGTATGTAACATCTCTTTTGTTGCTAAATGTTTCATTCCTACTCTTCTTAAAACTTCAATGACTCTTCTTTCATCGATTGGACTATCAAACGTCAGATTAAACAGCAATGTTTCGTCAAAGAGAAATGGGTTTTGAGAAACAACAGAAAAAAGTTCAATTCCTTGTTCTTGCCCATAATTGATAGTACCAGATAATACCTTCGTTTCCCCTAAAATAGTTTTTAAAAAAGTACTCTTTCCTGAACCTGAAGGTGCTTTGAATAATATCTTATCACAACTTCCAAGTGAAAAATCAATATTTTTAATCAATTCATTATCTTGATATCCTACTGTAGCTTGTTTAAATTCTAAGATAACTTCTGTATTTGTTGGTAACTCTAGCAGTTGCTCATATTCTTCGGCTTTACTATTAAGAGTTAGCACTTTATTCAATACTGGATCAATTGATTGAATCACATTATATGTAGAAGCAACAGTTATTAATGGAGATACAACCCTATCAGCTGCCATATAAATAGTAAGCAAACTCCCTACTGTCATATATCCATTTTGAACAGAACTTATTCCCAGCATTAATGCTATCAATAATGAGCACACATATAATAAACTAATAACGGTATTAGCGATATTCTGATTAAAATCCATCTTAAAATAATTTTTTTCAGATACTCCTAACTTCTCATTCAGCTTTTTTAGTACATTATTTACCACACCAAATCTTTTCATCAACGGGCGTGCCTCTAAAAAATCTGTTAAAAATCCTATATATTGATCATTGGCTTCTTGCCAACGTATAGTTCCTTTCTTTAACCATTTTTTAGTTAACTTAGGAATTAGAGCAGGTATAGCTCCCAAACTAACAAAAAGTAAACCCACTAACATATTGATATTCATCAAAAATACAAATGTAACAACACCTTGAAGTGTACACAAAATCATAGTAAATACATTATTGATAAATTTTTGTTCAATTTGCTGGACTTCACTAGTAATACTAGTTATGTAAGAACTTGGTGATTGCTGTAAATTCTCTTTTCTAACAGAATTTACTGCATGTATATTTTTTAACTGATAATTTACATTTTGAATAAACTTTCCTTTAAAGAAACTAAATAGAAATTGTGATAAAACAATTAACAGTAAAAAAATCAGCCATAAAAATACTGTATGTATACTGCTATTAAAATCACTTTTGTTCATATAATCTGTAAATTTCCCTAAAAAATACGGCGCACCAATTCCATCAAGAGATAGTAAAGCTAAAAATAACACAGCACATATAAATATTCGCTTATTACCTACTAGTATGAATCTTAAGTATCGAAACATTCTAATTCCAGCCTCTCTAATTTAGAAAATTTAAATTCAATAATGCAAGTTACGTTTTTCGCAAAAAAACATTAAAAAATGATTAACTTTCAATTAAATTTTAAACAACTCCGATAATTTTGTCAATATATATTTTTACGGAATCGTTTACGCTGTCTAGGGGAATCATTTATGCTGTACAAGAAGTACCTTCACTTAAACCAGGATATGAAACAGTACATCAATTAAGAGAAGCTTTTAAGGAGCGAAATTTCAATGATTTCAAAGAAGAATTGATGAGTGTACAAACGAGACATCTGTCAGATGGATTAAATCGTGTTCTACAAATATTTATGAAGTTTTTACCGTATTTATAAAATACTTGTGAGTATCCAACTCTTTCAAATGGACCTATTGAAGGGATTAACAACAAGATTAAAGTACTTAAAAGAAACGCTTATGGCTACACTAGTTTCACTCATTTTAGAAATAGAATTCTACTAATGTCTAAACTATTTGCTCGAACAACTAAAAAAGGAATTAAGCAATCTGACGCCGCTTAATTCCTTCACTAAAATTCTTCATCAACACTATTTGACAAAGAGCCATTTTTTATCGTCCTTTAAATACATTATCAAAATTGGTATTTTTCAAAAGATTATTATTACTTATTTGAGTTAAGTATATCTATTGTCTCATACTCTATATCTTCTAGTTCTTGCGTACGATGAGTTATCATAATAACCGTTGTATTTTCTAATTTAGACAAATTGTCTAAAATCATTTTTGAGCTGGCAATATCGATACTTGAAAAACTTTCATCTAATAAAATAATCGGATTGGGATTTACCAGCAACCTAGCAATCGCAACTTTTTGCTTTTCTCCACCTGATAAATCAGCTATAGATTTAGTTAAGTCAATATCTAACTGTTTAATAATCTCCTTAAAATTATCAGACTCATTTTTTCCTAGTAAAATATTTTCCTTGATACTTGTGTCGAACATATATCCCTGTTGCCTTAAATAACTAAATAATTTGTCTGTGTTGTATTGCGTCATATTAATACCATCAATCAAAATGACACCTTTTTGGGGCTCTAGTTGTTGTAATAACAGCTTGAATAGTGTGGACTTTCCTGTACCGGAAGCCCCGCTCAGTACGTACCATTTTCCTTTATCTAACTGTAAGTTAACGTTGCTAAATAACATGCGATCTGTTGTATACCCGAATTCTAAATCTGAAATAGATACACTATTCCACGATAATAAAACAGGTTTTTCAACAGTTTTATCATTACTTGCTTCCAATTTATCAATTTTATCTAACAGTTGAACTGAGGAATGGATAATAGTCATATATTGATTAATCGCAGAAATTGAATCAAATAACTTCATTGCTAAATCGGTTGTAGACAGGATTGCACCCACTAAAATCAACTTATTGAGTATCAATAAACCTGTTACAAAAATGACAGCTAATTGACTAATTACATTTAGTAGAAAAATAATAAATGTGACCTTGCTCGTTTCTTTAGCAAGTAGCACTCGACTATTCTTAATTTTCAATAACTCTTGACTAAATGTATCCTGATAAAAATTTAATCCTCCAAATTCTTTTAGAACATCAATCCCTTTCATCATGTTATTAATTTTATTCAAGTAACTTTTATTCGCCTCAGAAACTTGATTTCCCGCATTGGACACCATTTTCTTTGTCAGCAAAGGAATAAAATATAATATAATCGACAAAATCAGACCAACTACGAATAACAAGTAATGGATGTAAAATAAAGCAATTAAAGATAAAATGGCACGCAACATAAATCGTATCATACCAAAAATACTTCTTAGCACTTTATTTTCAATCATATTTACATCGTTTTGAAGAAAGGACTCAATTTCCTTTTGTTCTTGATTATCAATATAATTAGCTTTTATATTCCATGAAGCATATGACATATCACTACGCATATAATTACATATGTTTTGAATAACTATTTCTTGATAGACTGTCTGATAGTATGAAATGATTAAACTAATAATCCATAATCCCAAAATAATGAATACTTCACTCATAAATGCGCTTACATTTTGTTGGATAATATATTCAGCAACCTTCGTCATACGTAAAGCAGCATATACTTGTAGCCCCGACACAGTAAATAACCCTGCTATATTTAATATAATCCCCAACATCTCTTTTCTTAAATATTTAATCATTTCTATCCTCCTCCAAAGAACCCAAAGTCAAGTGGGTTATATTTTTTTGACAGTTATCTGAAGAAAATATGTATTCAGAAATAGTGTTCATCCTTCTTTAAATTCATACTAATCTTATCCGATTTTATTTTCTTTGTAAAAACATTCATATTGATAACGCTCTAAAAAAGAAAAAGGAGAACGGAAATCCGTTCTCCTAATCACTTACGCTTATTTAATTAATTCGTAAATCGCTTCTGCGTAAATTGCAGCTGAGCGGAATAAATCTTCTAACGCGAAGAATTCATTTGCTTGGTGCATTGTATCGATTGAGTCTGGGAATAGCGCACCATACGCTACACCACGTTCAAAGATACGTCCGTATGTTCCACCACCGATTGATTGTTCATGTGCAGGTAATCCTGTTTGACGGTGATATACGTCTAATAATGTTGATACTAATTTATCTTCTGGAGATACATAGTGAGGCACTTGTGCTTTACCGTGAGCTACTGTGAAGCCATAACCTGAAGCCACAACTTCTGTCTTAATTTCAAGACCTTCTGCAGTAACGCCTAATGGATAACGGAAGTTTACTACGGCTACCCCACCTAATTCTGGAGTGTAAGTGAAGATTCCGGCATTCGCTGTTAATGGTCCCATCACTTCATGGTTGTAGTCCACTTTCAAGTTTTTACCATCAGTGTCTTCATGTAATACTTCAGCAGCAAATGCTAAGTATTTCTTCGCGTTGCCTTTGAAGTTGAATTGGTTTAAGAATTTAGCTAAGTGTGTTCCGGCATTGATTCCTTTATGTGGAGTCGATCCGTGTGCTGATTTACCAACAACATCTAGGATAACTTTGCCGTCTAACACTTGAGCACTACCTTCAACAGGATTTGCAGCAACATATGCCAAGAAACGGTCAACCACTTCATCTGCATTTGGAACAACGATTTCCGCATGAGCATCTTGAGGAACCATGTTTTCACGTAAACCTGCGTCGAAGCTTAATAATTGGTAGTCGCCTTCAGCAGCTCC
Source organism: Granulicatella sp. 20925_1_28 (assembly GCF_041433575.1). Taxonomy (NCBI): domain Bacteria; kingdom Bacillati; phylum Bacillota; class Bacilli; order Lactobacillales; family Carnobacteriaceae; genus Granulicatella; species Granulicatella sp. 20925_1_28. The sequence continues at coordinate 57,327 of NZ_JAPWBS010000005.1, forward strand.
CCCAGGAATATCATAGTGTAATGAAAGAATTCCTTTTTCACCATTGATAATTGGGAATGTTGCGTCTGGTGAGAAACCAAAGTCTGGCATTTCTTCAGTTTGGAAGTAACGGTCCATACATTTCCAACCTGATTCTTCGTCTGTTCCGATAATGAAACGAACACGTCTTGAAACTGGTAATCCTAATTCTTTGATGATTTTTAATGCGTAATATGCTGCCATACTTGGTCCTTTGTCATCGCTTGACCCACGCGCATAAATACGATCATTAATAATTTGTGGTTCGAATGGATCTGTATCCCATCCAGTACCCACTGGAACAACGTCCACGTGACCTAATACACCAAGAGTTTCTTTGTAGTCTGGATTTGGTGCAAACTCGATGTGACCTGCTAAGTTTCCAACTTGTTTTGTTGTGAAACCATCGCGTTCACCGATTGCTAAGAACGCTTCTAGCGCTTCTTTAGGTCCAGGTCCTACTGGTGCATCCTCTGTTGCTTTAGAATCATCACGCACACTGTCGATACGTAATAATGTGAATAAATCTTTTAATAGATCTTCTTTACGAAGTTCTACTTCTTTTTTCCAATCAATTGTCATCCAATCGCTCCAATCTCTATCAAGTAGATTCAATAGTCATATCTTACCATTTTTACAAAAGGATGAAAAGCGGTTAAACCCTTTCTATAACAAATAAAAGCCTAGGATTTCTCCTAAGCTTTCGTTATTCATGAATCATTAATGATTCTAATTCTTCTTCGGTTAACGGTCTGCTCTCTCCTAACGCGAGGCTCTCATCCAACTTGAGTGGTCCCATCGTGAGTCGCTGCAGGTCGACCACGGTTTTTCCGCAGGCTTTGACCATTCGTTTCACCTGGTGGAATTTCCCTTCTTTCAAATGAATCTGAACAATCGACTCATCCTGCGTCGTTGACAGAATATCCAGACGCGCCGGCATACACTCCGTTCCATCCGACAACACAATGCCCTTCTCAAAAGCAACGGCATCTCCCTCTGTCATCACGCCTTCGATTCTTGCTTGATAGATTTTTGTGACGTGTTTCTTCGGTGAAAGAAGATGGTGCGCCAACTCTCCATCATTTGTCAAGAGCAATAATCCATGCGTATCGATATCCAAACGTCCTACTGGGAAGACTCCCTTTTTAAAATAAAGCGGATCGATTAAATCGAGTACCGTTTTATGAAGATTATCTTCTGTAGCACTAACGACTCCCTTAGGCTTATTCATCATGATATAGACGAACTCTTCGTACTGAATCGTCTCGCCATCAAACAGAATCTCATCCGTTTCAGGATTCACTTGTACTTTACCATTGGTGACGACTTTACCATTGACGGTAATTCTTTTGGCCTTTAATAAAGATTTGACCTCGGAACGAGTTCCAAGGCCACAATCTGCTAAACATTTATCTAATCTCATTATTTCATCCTCAATTTACGACGAATGCCACCGACGCGAGCGCCAAGCATTTCATCAGCTAATCGATTCTTCAAGGTAATTAGTCCATAAGTCACAACTCCGACAAAACCTACAGCAGCAACTGCAATTAACGCACGAACTTTACCACCGATTGGCATTACATGTTTAATCGCGTATAAAGTGAGTGCTGAAGTTATCGCCATCGCAAGAGAAGCAAGAAGTACTTGTCCGAATTTCTTCAATACGTAATTTAAATCGAATCGTGTAATACGAAGAACATGACGGCACATATAAAGTGTCGCTACAAAGTACGCTACTGAGCTGGCAATTAACGGACCTGCTCCACCAAGGAAGTAAATCATCATTGGTTGCCATAATAATTTAATAAGCACTGTAAATCCTAATGCTTTAATCGCAATGATATGTTGTTCCATCGACTGCAAGATATACGTGAACGTTACGAATAATCCCAAGAATACACACATGATACATGAAACCATTAATAGATATGTTCCTGTTGGGTCTGGTGAATAGAACACGTTATAAATCGGTTCTGATACAATCGCCATCCCTACAGAAGCTGGAATCATGATGTATGCAAATAATCCAAGGTTGTTTGCAATGACACGTTTCACTTCTTCACGGTCATTCACTGAATAATGAGCTGCTAGCAGTGGCAATGCCGCTGTTGAGATACTCATCGCTAGCGAAATGACAATCATAATCACTTTATTCGCATTAAATCCAAATAAAGTAATCAGTTCTTTCCCTTCTTCAAACGAGAAGTTCGTAAAGATTGGAACGAGACGTTGGAATGTTTCTTGGTCAATCAAGCTGATGATTTGAATACTTGAAGTTACTAACACGAAAGGTAAAGCTTCACGCATCACTTCAAAAATAATTTTCCAGAAACTTAATGGACGTTCAGGGCGCCCTTCTTCCATTAATTCCATCATCCCTTTATGGTCACGGAACATCTTATATGCTAAGTATAAGAACGCGATGACCGCACCGACAAAGGCCGCAAATGTAGAATGCGCTACAGCAACGACGAATCCGCCGTGGATGACACGCATGACAAAATACGTTAATCCTAACATGTACAAGATACGGACGACTTGCTCCCATAATTGAGATTTCGCAGAAGCAGCCATTTCATTGTATCCTTGATAGTATCCACGCATTAAGCTAAGCGGCGGAATAATGAGTACCGCAGGCGTTAGCGAACGGATGACCATAATACTATCCGCAACTTCTTCAGGAGTAGCTCCTTTTGCAAAAAGTGGCGCTGCAAAATACATTCCCGCCGCAAAGACGAATCCTAAGAATGTCATAAAGAGCATCGTTCCTTTAAACAATCTCCAACTTGTCTTATAGTCTCTTCTTGCATGATTGTCCGCTACGATTTTAGAAATTGCAACCGGAATTCCTGCCGTTGATATTTGTAATACTAAAGCATAAATATTATAGGCGATAAAATATAAGTAGTTCGCATTATCCCTGTCAGCACCCATCCACATTCCCCAAGGAATGATATAGAGAGCTCCAAGTAATCTTGAGACGATATTCCCGATCGTTAACCAAGATGAACTTTCCAAGAGAATTTGTTGCGAATTTTTCTGATTTCGAATTTTATCACTCAGGCCTACATAAGGCTTTCTTTTAAACATAAATTGAAAAATCCTCTTTCTTAAATTATACCAACAATAAGAGTACATTATTTTAATGTAAAATGCTAGCATTCTTATGAAACCTTAAGCAGTTGCTAAACTTTACATGAAAAAAGAACCGAGCCATTTAGCTCGATTCTTCCTAATGATTAGTCTAATAAACTTGTTTGGCCCTCTTCTTCCACTTCGACTGGAGTAGAAACCCCAATGCCATAGTGAGCACGAACTTTTTGGTTCAAGTCACTAACGACTTCTGGATGGTCTGCCAAGAATGCTTTTGCATTTTCACGACCTTGACCAATCTTCTCGTCGTTATAAGCGTACCATGCACCACTCTTCTTCACGAAGTCGAGGTCTGCTGCCATGTCGAGTAATTCCCCAAGTTGAGAAATCCCTTCTCCATACATGATATCCACAACAGCTGTTTTAAATGGTGGAGCCACTTTATTTTTAACAACTTTGATTTTAGTTTGGTTCCCTAAAATTTCAGTACCTTGTTTGATTTGGTCTGCACGACGTACTTCTAAACGAACAGTCGCATAGAATTTCAACGCACGTCCACCAGGTGTTGTTTCAGGGTTTCCGAACATAACGCCCACTTTTTCACGAATTTGGTTGATAAAGATTGCGATTGTTTTTGTTTTATTAATAGAACCTGATAATTTACGTAATGCTTGAGACATTAAACGAGCTTGAAGCCCTACGTGTGATTGCCCCATGTCGCCATCGATTTCGGCACGTGGAACTAACGCAGCTACTGAGTCGACGATCACGATGTCAACGGCTCCTGATGATACTAAAGCATCTGCAATTCCTAATCCTTGTTCTCCTGTATCTGGTTGAGATAATAATAATTCATCAATGTTTACGCCTAAAGCTTTTGCGTATTCTGGATCTAGAGCGTGCTCAGCATCGATGAACGCTGCCACTCCACCACGTTTTTGAACTTCCGCAACCGCATGAAGTGCAACAGTTGTTTTACCTGAAGATTCTGGTCCGTATACTTCGATGATACGTCCACGTGGGAATCCACCTACACCTAATGCGATATCTAACGCAAGAGAACCTGAAGATACTGTTTGAATTTGTGTATCTACTTTTTCTCCTAATTTCATTACGGCACCTTTACCGTAGCTCTTTTCAATTTTCTTTAGCGCATCTTCCAATGCTCTTTGACGATTTTCATTTTCTGCCATGTTTTAATTCCTCCACGAATTTTAAGTCAAACATATTGTACACTATGTTCTATTCCATGCGCAAGCAATATGCGAACATTTGTTCTTATTTTGTTCGAACTTGTTTTAATAAATATTTTCTAAGTAAATTCCAACCATATTGGACCGCGAATTCACGGTTGTCGTTACGAGTACGTGCAAGATGCAACTCAAGAACTTCGACGTCTGTTTGAGACGCTAATGCCACGAAAATCGTTCCGACTTCTTTTCCTTCCATTTCACTTGGTCCAGCGACTCCTGTAAATGAAATTCCCAAATCGCTTTGATAATGGAGTCTTGCTTGTTCGGCCATCGCTTTAGCACATTCTGCACTGACCATTCCAAATTGATCGAGCAAAGTGCTGTCGATTCCTAGTTGCGTTTCTTTAGCCTCTCTTTGATAAGCGACTGTTCCTCCTTGGAAATAGGCGGAGCTTCCTTCGAACGCCACGACACTTGCTGCAAACAGTCCTCCTGTTAAACTTTCAGCAGAGGCAATTGTGAGTCCTGATTCTTTTAATAACTCAACAGTCACTTCTTGTAATGTATTGTGGTCTCCATATCCATAGAAGAATTCTCCTACTTGCGATTGAATTAGAAGTTCCATTCCGTCAAGAAGTTCTGTGCACTCTTCTTCTGTTTTCCCGTTAGCGGTTAAGCGAAGCATTACTTCGAATTTACCGGCATATGGTGCAATCGTTGGATTTGTTTGTCCCTCGATTAAATCTTCTAGGATGGTCACTAATCGTGATTCCCCAATTCCAAAGAAACGTAAGTAACGAGATTCGAATAAATCCACTTTGCCCACTTTCTTACGTAAGAAAGGCAACACTTCTTTTTGCATCATCATTTTTAATTCATTTGGTGGTCCAGGTAGAACAATGAATTGACGGCCATCTTTTTCAAAACCACAACCAACTGCAAGTCCATTATGATTTTTAAAAACAGTCCCGCCCTCAAAAGCTAGTGCCTGTCTACGATTATTTTCACTCATGTCGCGATGAGAACGCACATGAAAATCAATCACTTTCTGAAGAGCTGCCTCATCTTCAACAAGTGGCACATTTAAAAATCGCGCCAATACTTGTTTAGTGATATCATCTGTTGTTGGTCCAAGACCTCCAGATAAAATAATCAATTCACTTCTTGAAGCGGCTAATTCAATCGCTTCATACATTCTTTCTTCATTATCACCAACCACTTGTTGATAGTAAGTTGGAATCGAGTTTTTAGCTAATTCTTGAGCTAGGTATGCACTATTCGTGTTCACAATTTGCCCCATTAGTAACTCTGTACCAACTGCAATGATTTCTGCATTCATAATTTCGCCTTCCTTAACACTCTATTGTAAAAATAAAAGCCCAAAACAACTGTTTCAGGCTTCGTTTGTTATTCTGTTTTAGTAAATGAATCCGCAAATACATGTCGATTCTTTACAAAATAATCCAAACCTGAATAGATTGTAAATACTAAACAACTATAAAGTAAGATTTGTCCGATTGGAATTCCAATGGCCTTAAAGAACAAATCATCTGTTAATAGGAAAATAATTGCCAACATTTGAGTAGCGGTTTTTACTTTCCCGGGCCAAGCAGCTGCCATGACTTCGCCATCTGTCACCAGTAATAGTCTAAGTCCTGTTACTGCTAATTCACGACAAACAATGATACTCACAACCCAAGCAGGAGCTAAGTTAAATGACACGAGCATAATGAATGCGGTCATCACTAGCATTTTATCTGCTAAAGGATCAGCGAACTTCCCAAAGTTTGTCACTAATTTGTATTTGCGTGCTAAATATCCATCAAGATAATCTGTAAAACTAGCTACTGCGAAAATAATCATCGCCAAAAAGTGAACTACACTGATTTGAGAGCCTACAAGACTCATCACACCGAGCGCTTCACTTGGCAAACACATGAGGATGATAAACACCGGAATCATGAAAATTCGCAATACGGTTAATTTATTTGGTAAATTCATCGCAATTCTCCTATTGAATCGTGATATAAATACGTGTTGCTGTTGAACCTTCAGGAATTGTTAGTTCAACACCACCAACTGTAATCGTACCTAATGGAGTATATCCAAAGTCCATACGAATCGTTGTTGTTCCTTCTGGAATTGAACCAGTCACTGTTTGATTTGTAGCGGGAACTCCGTCTGCCACCACTTTACCATCCGCTGAAATTTGTGCCCATAAAGCATTTCTTGCTTCATTAAGTACTTTCACATCTAATGGGAATTTACTTACATTCGCAATATAGTACAATGCATTTCCGTTCGCATATGAATAAGTAACGCTTGTCACTTCTGGAGCTGCAGTTGTCGTTGTAGCAACAGTCGTTTCTGCTGCAACAGCTGTTTGTGTTGTAGCTTGAGTCGTTACAGGATTATTGCGTTGTGCACGGTTGCTAAACACGGCTTGTCCGATTGCAAAAATAATCGCTACGATGAACATTCCCAATAAGATTGTTGGGAAGTAATTTTTTAAAGTTGCTGATACTGAAGACCATTTACTCTTATTCTTATTTAAACGTGTACGATTACTTGAAGAAGTCGTATAAGTTGCCTGCGGAGTTGTCTTCACAACAGCTTGTGGAATTTCAGACGCATGCTCTTCTAATAAAGCCACTCCATCTAATCCAACTGTGTCAGCAATTTGTTTGATGAACGCGCGTGTATAAAACGCACCTGGCATCAAGTCGAAGTCATTATCTTCAATTGCGATTAAATAACGTTTTTGAATTTTTGTAATTTGTTGCAAGTCATCAAGAGTGTAGCCTTTTAATTGCCTTGCACTTTTTAAAATTTCTCCGATTGTTTGTGTCATTATTTCACCATCTTTTCATTTTCTCATTGAAAAGTATACCATATCTTGAAAATGAAAAAAACAAAAAGAAGTCGCTATGTAGTGTTTAGCCTATTTTACAAACTGAATATATAGTGTATCTTCCTTCGAATGACCATTTGGAAGGTGCGCCTTTAGGGTAAATTGATGTGCTTTCTCATTCCACTCTACGCTCACCGTGCCACTAGAAAATTGAATAATATCCGGAAAAATCATCTCGTCCCCATTAAAAGACAGCTTTTGCCGCACTGTCTGACTCGCCATCTCTAGCAATATATCCATTCGATACCCATCTTCCAGAAGGCGATATTCAAGAGTGTTGTGGGCATGAATTTTGAGTAGTGCGATAATAAGGAAACTGGCAATGGCAAGTAACGCCAGAAACTGAAATAGTAGCGTGCCTTTTCTTTTAGGGTTTGTCATTTTTCTTTTCCTTTACTTCTTTCACCTTGACATAAATGGCTCGATTCTTTGGCGCAAAATTTAAGCGAAAAGCACTTCCTTGGTTGAGCGTTGTCGAAATCAGTAACCTGCTTCCGTTTCTTTTTATGGAAAGACTCCGAATGCCATACAGAAACGGTTGGTGTCCTCCACTTCCTCCTGCTCCTTTAAAAATCTTTCCGCCATCTTTCCAACTAGAAACGAGCGTAATCACCTCTGTTTTCTCCGATACGGTATTTGTAAAATGAGCTGTATAAGGATCGTAGCCGTTAAACGATGTCAGTTTAAATCCTGCGTAATTAAAATTCATTTGTTGAACGGCCACATGCCATTTAATATCGTCAGGAACATTGAGATGGTCCTTTATTTTTAGAAACGCTGTAGAAAGTCCCATAAACGCTACTAAACTGATGGAAATGATAACGAGCGCCATTAGATGTTCAACGAGGATAAATCCGGACTTTTTTCTCGGTAATCGCATTGATTTGAAACACCTCCTCATGCTCTCCGCAAGAGACCATTACGACTGTTGGAGAGGACGTTGTATTTACTTTTTCAAATGTCACCTTTTTCATCTTTTTGAAGTCTTCATTTGGAAATTTTTCAACGCTAGCAGGATAAGTCGCACTGGCTTGTAGATCCATTAACTGCGTAGCTGCAGCATCCAAAAAGCAGCCTTTGAGTTGCTGTCGGTGATACAGTTGTCCCATCATAAAGCTGATTAAGGATACAATAACGGTCAAAACCATCAGTCCGATTAATGCTTCAAGCAATACATAGCCTCTACTTTTCGGTAATTTCAACATGATACTTTGCCTCCCCTAATTGAAAAACATAAGTGTACCTACGATTTTGCCCATCAAACGTCACGGACGAGAACTGGCTAACATTCCCACTATAGGGCTTAAAACCATACGTTTGAACAGAATAACTCCTCATCGTATCTGGAAAGCGAATCTTCTTATCCAATTCTCTAGCTCCATGACAATTTAATTCCACGATGCCACCTGAGACCGTTACGAATGAACCTTGTCCCGTTGAAATTGCTGTAATCTGCGCCGTATCCATTGCTTGTTCAAACTCTCTTAGAAAAACTTCTTCCTTCCAATTCACATAGGAGCGACTAATCAAAGGCGGAGTCAGTATGAGTAAGAAGCAAGCAATGGCAAGGGCTATTAAGCATTCAACAAGTGTAAATGCTCTCTTTTTCATAATTATTGTTGTTCAGTTTTATTCTTACGATTTTCAAATGCTTTCTTTTGCTCTGCGGTTATATAATGACTATCCATTAGTTTTTGCGGATCCGGAACGTCATTAGTTTTATTATCTAACATATAAGCTTGTTGCTGAGTCTTTATCACATTTACAATCGCTTCATCTGATTGTTTTTGTGCTGATTCTCTTTGTTGCGCGATATTTGGAATAATGAGCAGCATCATCAAGCCAATAATAAAGAGGCACACGAGTAATTCGATTAACGTGAAGCCTTTTTTCTTTGTTTTCATTTTCATTTTAATTTCCTCCAATCATCGTTAGTGTCGGTAGTAATAAGATGAGATACATGGAAACGATGAGGAACCCAATCCCCATAAGTAGCAACGGTTGAATCCACTTGATTTTCTTTTCGATGACTTGGGTAAATTCATCGAGCATTTGGTCGGCATATACTTGCAGTTGCACGTCTAGTTGCCTTGTCTTTTCACCTTCTAACACAAGCCAGATAAACTCCTGACGGAACAACTTCATCTTCTCAAGCGCCGTAGAAAAGGACTCTCCTTGAATCAGTTGTTCTTCTAGTTTCTGCGCAATCATCTTTGAGAGTGCGCTCGTTCCTTCCTTCTTTAGTTCGGACACCATCGACAATAATGACTGTCCATTTCCTAGAAAATACGAGAATTCTCGTGCATACAAAAACGTTACGTATTGCTGCGCACTCTTTCCAATAACGGGAAGCGAAATCAACATGCGAAACTGATCGTAGCTGTTCTTTCGCTTCCAATACAAATGAACACTAAGTCCTAGAATTAATAGCACTATTAGGAATCCCAGCGCCAGTTGTGGTAAGTTCTGAAACCCAAGCCATATCCAATACAGGAAGCCAGACTGCTTGAGTTGGTCTTCTTGCACCATACTAGAGAGTTGGTCCAGTAACAGCATTCGAATACAGAGCACCATTCCGATCACAAAAGTAAATAGAAACGCAGGATACATCATCATCTGCTGCATTTTCTTTTGTTGCTTTTGCTTGCGAGAGAGAAACTCCCCAATCGATGCACAGGCCTTCTCGAAGCTACCAAACTGCATGGATAAATAAATTTGCGAAGTATTCGTTTCAGAGTACCCGACCCGTTTCAAGCACTCATCGAAACGCCGTCCCTCTCCAAGCGTTCCTCTCATTTGTTCGAGGTCTTTCTTTTGCGCATCGAATAGGTATTCTAAAAACTTCAACGCCTCATCCAAGCTAAATCCTTCCTGGAGTAAATGAGCAAGCTGAATCAGGAACCGACTTTGAACCGGCCCTTTCCACTTTTTAGATAATTTGATAGGTTTCGTAAGTTTTGTCCGTAATGTATCCCAATGCATAAGCCTTCCTCAATACCTTATTAAAAGGATGTACTCTTTCTTCGTCTGTTCCGAATTGCTTCGTTTTAAAGAAATGCGACAACTTTTCATGCGTTTCGATTTCAAAAATCGTTCCTCGCTTTTCTCCATTTGTTAAATGATTACAATGAAGTTCACATTCCTTACCACATAGTCCACAATACCGAGGGAGTAGGCGTTGTGAACAAATTGCGATAATAGTTTGCTCGAGCATCGTTTTACTAACCCCAAGTTCTAAGAGCCTTGCTACCACTCCATTACAGTCTTTTGCGTGAACAGTTGCTAGAATCAAGTGCCCCGTTAAAGCTGCACGAATCGCCATCTTTGCCGTCATTTCGTCTCGGATTTCGCCGATTAGTAAAATATCAGGATGATGACGCAGGCAACTCTTTATGAGTAATTCATACGTAATTCCAGCCTTCTCGTTAATCTCTGTCTGTAAAAACATCGGCTCATGATACTCCACTGGGTCTTCCATCGTAATCACTTGAAGCGTCTTTTCTTTCATACGGGCCCTAAGCAAAGCATACATCGTACTCGTCTTCCCAGAACTGACTGGTCCGGAAAATAAAATTAAGCCACTCTTATAGCGTAGGAACTGTTGCAACAGCGCCCAGTCCTTTTGAAAATAAGTCATCGAACGAATCGACGCCTTTTCCTTCTTCGACCGATGCAAGAGCCTGATAACCATAGATTCCTTCTGCTTAAAATTCGTAATCACTGATAATCTCAGTTCAATCATCTGTTCCTTTGAAATCTCAAAAGTTAAGGAACCACTCTGCGGTCTTCGTCTCTCTCCTACATCCATTCCAGCTTGATACTTTAAATACGAAATAAATTGCAAGGCCACTTCGTCTGAAATCTTTCGCAACTCTTTTAACCCATTGACATCTCTTAAATAAAATACATACTCCTCTCCAACCGGTAATAAATGAATATCATCTAATTGGTGCTTGATGGCTTGCGTGAACACTTCCGTTGCTAATTCATTCATTTCCATCGTTCTTCCCCCACTCTTTGACTAGTCATAAAGAACTACGATAAAAAATAAAAAGGAGTCTTTTGGACAACAAAAAAACGCTGAAGAAAATCTCTTCAACGTTTTAAGGTTATTATCTTATTTTTTTCAAGGTTCCTAGTCCTACACCGACTGCGGCACCAACGGCATCCACAAAGACATCTTGGATGAGCGGTGTACGTCCTGGAGTCACTCCTTGGTGGAATTCATCAGTCATCGCATACAACACTGCAATAAAGAACGCCAAGAACTGCGGCCATCCTTTTTTACGAACGTGAACACTTAACCCTCTCGTCCATTGATATCCGATAAAGAAGTAGGCTAAGAAATGAGCGGCTTTACGAATGAAAAATTCGATGAACTGCGCATATCCTAAAGAAGGAATACTGATGGTTTGTCCTGCATATTCAAATTTAATTTTAGATAAAATCTCTGAAAAAGGTTGCATTGGAAGTCCTTTTTGAATCGTCGACACCAGTGACTGATCCTTGTAAGACATACTTGAGCTAATAAAGATTAGTACCATGACTGCAATCGCCAGTGTAATCGCAATGGTTGCTTTTGTTTTTCTAGACACGAAACCTCTCCTTCCTTGTTAACTTTCTTTATTATGGTCAACTCTACAAGTTTAGTCAAGCGTCTTTCCTATTTCTTAAATTCCATAAAAAATAGATAAAAATGTATATTGACGTCATTTTATGAAAGCGTTACAATTAAAGAAAATAATACCTTTTGGGAGGGTATCAAAATGGAACGCTACACTCAAGATTTAAGCTTATTGGTGAAACAAATTCAGCTGCTTGAGGAACAACAGCAGCAACAGAATTACTACAATAATCTCTTCTGCCAGGATCCAAATCCGTACAACAAGTCTTTTGAAGAGATTATCGAGTACTTACTCGGCACAACCGAGTCCACTTTCTTAATGCACCACTTTGAAGATTTTCCACAAGCCCTGTCTTATGACCAGCAGAAACAATTCCAGAAGCTACGACATTATTATTTGCGTCATCAAAACGCTCTGCACTGTTTCAACAAACCTTTTTCCGAAGAATGCCACACGCTCACTTCTCTATGGATTAAAGGAATGCGCGGTGATAGCATCATCGACCTCTTCCCTCATCTCGATAGCCTACGAGATTATTTCCACTTACATTACCAGAAACTCCTCGACCAAACTACCGTCTCCTACAAAGACGTTTTAGCTTTCTCGTTTGGCCCACAAATTACAGAGTTCTATTACACGCTCATCAAAGAGAGTAAAGATTCTTTCTTGCGGCTTTATAACGATTACCTAGAGTCATTCCCGCAGACTTATATTCCTGTGCATTATTTACATTTATCAAAAGAAGAAACGCTACTCGTTTTAGAGGAGCTGATTACTCTTGCGTCTTCCGTTTTGCCAAAACAAGACTTCTACATTAACTTTGGTCCAAATCCATTTCCTAGTCATTTCCATAATGAACATACAACTTACTTAAACTTGGGTGTATTCACTGATTTTATGACTGCGCTGCATCAATGCTTAAAGCAACTTGGCAAAGTCTTTCTTCAGGAATACACCCATTCGTTTGTAATGATGCAAAAATCCGATTTCGAACTGCTTCATCTACATCATTCTATTTTAGAATTTTGTACACTTCTACCGATTTTATCTCAAACGATTTCCAAAGCCATTATTAAAACCATTTATCCGGATAGAATATCTGATGAAAAGTTTGTAAATCAAATCCAGGAGGAACTGCTATATCACTATTTTAGAACGAATAAGTTAAACACCAGTATCGAAAGCCATCAGCCTTTGCAAGAAATTCTCAAATGCTACATCGAAATGGAAATTGAGGAAGACTGGTTCAATGGTGACTTCCCTTCCATTGAACTCTCGCACGAGTGGAATGTTCGCTCTAACGAGTGCTTGCATAAAGTTCCTTCAACTCATATGGATGGGTTATTACGTCATATTCACTGGACTAAAGGCGAACTTGGGAATGCCTTTGGTAAATTACTAGGCCTCTTCTCCATCTTCTGCAGCGGCTTACCAAAAGAACCGTATGACCATCCATTCTCCGAATTTCTCGAACACTTCTCTTCTGACCAGCTACTCAGATGGCATCCAACTTATGAACTAATTGAACACTTGCGGATGAATCCTGAATCAACGAAATGTTGTTGGGTATTCTTTAAGCAAAAGCTGAATGAATTTAAATAAGTCAAAATTATCATATATGATAATTATCTTTTATGAACATTACCATATTTGGTAATGTCAAAATAAAAAAAGACCCTATCAACAAATTTTGCTGATGGGGTCTTGCTTTTTATAATTTGGTAAACCGATCTGGGCGTTTTGTAGGAATCGTTGTAGCTCCGTGTTTTTGAAGCCATACAATATCGTACCAACGGTTGAATTTGCAGCCACATTTTTTGAAGTGTCCGCATTCTTCAAAACCTAAATATTTATGGTAGTTTACACTATTCATTGTTAAGTACTCATCTTCCACTTCTGGAACGGCTACGCAGGCATAGATGTTTTGGTACCCTAACTCTAGTAATTTTTCTTCTAAAGCGGCATATAACAGTTTACCATAGCCTTTTCTTTGATGATTCAAGCTAATATAAATACTAACTTCGCAAGACCAGTCAAAGGCGGCACGTGCTGAGAATCGTCCAGCATACGCATATCCGACGACTTCTCCGTCCTCTTCTAACACCAGATACGGAAAGTTCTCTAATGTGTTCTGGATACGTCCTTCAAACTCTTCCACGCTAGGTACCACTTCTTCAAAGGTGATGGCAGTCGTTTCTACATAAGGGGCATAGATGGCTTGAATAGCTGTTGCATCTTCCACTGTTGCTACTCTTAACAATACATTACTCATTGGCTGTTGAAAGTTCCACGGGATGAACTGTAACTCCTTTTAATAATTTATGAACGGGACATTGACGTTCTGCTGCTTCTAGAATTTCGCGGGCTAATGCTTCACTTCTTCCTGGCATCGCAACAAAAACGGATGGATGGAATAGGTAGCCTTCTCCCTCTGAATCCAATGTCAAATCAATCTTCACTTCTACCTTGCTCTTATGCTCTAATTTCATGCGTTTTTCTACAAATTCAATCGACGCATTTAAACAAGTGGCATAGGCTAAGGCAAATAATTGTTCTGGGTTCGTCCCAGCTTCTGCACTTCTTGGCGATGAAATTTGTGTGCTAAAGTCTTTGTCTCCATTTCCTTTAGTGTACGCTACACCTGTTAGCCCGTCTTCGTTAACGGCTGTTGTTGTATATAAAATTTTCTCCATGCTCTCACCTCATGCAAGTTTCTTCTTGTAGAATAGCACATTCCTAAAAACAAAAGCTATCCTAACAAACTGTTAAGATAGCTCTTTTTGCATTATAACCATTCATTATATTTTTTAATATACGCTTTTTTAACTATCGTTACTAAGAACATATATCCTGCGATAATAAGAATTAATGCGAGGAAGTATAGTCCATTTAGCGGTGCTAGTTTTAATGGTCCTGCTAGTGGTGTGTATGGAAGAACCGTTACAACAAATAAAGCAAATAAAGATGTCACTAGCAATGAGAATGCTGGTTTTGATTGTACGAATGGTAATTTTGGTGAACGTAACATATAAATCACCATTGTTTGAGACCACATAGATTCAATGAACCAACCTGTTTGGAAGACCATCAAGAAGAATGCTGGATTCGAAGACGTCGCATAACTGCTTCCAGTAATCATTGGTGCAATTCCAAAGAACATAATCGCAAATGTGATAATGTCAAAGATGGAACTCGTTGGTCCAAACCAAGCCATGAATCGTGTGATGGAACTAGCTGTCCATGCGCGTGGTTGTTTTAAGAAATCTGCGTCAACATTATCAAACGGTAATGCCACACAGCTTAAATCATAGATTAAGTTCAATACGATTAAGTGCACTGGAGCCATTGGTAGGAATGGTAGGAAAATACTTGCGAATAATACTGAGAAGATATTCCCGAAGTTTGATGAAACAGTCATCTTAATGTATTTTGTCATATTCGCATAGACTTTACGCCCTTCAATCAATCCTTTTTCAAGAACGAGTAAGTCCTTATCTAAAAGAACAACATCTGCGACTTCTTTGGCAATATCCACGGCACTGTCCACAGAAATTCCAACGTCGGCTACTTTTAGGGATGGCGCATCATTGATACCGTCGCCCATGTAACCAATCTTGTGTCCTTTTGCTTTTAGTAAATGAATAATGCGTGCCTTTTGTTCTGGAGATAGTTTTGCAAAAATGGTTGTTTCTTCAGCTACTGCTGCTAATTCTTCATCGCTCATATCTTCAATTTCTGTACCAAGTAAAACTTTATCTACTGGTAGCCCTACTTTTTCACAGACCGTTAGCGTTACTTTTTCATTGTCACCAGTAAGAATCTTCGTCGTTACCCCATGTTCTTTCAACGCTTGAATCGCTGGAGCTGCAGAAGGTTTTGGTGGGTCAAGGAAGGCTAAATAACCCATTAGAATCATATTCGATTCATCTTCAACCGTGAAGGCATGGTGAGTATCTTGATATTTCTTTTGGCTCACGCCAAGAACGCGAAGCCCTTGTTCATTTAAGCCACTCACTGCTTCTAGGATTGATTCGCGAATTTCATCCGTAATTGGGTGAACCACATCTCCGTCTTTTACATGAGTAGAGATGCTAAGCATTTCTTCGAGTGCTCCTTTTGTTACGAGCACTGCTTCATCGTCTTCTTGCACAATAACGCTCATACGACGACGTTCGAAGTCAAATGGCAACTCATCAATCTTTTGGTAGCGTGTTGCTAAATTTTGTAAATCTTCGTGTTCGTCGGCTTCTTTTTCCGTACGTGTAATGATAGCACGGTCTAATAAGTTTTTAAGTCCTGTTTGGAAGTAGCTGTTTAAATAAGCAATTTTTAATACTCCCATATCCAAATTGGCATGGATATCTAATGGATATTCAAGAATAATTTCATCTTGTGTTAATGTACCTGTTTTATCTGTACAAAGAATATCGATGGCCCCTAAATCTTGAATTGCGTTTAATTTTTTAATAATCACTTTTTCTTTAGCCATGATAACAGCCCCTTTTGCAAGGCTTGCTGTAATAATCATTGGCAACATTTCTGGAGTTAATCCCACAGCCACACTTAAGGCAAATACCCCTGCTTCTAACCAGTCACCGTCTGTTAATCCATTAATCAAGAATACAACTGGCACTAATACAAGCATTAAACGAATCAATAGCCATGAGATTTTATTCATTTCTTTCTCGAAACTCGTTTGTTCTTCAAAAGTATTGAGTGTTTTTTCAATACGACCAATCATCGTATCATTACCTGTTACTAAAATAACTGCTAAAGCACTACCACTGACAACGTTTGAGCCCATAAATACAAAGCGTTCGCTCTCAAGTGCTTGTTTTTTCTTTTCATCTTCATCTGGAACCCAGATTGATTTTTTCTCAACAGATTCACTTTCACCAGTCAAACTGGATTGTTGAATAAAGAAGTCACGTGTTTCTAATAATAATGCGTCTGCTGGTAACATATCTCCAGCACTTAATTTAATAATATCTCCAACTACTAAATCTTCAATCGGAACTTCCATCTGTTCGCCGTCTCGAATAACCGTTGCTGTATTGACGATTAGACTAGATAAGTTACTAGCCGCCTTGTCACTCTTCATTTCCTGAACAAATCGAATCGTTCCTGATACAGCTACGAGTACCACGATAATGATAGAAGTAGTAGGGTCGGCTTCACCAGGTTTTGCAAGAATCACATTCGTGAATAATGAGATTACCGCAATCACTAATAGAATTACCGTAAATGGATTGATAATAGACTCATAAATCTTTTTCCAAATTGGATCTTCTTTAGCCTTTGTAATTTTGTTTTCTCCATATGTTTCACGGAGTGTTTCTACTTGTTCTTCATTTAATCCTTTTACAGATGTGCCTAACGCTTCTAGAACATCTGCCATTGGCTTCATCAATGCTAAGTCGATTCTTTCTTTTGCTGTTTTCATAGTCTTCACCTCGTTTTTAATATAGGCGAAGCTCCGGGTGATCATCACACTCTTCCCTTCGCTCATTGATTTGTTTCGTTTGACTCTCCGGTCCTGGCATATGATCACCCTCTTTCTATCAATTTCTGGCAAATGAAAAAGCACCTTGTCATAGCTTAAACGCGACAAGATGCTTACCTAATAAACAATTCTCATTTTTTCGTTCAAGCTTTAACATCATGGAGCGATGAAATGACATTAGTCTCTGCCTTCACGACAGAGGCTGCTAACCAACGCATAGTGTCTCCACTATTTTGCGGTAGTCATCCGTATCTCCATGGTAGTCTCACCTACCGATACCTTATATTCAGCTTACACCTAAATGATGATAATGTCAAAGTATTAGCTATTTTTGAATTTTTTCTACATAAAGACTTCATTTAGTAGTATAATAAACGTGTAAAAGGAGGAATCCCTATGAAAAAATCAATTTCTTTGATTTTAGTCGCATTGGTTTTAGCTGGCTGTTCATTTTTCCAAAAGAAACAAGATACAACCACTCAAGCACAAACGACGACTACTCAAAGTACAACAACGACGAAACAAACAACAACAAGTACAACTGAAGCTCCAACGACTATCGTTGCCACAACTGCTGAAACGCAACATGCAACAGTTCCAGTTCCAAAGACAGTGTCTACTGAAAAAGTCGCAGTTCCAGCCGAAGCTCCTGCTCCTTCATCAATGGATATCCAAGCAATGAAACAAGGGGACTTCCGAAGCGTAGCAGGAACATGGAGAAACTCTGCAGGATGGGAATTCCATATCGATAAAGATGGAAACATTACTTCTGGAGGTAAAACATTCAAAGTCGGTATTACCGAACAACAATTCCAAGAAGGACTTCTGAACTGGATTATGGTTCCAGAAGGCAATGAAAATGCATTTGTGGGTGGTGCAGTCTTCTCATTCATTCCTAAAAATGTAGAACTCACTTATGGTGTCATGTCTGGTGACAAAGACCAATCTGACATCTCTAAAGACCGTATTTATGGTACTCAAACCGTAACAGATGGTAAAACAATCAAAGCAATGATGTACTATAAAGTCGATTAACAGATAAAGCACTGTAGTTAATTACAGTGCTTTCATTTGTATAAAAAATAACGGATACCTCCTATTGGAAGTATCCGTTTTTAGTTACGGTTCACTAATGAATAAAATTTCTAGCAATCGTCCTCTTAATTCATCGTCTTCATGATGTAAGATGTTCATAATTTCATTCGCATTTTTAGCACCCACTAATCGACGATATAAGAAATCTTTTGTTACATATGGAAGATTCGCATTCTTGAGTACTTGGAAGAACGCTTCATTGCGGTTGACCGTTTGTTTTTCGCCAACAGTAAATTCAACAGTTGCGTTGTTATTTTCCAATTCAACCACAACTGCATGGCTTCCTTGGACATGAACGCGGTGGATTCGGTTTTCTGGAAGGATTCCAGTTTCCCCTTCGACAGATAACTGAATCGCTCCTAACTTCCAATCAACAGATAATGTCGTTACACAACAAGCTCCATCTAAGTCTTCCACCATTTCGAATGAATGATGAGTTCCTGGGAAAACATACCAGTCGATGACTTCAGGTAAATCCACACCCATTTTCACACCAGAACCATCGAGTGGCACAATTGCTCCTTCTTTAGCAAATACAGGAATCGATTCGATATCTCGATAAATATCAAGAACGACATCTCCTGTGTACTCTCTTCCAGTGAAGAAGTCGTACCATTTTCCTTCAGGGAACCATACTTGAACTTTTGCAGATTGGTAATCCTTGTTCATCGGTTCTGTGATTGGAGCGACCATTAACTCGCTACCGAAGAAGTATTGATTTGGCACATGGTAACTTTCTTCATTTTCTGGATAGAAGTAATACATCGGACTCACAAGAGGTGCCCCCTCTTCGTGCGTTGCCACATTCATCGTGTAAAGATATGGAAGCAATTGATGTCTTAGACGTAAATAATGCTTCATGATTTCTGCTGTATTCTTCGTAAAGAACCAAGGCTCCTTACTATTGAATGGACTTTGCGAACTATGAAGTCGTGTAATTGGACTAAATACGCCATATTGTAACCAGCGAATTTGTAATTCTTCATCATAATAACCGCGCATATGTCCACCAATATCATGACTCCACCAGCTATAGCCAATATTAGAAGCTGTCGATGTAAAATAAGGTTGGAATTGAAGAGATTCCCAAGTCACAATGGTGTCTCCAGAAAATCCAACTGGATAACGATGGCTTCCTGGTCCTGCATAACGAGACAAGATTAATCCGCCATCTTCTCTCTTACAATTATCGACAAAATGATAGTGGTTCAATAGCCACAATGGATCTTGCACCCCTTGCGTTCCTTGTTGCCAATCAATCCACCAGAAATCAACGCCTTGTTCTTCTAATGGATAATGCACATCTTTAAAGTAAGATTCTCTAAAGCGTGGATCTGCAATATCAAAAATTGCAGGTTCTTCGCTTGCTGCATCTAACCCTAAACGTTTGGCTACTGCTGGGTAAGCATCCTCATAGGCTCGAATACCATCGGCTGGATGGACATTCAGAGAAAGTTTTAATTTCTTATCATGCAGTTTCTTCAATAATTTTTCTGGTTCGGGAATGAGTTCTCGGTTCCAAGAATAGCCTGTCCACCCACTACCAAAGCGTTCGGGAATTTTCGTGATATGCCAATCCATATCTAACACGCCCACCGCAAGTGGAACTTGTTCATCTTCAAAACGTTCAACGAGACTTAAATACTCATCAGCAGTATACGCCCAATAACGGCTCCACCAGTTTCCTAAGGCATATCGAGGTAATAATGGAGTTGCGCCTGTTAGATGATAAAAGTCTCTTATGGCCCCTCTATAGTCATGGCCATAAGCAAAGAAGTAAATGTCCACTTCACTATCTTTTTTGATAAAGCCTTCTTTTTCGTCACTAATAAATCCATTCGAATCATCTAAAACGGCATAACCACTCTTACTAATAATCCCGTCTTCGAGTTCTGTTTCTCCGTCCGCTTGATCAAGGGTACGAGTCGTTCCTTTTAAGGTTTCGATTGGTTCACCAAAGTACCATCGGCTTCCGTAAATAGCGAATTGACCCTTTAACTCAATAAATAGATTTTGATTATTGAATTCGCCTTTGTTATAGCGCAAACGGAAGAACTTCGTATTAATATCTAATAGCTCTGGTGTTTCTGATGCTTCTAACTCTACTTCACCAAAGTCTCTGTTTTGGATTAATTGCGTATGTCTATCTTCGAACTGTCCATTTTTTGAATATTCTAAACGAATGAGTTTATCCGTTAGAACGCTGATACGATAAAAATCTCCTTTAAAAATTTTCATCTTGCGTACCTCCATTGCTTAATTTATATGCCTTCTCAAACATTTTACTCGTTACTTTTACATTTAACAATGCCCAGAGCGCAAAGCCACCAAAAGTGAAAACGTAAATCGCCGTCAATAATCGCTCTGGCGTATTCACACTCATGAACACCACTGCGCAGTTAAATAGAATCAATAGAATTGCACGTAACGGATCTAAAATACAAACGAAAAAGCTATTGATGACACTGGCTTTTAAACTATTTTCAAATAATCCAACATACGGTAAAAGGATAACAACTCCCAGTATCGCAAGCATTCCAAATGGCGCAAGAAGTAACAATCCATATCCATTCAAGAAGTTTGTATTCGAAAAAATACTGTAGTTCAAAAATAATAGAACCGAAAGCACCACAAGAGAAACCCAAATGACAGTGGCTTGCTTAAAGTTGGATTTAAAAATACGAAAATAATGATAGACAACATCGCTATCATCGCCCTTTAAAATCCGATGCAACATCGTATTGAGAGCAGTCACAGAAGCCCCCATTGTCACAAGAGGAATGCTCGAAATGATAAATAATGTATTTAATAGAATCACGTTGGTGATGAGCGTTAGTCCTCTAACGAGTGGCCCATCAAGTCGAAATAGTTTTTGCAATGAAATCACCGTACCTATATGAGAAAAAGGAAGCGAGAAAGATTTTTCTTCATCTCGCTCCCTCTACTCATTGTATTTTAAACGTTTCAGTTAGGGTATTTGTTAAAATGTGATTATTTAACTTCTTTTTGATAACGGTCATATGCGTCTTGTTGAATCTTGATGAATTCATCCAATCCCATATTTTTAAGGTTTGCTAAGTAAGAATCCCATTCTTCTTCAATTCCGCCATCAACTACCCATTTAGAAGCTTGTTGTTTTACATAAGAATCGATACTTACGTAAATTGAAGCTAATTTGCTTAGTTCTTCTTGAGAATAGATTACATTAGGGTAAGCTGGTAAAGCAAATTGTTTTAATTCTTGGTCCATCTTCAATTTCAAACCATCACCTTGAGTTTGGTCAATTTCTACGCGGCTGTTGATGTTTTCGCTCACGTATTTAGGTCCGAAGTCACGTAGAGAGTGAATCCAAGCATATTCATCGGCAGATTTACCATCTTTTGGAGGTAATACTTTATATTTGTCGCCATCTTTTTCTGTAGCAATTCCAAATGAACCATAGAAGTTTTGGATACTTGCATCATCAGTATAGAATTTGTCGAACCATTGTAATAATTTAGCAGGGTTCTTCGCTTTAGTAGTGATTAATAACTCGTTACGTCCATAGTTATAGTGATCTGGGTCAGAAGCAACATAGCCTTTTCCGTCAGGACCTTTTAATGCTGGTAAAGCAACATATTCGCTAGCATGTAATCCAAATGTAGCATCGGCAGTCCAACCACTTGAAACACCTACTCTAGATACTGATTTGTCCATACGTTTTGCAGCACTCATTGATGAATCTTCAGTGTAAAGTTCAGGATCAATTAAGCCTTTCTTGTATGCGTCATGCATTGCTGCAATCCCTTGTTTGTAGCTTTCTTCTGTACGAAGATATACAGGTTTACCATCTTTAACAGACATTTCATAAGTGTTATCTGCACCTAAACGGTTGTTAAATGGAAGGATGTAAGAGAATGTTGGGTCAAAGTTACCTGATCCAAATGGAATTTCGTCTGTTGGATCCCCGTTTCCGTTTGCATCTTTATCTTTGAATTCTTGTAGTACTTTTACTAATTCTTCATAAGTTTGAGGCACTTTCAATCCTAGATTATCGAGCCATTTTTTATTGATGAATAATTGGTTCCCTACTGTTGGACGCATTGGTAATTTCTTAGGAAGACTGTAAATGTGTCCGTCAGGAGATGTAATCATCGCTTTTAATTTTGGTTCTTGTTCCATTGCCTTTGTAAGGTTTGGCATGTTTTCTTTAATTAAATCTTCTAGAGGAATAAATAAAGATTGGTTTTGCGCAATTTCAGCGTCATTAAATGCGTTTGATCCTAAGAAGGCATCTGGTAGGTCTCCGCTGGCAACTAATACAGATTTTTTGTCTGTCCAGTCTGAAGCTACTAAAGTATCCCAGCTAATTTCAATGCCTGCTTCTTTAGCAGAATCATCGATAAATCCTTTATGGTACTCTTCGCCCCAGTCCGACCATCGAACCGTTGTGATTTTGAAATTTGTTTGATCTGACTTTTCGTCAGTTGACTTAGTTGTTGAATTTGAGCAAGCTGCTAGTCCAGTAAGTGTAGCTGCTGCCAAAAACAAATATTTCATTTTGTTGATTTTCATAATATCTCTCCTATTCTTTTAGTGCGCCAATCATGACACCCTGATTGAAATATTTTTGGACAAATGGATAAAGCAACATAATCGGAGCTGTTGAAATTACAATCGCTGCATATTTCATCATATCAGCTTTAATCCGAAGGTCTGATGCAAGTTCCCCTGTTGCCTGAGATTGCATCATTTGGTTACTAATTAATAACCGTCTTAAGATTAATTGCAATGGTTGCAAGTTTTCTTTTGTTAAGTAAATTAAAGCGTTGAACCAAGAGTTCCAAATACCAACCGCTGTCCATAAACCGATTACAGCGATAATGGCTTTTGATAAAGGAACAACGATTTTGAAGAAATAACGAATTGTTCCGCAACCATCAATTTGAGCCGCTTCCCACATACCTTCTGGGATGCTGTTGTTGAAGAATGTTCTTGCAACAATAATGTTGTAAGAAGATACTGCAAATGGTACAACCATTACCCAGAATGTATCGACAAGTCCGACACTCTTCACTGTTAAGTAGATTGGAATCAATCCACCTGATACAAACATCGGAACAATGTAAAGAACGCTGAGCCACTTTTTACCAAGTAGGTCTCGTCTAGATAATGCGTATCCAGCAGGGATGTTGATGAGTAGTGCGATTAATGTACCGACTACTGTATATAAAATCGTGTTGAGATAACTTCTCAAGAACAGTGGTTGTTCAATTAATCGTTGATATCCATCTAATTTCCATTCGTGTGGAATGAACCAAACTTTACCATTGGCTACATCAGAAGGATTACTAAAGGAAGCAATCACAACAAACCACAATGGGTAAACGATTAATAATATTAACAAGATTGCAAAACCGTAGATTACTACGTCAAAAAACAAATCTGATTTTGATTTTCTTGAAGCTTTAAACCATTTCATGCTATGACCACCCTCCTTTTAAAATAGTCCTGTTTTGGTATAACGTTTAGAAAACCAATTGACAGATAATAGAATAATTAAGTTGACTACAGTATTGAATAATCCGATTGCTGTAGAGTAACTATATTGGAAGTTTTGCATCCCAACTTTATATACGTAAGTCGAAATCACCTCACTTCCAGCTAGGTTCAATGGATTTTGTAATAGTAATACTTTTTCAAAACCGATACTCAATAAGCTACCGGCTCTTAAAATCAATAGAATCATTGCTGTAGGTAAAAGTAATGGTAAGTCGATGTTGAGGATCTTTTGCATACGTGAAGCTCCGTCCATCGTAGCCGCTTCGTAATACGTTGGATCGATGGCTGATAACGCTGCTAAGTAAATGATGCTGTCCCAACCGATATGTTGCCAAACATCACTCCAAACATAAACGCCTGCAAAACTATCTGGTTTTGATAGTAAGTTTGGCATTGTCCATCCAAGTGATTTAAAAATATTGGCAATCAAACCACTATTTGGTGATAAGAATAAAATGATCATCCCACACATAACCATTGTTGAAATAAAGTGTGGTAGATAGGTTGTTACTTGGAATACCTTTTTGAATTTCCCTGCTCTTAATTGGTTACATAAAAGCGCTAGTAAGATTGGTAATGGAAATCCAACGAGAATGCTATAGATTGAAATCTTTAATGTGTTCATCATCGTTGTTCCGAATTGAACAGAATTAAAGAACTGGGTGAAATATTTAAACCCTACCCACGGGCTATTTAAGATTCCATTTGCTGGTGAGTAATCTTTAAAAGCAATCACAAGTCCAAACATTGGGATATATGCAAACATTATAAGTAAAATAATTGAAGGAAATAGGAGCACATATAAAGGAATGTTGCTTTTTATTTTTCTTTTTTGTAATTGGGTTAAATCTTTCATAATTTCCCTCCTGTTTCAAATTCCTGATATTATTTTATAAAATAAAACGCTTTCTTTATATCACTTTTTCGATAAGAACTATTCACTATTCAGACAATATTGCTAAATTTATATCACTTTTCCGACATCTTCTTAATTCATATCGTTTTTTGACAACTTTTATGATAGTGTTATACTTGAGAAGCGAGGTAAAAATTATGAAACTACATAGTATTCTATCTAAAAGACATTCTTTTAAATTTTTCTTTCAAGTCTTATTAGTACTTCTTATCCTCATCACAGTGATCAGTCTCTTAGTCAGTAATGCCACAAGAGATTTTATTAAGAATCAAAATATTCAACAATTAACGAGCTCCATTGAGATTTACGCTAATGGACTAAATGATGAAATGCGTTCCGTTGAACGCTTTTTGTATTCAACGGTCACTCACGATAAAGGTTTGGATGAACTAAATGAGCCACAAAGTTACACCGATTATGAACAAACCGTCAAAAAAGTACAGACGACTTTTAACGACTACGAATATCAACACGAAACGCATATGTCGTTTTTAGTGGCTACAGAGGGGACGCATCATTTTCTGAGTGCTTCTAATCTCTATATTCCCTATCAAGATTACTTATATTTAAAAAACAATATCAATTCGTTCAGAAATAATACGGACGACCGTAAATGGCAAGCCATTCTTATTAACGACACGGAATACTTGATTAAAGTCGTTCATTATAAAGAAAAAACGATTATGGCGGTTATCTCTGCTGAAGATATTCTGATGCCACTTCGAAAATTGAATATCGGAAAGAATGGTCAGATTTCGCTGAAAGAACCGAAAAACTTATCGTCTTCAACACACTTAATTGAAGCCGATAGCGAACGGACGCAACTGCCTTTTGATATTTATGTAGCAGTTGACTACACAGATGTATTTAAGAGTATCGTTCTTTTTGAAGTGTTCATCGCAATCGTTCCTATATTAATTGCGATTGCTTCACTTGGATTGATTATTTTCATTCGAAATAGAATGTTAAGTCCGATTACACGATTAACCGAACGACTTTCAAATATTGACGAAACAACCTCTATTTACGATATTGCTTCTTCTGAAGGAATTTTGGAAATCGATAATGCCAATGATAAATTGAGCCAAGTACTCTTTGATATGCAAGAGTTAAAAATTCGTGAGTATCATGCTCAGCTGGAATTAAAAAAGGTCGAACTCAACTACTTAAAGAGCCAAATCCGACCTCACTTCTATTTAAATATGCTTTCCATGATTCACAGTATGCTTCAAACGGAGAACTATAAGGAAATTGAAGAGTTAACGATTTTAACGTCCGATTACTTACGCTATCTCTTTATGGTGGACCAAGATTTCTCACCACTTAATAAAGAAATTCAACATATTAAGGACTATTTGGAGATTCAACGCATTCGTTATGGGAATCATATCGATTTTGCTTTAACATTCGATGAAGGGCTGCACGATGCACTCGTTCCTTCCCTCTTACTACAAACATTCGTTGAGAATACCATTAAGCATGGCTTCTGCTTCCAAGACGGGATTAGCATTGAACTTTCCCTTCAAAAACGCATGATAGAAGAGAAACCTTATATTGAAATTTGCGTTAAAGACAATGGTCCAGGTTTTACGACAGACATTCTTGAAAAGCTCAAGAACATGGAATCATTAATGTCAGAAGACGGCCATCATATCGGAATTACCAATGCGATTGAACGGCTTAACCTTCTCTATCCAAATGACTTTACGATTACTTTTGAAAATAACGACACGGGTGGCGCAAGAATTTATGCGCTCCTCCCCTATAAAGCGTTGAAAGGAGATTCTAATGAATATACTACTCGTTGATGACGACCGTTTTATCATCGAAGCGTTACGCGAAAAAATCCGTTGGGATCGATTAAAAATCGACAACGTCTACGCGGCGAACAGCCTCACTCAGGCGCAAGACATCATTAAAGAATATCCGATCCACCTAATGATTAGCGATATTGAAATGCCTCAAGGAAGTGGTCTTGAACTGCTCTCTTGGGTGCGAAACGAAAATTACGACATCAAAACCATCTTTTTAACGAACTATGCGGATTTCAACTACGCGCAAAAAGCGATTGAATTGCAAAGCTTCGAATACTACTTAAAACCAATTAACTTCGAAAAGTTGGAGTTCATCATTCAAAAAGCACTCGACAAGATTACAGAGCAACGTCCAGCAGCGCCTCTTGAGACATCTTTTCAGGCAGAGAATAATTTCTGGTTCGAATATTTAAGAAAACCACGCATTCACCGTCTGGAAGAACTGCAAGCAGAAATGCGCAGACGCAATTTGAGTTTAAAAGAGCATCAGTATTTCCTAACGGGTGTGATTACATTGCATATTAATGAAGCAGATTACGCCCCAGAAATTCCATCATGGACTTCGCAATTGAAAAGGGTATTTCAAGCCTTCTCGAATGAGACTTATCAATTAGCGAGTCTGTTTAAGATGGAGGGGCATGTGGACCGTTATGTTTGCCACTTTAGAGTCGATAGCTCTATTAACAGCGATGAATTTGCAAGAAAAGTCCGACAAGAGATTCAAGATAAGTTGCATCGCAATTCAATCTTAACGTTCACAGGTTGCTTCCAATGTCCAAATATTTTACAAGACGTAAAAGAACTCTATGCAGCAACTGGCCAACAAGTGCCTTATTGGAATACGATTATTCCAGTATCTTCTGATGCTGCTGTTTTACAGGAAAAAGAAGTGGCAACCAACTCCATCTCCTTCTCGGATTCATTAGACGAATCTGAACTGGCAAAGAGTCTTTTACAATATATTTCAGGTGGAATGGTGCCAAAATCCATCTTGCAAAAACTCCATCTGGATTGGACGCAACAAATCGGAATTTACTTAGACCAAAATGGAATTTCAGCGCATAAGCTCTTCCAAAATGCGCATCATGATTTCCTCTTCCAAAGAAAATTCCATTCGATTGATTCTTTTGAGGAATACTTCAATTACTACTGGTCTCATGCAAGAAACTTTGTTACAGATGCTGAAAACCAAAAAAATAGCATCCAACGCATCATCGAATATATCGATCATCACTACAAAGAAGATTTGAGCCGAACCACTTTAGCCGACATGGTGTATCTCAGTGCAGACCATCTTGCTCGTGTCTTTAAGAAAGAAACAGGCGAAACACTCGTTAAATACATTACGGATAAACGTATCCATGCTGCTAAAGAATTGCTATCGGATACGAAGACCCCGATTTCTCAAGTCGCCTCTGAAGTCGGATATGATAATTACTCTTACTTCACAAAAATCTTCAAAGAGAAAACAGGAGTCTCTCCAGGGGACTACAGAAAGCATCAAGCTGAATAAAAAAAGAGCTAGTTCAAACTGAACTAGCTCTTTTTCATATTAGTTTTCTCTTTTTTTCACTTTACCGTTCCATGCTTCGAAGCCATGTTTTAAAATGTAAATATTTGTATATCCATTTTTCTTTAGACGGTAAGCACAACGACCAGCGATTGATACGCCCTCTTCATATAAATAGATTGGTTGGTCTTTACGTAATTCCATGTAACGTTCTTTAAATTGAGAATAAGGAATGTTACGTGCTCCTAAAATATGAGCCGCTTTGAATTCATCTTTTTCACGTACATCGATTAATTGTCCATGACGTAAATCCTTTCCGAACTCTTCAGCGCTAACCACTTTAGCAGCAGATTGACGCATCCAAAGTAATACAAATAAGTAAATTCCGTAGGCCATGAATAAAGCCCAAATAATATACCACATGAGACTAAACTCCTTCAAAAATAATTTTAATCAGACAAGAGATATTGTATCATGTTTCTTCTAATCTTTCAAAAGCACTAAAGAAGCTGCTCCAATGACTCCTGCATCGTTCCCAAGTTCTGCTAAACGTAAATGTGTTGTTTCGCGGACTTGTGGGAATACTAATTGTTCATATTCTTTACGAACGCCTTCTAGCAAGAATTCTCCTGCAGCGCTCACTCCACCACCGATAACGATGAAGGATGGATTTAACATATTCGCAACGTGGGAACATGCAATTCCTAAGTATTTTGAGAAATGACGAATCACGATTAATGCGAGTGGATCGTTTTGTTTTGCTAAATCAAACACGTCTTTTGCACTCACGTCTTGTCCATCATCGATTCTTGCTTTCAACTCAGAGTCTCCTGCATATTCATCTGCATAACGACGGGCTAAGTTCACAATACCTGTGGCACTCGCTACCGTTTCAAGACAGCCTTTTTTACCGCAAGTACATGCAAAAGGACGGTCACTGAAATCAACTGTAATATGTCCAAGCTCTCCTCCAGCACCCGCTACACCGTGAATGAGACGGTTTTCAGCGATAATTCCACCGCCAACACCTGTTCCAAGTGTAAAGAAAGTTACGTCTGGTTGGTCTCCACCAGCACCCATCCATTTTTCACCTAATGCTGCAACGTTAGCATCATTATCGATGAAGAACGGAATTTCGAGTGCTCCTTCAATTTTTTCTTTCAAAGGTTGTAATGTTTTCCAGTTTAAGTTGTAGGCACCGATAACTGTACCCTTCTCTCTGTCAACAACACCTGGAGACCCCATCCCGATACCAGCAAAGTTTTCATTTGTTAGTCCTAATAAGTCTAAACGATGACGAATAGAGTCGATAATATCGTCCACAATGTGGCTTCCTTCGTCTAAAATGTTGGTAGGAATCGACCATTTTTGTTGAACTTCACCTGCTAGTGAAATAATCGCAAATTTGATGGAAGTCCCACCTAAATCAATACCAATAATTTTCTTTTCCATTGTATTCACTCCATGAAACTTGTATATGCTTACATTATAACAGTATTATCTTTTCATTCCTAGTGCAAAAAGTAAAATTGCGATGACAAAATACGCAACGATTCCTGCAATGCGTGAAGCAGGTTTCGTCAGGCGGTCCCCTCTGAAGCTAATCGCCATCATCACTAAGTACCCACCAACGAGTCCTCCTAAGTGTCCATAGTTATCGACGGCTGAATTAATGAATCCAAGGACAATATTGATAATGATAAGTCCTGCGTATTGCACACCCATTTGTCTAAACGAACGAATGTAGCCGTGTTTTCTTGATAAATAAACAACAGCTCCCATGAGTCCAAAGAGCGCCGTACTTGCCCCTGCTGAAATACTTGAAGAAAAGGCAAAACTTGCAAGGTTCCCCATAATTCCTGATAACAGATACACCGCAAGGAATCTCCAGTGCCCAATTTCGTACTCCATCTGACGACCAATCATATATAAGAACACACTATTAAATAAAATATGTTCCAGCCCAATATGTAAGAAAATTGGCGTTAGGAATCGATAATATTCATGTTGATGAATGATATACGGATTGAACTTCGCCCCGAAATTAACAAGCACTTGTCCATTCGTGCTACCACCTGCAAGCGTCATTACGATAAAGAGCGCTGCTTGAATCGCTAAGAATAAGTAAGTAAAGCTGAAGCTCTCATTGAAGTTGCGCTTCATGCGTTCTAATTTCCATGGGTTGATTTTAAACATCTCGAACCACTCCTTCACTTGTTATAATCGTTGGAATATGAATATCCGTTTCAAATACTGGCCAGTCGGCAACAGGCGTCACCTGAGTCGTATAGGCTAATGAGACGATGCGATAATCGTCTACTTTTTGTAAGGTTCTATCGTAATAGCCGCCACCAAATCCGATTCGGTCTCCTTTCGTACTATAAAGTAGTCCAGGAACAATGATTAAATCAAGGTCTTTAGCTTCAAATAGCGGATGTGTGCTATCGATAACCGGTTCTAGTACACCATACGAAGTGCGTTTGAAGGTCGTTTGTTCATTCCATTCAACAAATACCAACGTCTTATCTGGCATCGTCACGGGTACAAAGATTGTTTTACCAGCGCTTCTAGCCTCTTGAACGATTAAATCTAATTGGAATTCCATTCGCATCGGCATCGTTAAGCCGACCGTCTTGGCCTCAATCCATTGCGGCATTCCTTTTAGCCATTCTACCACTCGTTTTTCTTCCGCGCGGCGTTTTCCTGGCGTCATCGCCTCTAGTTCTCTCTTTTGCTGAGCGCGTTTCAAGTTCTTCACGTCTTTTTGATACGTCTCGAAGAGTTCGGTAAATAACTTCAAGAATTCGAGTTCGACCGCTCGCATGCTTCTTTCTTGGAGAATTGGACTGCTGAGTAATGGCGCTTTTTCCATTATCGGTTCATCCGTTAAAATGATTGGCAATTCATTAGAGAGCATTTCATGATCAATTGCCCACACTTTCGCCCATTCTTTTTCTTCTAAATGTTGCAGGAAGAATTTCTCTTTAATCACTTCGAACAGATTATTTTCCATGATTTCGTACTCTGGCAATTGATTTTTCACAGGACGAATTAAGTCAGCGATATAGGCTTCTGTTGCATCATGTAGTAAACATGCAAGGACTGTTCCTGTTTGGTATCCTCTAGCAATCGCTTCTTGTGCACAGTTAATGCTATGTAATCCTACTGAATAAAAGAAACGAAGATGCCCATTTCCTCGACACATCATACTTAAGGCATGCGCAATATCTTCAATGGCTACGTTGTCTGGAACCATTTCAAGCGGATTAAACACGCGCCCTGTATATGTATTCATTAATATTTTTTTATCTTCCATATGTTCCTCCACGGTTGATGTCAGTTTATTTTATCATTGAATTCACGCGATTTAAAAGGATTTAGGTATTTCTTAAAGATTCTATTTCTTATGAATGTCTCTTCTCAATATAAAGAAAGATTCCTTCAAAGCCTTACGGATATCTTCATAATAGCTGTAACGTTGCACCAGTTCGAGCCTAAGTCTCTCACCTTTAAAGCCTCAAAGGAGGTGTACGAAATGAATTCCTACACCTCCTAATTCGCATTTAATGCGTAACACGTTACTGCTATTATAGAATCCGTAAGCTTCTACGGAATCTTATCTTTCTAAGGTGGATTCTAAATAAAAACCACAGATTAGGAGAATTCCCAATCTGTGGTTATAAACTTCTTATTGTGCGTGTTTATCGCGGTACAGTTCGATTAGCTCTTGCGCTAATAACTGTACGATTTCTGTTGAAGCCATTTGGTCTTCTGCATGCATAAACAGTAATGAAAATTCTGTTTTTTCTCCGCTCGCTTCTTTTTGAATGAGCTCTGCGTGAATTTTATGCGCCTCAACAAAGGCTTCTTCCGCTTCCACAAGTTTTGCTTTAGCATCTTCAAACAACCCTTTTTTAGCTGCTTGAATCGCTTCTACAAAGCAAGATTTTGCTGCACCACTATTGGCAATCAGCTGGAAACAGATAAGTTCCATTTCTTCTGTCATATTATTCTCCTATCAATGCTAAGGCTTGATCTAATACTTTAGGGCCGTTCATCATTCCGTAGTCACGCATATCAATGGCATCTACTGGAATATCTCCAGCGATTTCTTTTACTGCAGGTAACTCATAACGAATTTGTGGCCCGATGAGAATAACATCTGCTTCATGGATATTCTTTTTTGCTTCTGTAATGGATTTTGCTTCAATTGAGACTTCAATCCCACGTTCTGTCGCGCTTTGTTGCATCTTTTTAACGAGCATACTTGTCGACATTCCCGCATTACATACTAATAAAATTTGTTTCATAATCTTATCCCTTCATTTCTTGTTCAACAACTTTATCATTAACTTTGATAAATGGAATGTATAGAAGAACTCCAAGTGCAAAGATGACTAATTGAACGAGAATTGCTCTGAAGTCCCCCGCTGTTGCTAACCATGCATTTAAGAATACAGGTGTAGTCCAAGGAACTTGTACAAATGCTGGACTCATGAAACCTGCAACTGTTGCTAAGTAGCTGATTAAAATACCAAGAGCTGGAGTTAAGATAAATGGAATCGCTAATGAAATATTATAAACGATTGGATAACCGAATAAAACAGGTTCATTGATATTGAAGAGTCCAGGTCCAAATGATAATTTAGCTACGTTTTTAGAAGCAGCGTTGCGGCTTACTAAGAATGTTGCCACTAATAAACATAATGTAGATCCACTACCACCCATTAACGCGAATGTTTGCACTTGAGATAAGTTGATGATGTGTGGAATCGCTTGTCCATTGTTTGCTGCAGCGATGTTTTCAGTGATGTTAATTAATAGTAATGGTTCTAGAATTGCACTGTAAATAACGGCTTGGTGAATACCAAATAGCCATAACATATTTCCTAGAGAGTAAATAATGATTACCCCAATTAAGCTTGTACCAATATGACGAATTGGTTCTTGGATGAAGACTGTAATAATTGAGATTAAGTTTGTTCCAAATAGGTTGAACAATAATGCTGAAACTACACCGAATAATGAAATAACTGTCATTACTGGAAGTAATACGCTGAATGATTTACCAACTGCTGGTGGAATGTTGTCACCAAGGTTAATTTGTAACGCTTTAACGTTTGATAACTTGATGAATAATTCTGTTGCAATAATCGCTACAATAACCCCTGCGAACATTGCACCTGTACCTGTGTTGTTAAATGAAAGAACGCCTGAAATATTTACCGCATCTTTTGCGCCATCAGGAACTGCAGAAACTGTATTTGGCATCATAACAATTAAAGAAACTAATGATAGCATTGATGCTGCCAATGGGTTTTCGAAGTCTCTGTTTTTCGCTAAGAAATAACCGACCATTACGGCAATAATAATACCTGAGATACTTAAAGTACCGTTTGCAATTGTAATTCCCCAATATTGGAATTTCGTTAATGTATCCCCTTGGAAAATCCACTTAAATACTGTGTTGTTCAAAAGAACAATTAAACCTGCCAAAATATATAATGGCATTACTGTCGCAAATGCATCTCTGAGGGTTTTTAAATGAATTTGGTTCCCCAATCTACCTGCAAACGCGGCAAATTTATCAATAAATTTTGAGTCTTTCATCTGAATATCTCCTCTCTTTATTCCTCTACTTCTACTTCAAAGCCGTTATTGTCGCTGACGTTACGATACCATCTTCCACTACTCTTGACGGTTCTCTTTTGCGTTTCTAAATCTACAGAAATAAATCCGTAACGATTCTTATACGCATTATTCCAAGACCAGCAATCAAAAGCAGTCCATGTATGATATCCAAAACAACGACTACCTTCTTCAATCGCTTTATGTAGCCATGTTAGATGTTCTTCGTAAAATTCAATACGATACACATCATCAATGACTCCATTTT
Source organism: Granulicatella sp. 20925_1_28 (assembly GCF_041433575.1). Classification (NCBI taxonomy): domain Bacteria; kingdom Bacillati; phylum Bacillota; class Bacilli; order Lactobacillales; family Carnobacteriaceae; genus Granulicatella; species Granulicatella sp. 20925_1_28. The sequence goes on from NZ_JAPWBS010000005.1 coordinate 91,445, forward strand.
CTCCGATGAATCGTCCTTCGTTTTCAACACCCATTCCGTTTTCACTAATGAACCAAGGGATATTGCCATATTCTTCTTTCACAATCATTGCAATGTCATAAATGGCTTTCGGGAAGATTTCCCATCCACGATATGGATTCATGCGACGCTCAGGCCATTCATACTCTTTGAAGTATTGGTCTGGCATCCAAGGTGATTTGTACTCTTCTGGATTTGGTTGTGCCTGCACACGTTTTGGATGATAGTAATTCACCCCAAGAAAATCTACCGTATTTTCTCGAATGAGTAGCAATTCCTCTTTGGTATGACTCCATAACACGCCGTCCTCCTCTAGTCGTTTCACTAAGGTTTCTGGGAATGTGCCTTTCACCGCTGGATTTAAGAAGACTCTGTTAAAGAAATCATCTGTAAATTGACTTGCTGCTAAATCTTCTGGAGCATCACTTCTTGGATAAGCAGGTGTCAAATTCAAAATAATCCCAATCTTGCCTTCCAATCCAAGTGAACGATACAGCTCAATCACTTTGGCACTCGCAAGATTTAGATTATAAATCACTTGAACAGCTTCTTTCCCTTTCCCTTTTAGGTTTGGATAATGGAATGCATATAAGTATCCTGCTTCTGGAATGACCATTGGCTCATTGAAAGTTGTCCAGTATTTAATCTTGTCACCAAAGCATTCGAACGCTGTTTTGGCAAACTTCACGAACAAATCGACTACATACTTACTTTCCCAACCACCATATTTTTGAAGCAATTCAACTGGCATATCGAAATGATGTAAATTCAACACAAGTTCAATATCGTTTTTCTTTGCTTCTTCAATAACCGCGTTGTAAAATTCCACAGCCTTTGGATCGGCTTCACTCGTTTCGAAGTCCTTAATCAAACGGCTCCATTGAATCGAAGTTCGGAATGAATTAAATCCAATCTCCTTCATCAATCGAAAATCTTCAGGATACGTATGATAAAAATCACTCGCCACATCTGGTCCGACACCATTAAAGAAAGCTTCTGGAGCAGTTCTAAACCAGTAATCCATCACATTTTCATGTGCTTTATCGAATTGTCCTTCCGTCTGCGGTCCACTCGAAGCAGCACCCCACCAGAACCCTTGAGGAAAACTCAATTGTTTCTTCATAATTAACCTCCTTTCTGTAAGCTCTTTCACTTATAGTATATCACATTTTATTTATTTGTCTAGACAATAAACAGAAATGGTATTCAAAATATCGTTTTTGCCTATTCATACTACATTTGTTATAATATAGCTAGTTTAGAGAAAGGATGACATTCGATGAGCGTAAAATATTTACAGATTTATCATGCGATTCGTGAAAAGATTTTAAGTAACGAATACGCCATTAACCAACAATTACCCGACGAAATCACATTAACGAAAGAATTTAATAGCAGTCGAATGACGGTCAAGAAAGCACTAGACTTACTCGTTTCCGAAGGCCTTATCTTCAGAAAACGCGGCCAAGGTACCTTTGTCCTCTCTCGCGGCACGTCTAAGCGAAAACTTATCGTTCCAGAACGCGATATTAAAGGACTTACGAAAATTTCTGAGGATACACACTCTACTGTTGAATCCAAAATTATTCATTTTAAATTAGAGTTTGCTTCTGAATTCCTTGCAGAAAAATTACAAGTACCGGTGCAAAGTCCTGTTTATAATATTCATAGACTTCGCATCATCGACGGGAAGCCGTATGTATTAGAGCAAACCTATATGAGTACGAGCGTCATTCCAGGAATTACTGAAGAAGTTCTATTAGACTCTATTTATCAATATATCGAAGGCAAACTAGGCTTACGCATCGCGAGTGCCACAAAAATCTTGCGTGCAGCACCAAGTTCTGAAGATGAACAAAAATACTTACAATTACTTCCAACGGAGCCCGTCTTCGAAGTAGAACAAGTAGCCTACTTAGATAATGGCACTCCATTTGAGTACTCGATTAGCCGACACAGATACGATCTATTTGAATTTAATTCATTTGCATTAAGACATTCTTCATAGGAGGCACATTATGACAAAACCAATCTTTTTAAATGCCGTACTTCAAGAGAAAATTTGGGGTGGGACAAAATTGCATTCGCTGTTTAACTTCACTCTCCCTTCTGACAAGACCGGTGAAGCGTGGATTATTAGCGCGCATCCAAATGGGATTTCAACCATCAAAAGCCCTACTGAATATGCAGGACTAGGGTTAGATGAACTCTATAAAACCCATCCAGAACTCTTTAATGGACAACAATTGGCAAGCTTCCCTCTTCTCATTAAGTTGCTAGATGCTTCTGATTACTTATCAATTCAAGTGCATCCCGATGACGAATATGCGCTAGAACATGAAGGCGAATATGGGAAAAATGAATGCTGGTATGTCGTACAAGCAGAGCCAGGCGCAAAAATTGTATACGGACATACGGCGATGACTCCTGAAGAATTTGCAGAGAAAATCGACAATGAAGCTTGGAGCGACCTGTTTACCGAAGTTCCTGTGAAAGCGGGTGATTTCTTCGATGTTCCAAGTGGGACGATTCACGCCATTGGAGGCGGTATTGTGATTCTCGAGACGCAACAAAATTCAGATACCACTTATCGCGTCTATGACTACAACCGCACTGACGATACTGGAAATCCTCGTCCACTGCATATTCAACAAACAAAAGATGTGACGACGATTCCGCACAGTGTCCCAACGACGAATCAGCAAGTAATGACATCGGAGACTGGAACGAGAACGACTTTTGTGGAAAACAAGTTCTTTACAGTTTGGAAACACGATATTGATGGTGACTACAGCGATGCACTCTCTTCTACTTATCACCTTGTAACGGTGTTAGACGGAAAAGGAACGCTCACGGTCGATGGAACAACATATCCAATCGAAAAAGCAGATTCCTTTATTCTGCCTTCAGGAACACCATCACTCCAAGTTAACGGATCTGTTCAACTGATTGTGTCTCAATCAAACCAATAACAGTAAACATGAAAAAGGTCAGCAAAAATGCTGACCTTTATTTTTATGCATTCAATTGTTTTGTAATGTCTACGATTTCGTCGATTAAGCCACCGATTGTTGCAATCGTATCTTTAAGCGGTGCATCTGTAGAGACATCCACGCCTGCTGCTTTGGCAAGCTCTTCTGCGCTCTTCGTTCCGCCCATCTTCAAGACTTCCACCCAAGTATTTGCGACACTTGAATCTTTTTGAATCATTTTCGCCACTTGTGTACCGATTGTTAAACCAGCTGAGTAAGTGTATGAATATAATCCCATGTAGTAGTGCGGTTGACGCATCCATGTTAACTCTGCACCTTCTGTAAGAACCACTTCTGGTCCCCAGAATTTAGCAAGAGTTTCTCTGAATAAATCGTTTAACGTATCAGCATCCAAGCTCTTACCTGCATCCACTAAACGGTATACTTCGCGTTGGAAGTATGCTTCTAATAAGTGAGTGACAAAGTTATGGTAGTACGTTTTAGCAACCATTTGAGAAGAAATCCAACGTTTCATACGTAAATCATCGCCTGCTTTGTTCTTCAAGTAGAACTCAACCAATAATTCGTTTGTTGTAGATGGCGCTTCAACAAAGTACATGCTTGGACGACCATCTAGAATATTTTGATTTTTGTACGCTAGTTGGAAGTGCCCTGCGTGTCCTAATTCATGCGCGAGCGTCATGCAGTCATTCATATCTTCTGTAAAGAACATTAAGATAAATGAGTTTGCCCCGTAAGGTGATGAACAGAACGCACCTGTACGTTTACCGATTGTTTCAGCGTAGTCAATCCAACGATTATCGAAGGCTTCCTCCATAATCTTGAGGTAACCTTCGCCTAGAGGTGCTAATCCTTCTAAGATATATTGTTTAGCTTCATCATACGTTACTTTGGCAGCGTATGTTGGATCGACTTCCAGTTTCAAGTCTTCATAGCGCACTTCATCTAATTGATAGATTTCTTTCAATAGGCGTGCGAATTTACGCATATGTGGCGCTAATTCTTCCATAATGACATCAATTTGACGGTCGTATAGTTCGCGAGACACTTTTTGACGGTCTAATAAGTAGTCAAATACTGAATCGAATCCACGCAATGTTGCCATTGTTTTTTCTTTTTGAATTTGTGTGTTATACGCTGAAGCAGTGCTGTGTTGGTATTTGCGTAATGTGTCGCTAAATACTTTGAACGCTTCACGACGAATCGCTGTATTTGGTTCAGATTGCATACGGCCTTCGAAGCTGTTGTATGTCATCGGAATCACTTGTCCGTCTGCTTCCACGTCTGCAAAATGCATGTCTTTGAACTTGATATCGTTATATGCTTGGTAGCCAGCATCTAATGTATTTCCTAAAGCTGCTAGAGTTGCTTCCACGTCTTTTGATAATAAATGTTTTTTATCTTCTAAGAGACGTTCGATATATAAAGCATCTTCTTTATTCGCTCGTGCTTCTTCTAACACGGCATCATCCAATTGGCTTAATTCAGATTCAAAGAAACTTAATTTGGCATCTAATCCTGCTAACACTGTACGTGTTTGTGCAGCACGTGTTTGTGCTTCTTTATCTCTTGTATTCGCGCTCACAGCAAGGTTGCAATACGCAGAAATTTTACCGCGTTGTTCTAATAAGGCACGGTAAGTTGCTAAACCAACATTCACTTGGTGTGCTGTTGTAATTTGCCCTTCGTATTCTTTTTGGAAAGCCTCTACTTTTCCTTTAAGGTCTTCTAACACTTCGTTAAACACTTCTTCTGTTTTAAACAAATGCGATAAGTCCCATGTTTGATTTACATCTACTTGACTTCTTTCAATCATATTCTCACTCCACTTTCTAAAGTCGTACTCCCATTGTACCACAGTTTTCATTTAATTTTCAGAAAACTTTAATGTTAATCAAAAAAAAAGTGTTACAGCCTCTCGACTGTAACACTGATTCATATTTATTATTGTAACGCTCCGATTGCACGAGCGATTTCTTCATTAGAGCTTCCTGGTTTAATTTCGAAAGTACCAGTCCAGATCTTATCAGCAATGTTATTTGTTGTTAAGTAATCTACGAACTCTTTAGCACTCTTAACTAAGCCTGCTTTTTCTAATTTGTCGGCAACATCATTTGATGATTCACCTTCTTCAACTGTAATAGATACAGGTTTTGAAGATTGTGTAGTTGCTGCTTCAGTTGTTGAAGCTTGTGAAGTAGCTTTAGCACTTGATGTAGACGCTTTGCTACCAGATTCTTTTTCAGCTAATAAAGACTCGTAAGCGGCTTTATAGCTTGCTTCATTTGCTCCTTCAGAAACGATTGGCAAATTCACTGCATCTAATTGGCTCTTTAATGATTGTGGTACAAAAGGCCAAATCACAGTAACCAATGCTAAAATTAACGCTGCTAATAAGAAGCCCATTCCTAAAGAACGAAATTTCGTTTTACTCATGTTCTTCCTCCTTAATTTGCATCTGCTTCAAAATAATTATCGATTACCAATTGTACTGTTGAAACAGGTACGTTTAATTGTTCAGAAATTGATTCTACTGAATTACCGTGGCTGAATAATGTAATGATTTGTTGTTTCGTTACATTGTGTAAGCGACCAGATTCTTCTGCAGTTACTTCTTCCACTGCTTCTGTTTCTTCAGCTACTGGTTCTGGTTTTTCAGCTACACGAACTTCTGCTGTTTTTGCAGCGCGAACTTCTTCATAAGTTGGTTCAACTGATGGTCCTTTGTATACAGTTGTTCCTTCTAATTCTTGAATTTTTTTCTTTAATGAATATACTTCACGGTTTAATTCTAATAAACCTTCAGCTAATTCATCGATTTCTTCTTCATTGTGGTTATCCTTTAAGAATAGTGAAATGAATAAGAAAAATACTGCTAATGCTAATAACGCGAGAACTACGACCCATACGTGCATTTTTTCACCTCATTAAATATTATTTTTTTCCTTTCATCCTATTTTAAATAATGTTAGCCAAAATATCAAGGTTCAAGGCGAAGTTTATCATTTTGTTAACGAATTGAAACATTACACAAACCACTTGAAACACAAAAAAGTCTTTACCCTCCAGTCCTTATTCAGGAATAAAAGGTAAAGATTTCTATCATTATTAGCCGCGCATTTCTTCCTTCACACGTTTTTCTTTTTGGCTTAAAACGAGTAAGTTTTCGCGGAGTTCTTGTTCCATTTGCGTCAATTCGTATTCGGCTTTTCTACGTTTTTGACGGCCTTCTTGTTGAATCAGAATCGTTTCTTCTAATGTTTCAATCAAGTCTTGTTGTGTCTTTTGAAGGGTTTCTAGATCGATAATACCGCGTTCATTTTCACGAGCTGTTTCAATCGTAGAAATCTTCAACATTTCAGAGTTCTTTTGAATCAATTGATTTGTCGTTTCAGACACTTGACGTTGCGCTGTCACTGCATCCTTTTGACGGAGCAATGTCATCGCAATCGCAATTTGGTTTTTCCATAAAGGAATCGTTGTCGTAATTGAAGACTGAATTTTTTCAGCCAATGTTTGATTCGTATTTTGAATCAAGCGAATTTGTGGTGCTTGTTGGATGGTCATTTGACGCGTCAATTTCAAGTCGTGATTTCTCTTTTCAAGACGATCTAAGAATTGATGTAAGTCGTTGACCACTTGCACATCCATTTGGTCTCCTGATTCTTGCGCCTTTTGCATCGCTTCAGGAATCAGTTTTTGTTGCAACTCTTCAATCTTCAATTCCCCAGCAGCGATATAAATACTTAATGCCTCGAAGAATTCCTTATTGCGTTGGTACAGTTGCTCGAGCGACAAGTTGTCATTTAATAACCCATTCTTCTCATGGTCTAATCGCACAGCAATCTTATCCACTTGAGAACCGACTTCTTGGTATTTCAATTGCATTTCGTAAATCGACTTCTTCACGCGCCCAAAGATTTTACGGAAGATGTTCGAATCTTGTGCCACAAGGTCGTTCGGGTCTGTCTCGTTCAGTCGCATCATCAACTCATTGAGCGTATCTCCGATTTCTCCAGTATCTTTATTTTGCACATGAGCCAACATCGAATGAGAGAATTCACCAAGTTGCTTTTGCGCGCCGGCCCCGTAACTAATAATGGCCTGCATATTCTTTTCGTTGATTTGTTTTGCTAGTGCGCGGGCTTGTTCTTGTTGTTTCTCTGGTAAAGTATCCACCAGTGCACGTTTGGCATCTAGTTGTTCTTGTGGGAAATCACTCGCCACATCTTGCAGTGTCGTATTTTTTACCACGTCTTCTCCGAATGGGTTTTGAATCAGTGCATCCACCATTGATTTTTCTTCAGTCATTGTTCTCTACTCCTTTATTGTACGGTTTACGTAATCCATCTCTGCTTCTGACTTTTTTATTCTGTCTTCTTGGAAATGTAAGTAATCCTCTTCCAGCGTTGCGCAGACGAGATCGATTTTTTCTCCTAATTCTTGTAGTGTTTGATACGTTTCGCTTCCTTTTACTGGTTGCTCACTCAATTCTTTATAGGCTTTCGTCATTTCGTTTAACGACGGTACGCATGTATGAACAAACAAGTTGGCTTCTGGAAGCTTCTCAGGGTGTGCCACCAATTCTTTGAAATAATCTTTCATCGTTACTGTAGTGTTATAGCGATTACTAATAATTCTTAGCTTTGTAAAACTTTGAATCGTCTCATCAATCTCTTGAATTTGCGTCTTCACCACTGCCATTTTTTGTCTAAAATAATCGATATCTTGTTTGGATAATCCTGATTGTTCATATCGTTTTTGCACCTTACTAGAGGTTTTATCTAACGGTCTCTTTGTTTTGCCAAAGACCGATTTCACTTCCATCTCTTCTGGAAATAGCATGAAGAAAAAGATACCTGCTAGTACGAGAAGTGAAAATAACAGCCTTATAGATGACCCGTAAAAATGACTCATAAAGTAACGCGTTATGAATACAAACAATAATAGTTTGAGAAGTCTATTCCACTGTTTCATGGTACTCCCTCCTTATAGACCTATTGTATCATTTGGCTATTTTGGAACATGGTACTTAAGGCCGATTTCTATGGGACTTGAGGCTGAATCAAATAACGCAAAAAGAAGGAATTAAACAGCCTTCACTGTCTAATTCCTTCTTGTTTTAATGAACTATTTTATTTTTTGCTTTTAGCAAATACGAATGCGCCACCTGTTAAGAACACTGCTGATAGAATCAGATATAAAGTTCCCATCGAAGTACCTGTATTTGGTAATTCGTCTTCTCCCGCTTTTGCTGGTGCTGCTTGTGCAACAGGCGCTGGAGATGGATCTTTAGCTTCTTTTGCATCTTTGTCTGCTGCTTGTTCTGATGTAGCAGTAAGAGGTGTTGCTAACACACGTGACTCAGTTGCTTCGGCATTTGTTTCAGGTGTTACAACTTTGTCTTCAACAACATTTGATTCTGCTGTTGCTACTTTGTCTTCAACGGCATTTGTTAAAACAGCTACTGGTGCAGGAACTTCACTTGTTGCTACAACATCTGCAACTGTAGTTCGAACCTCTGCCTCAGGAGTTGGTGTTGGTTGTTTAGTTGTATCTAGCAGTGCTCTTCTTCTACGAACACGACTTCTTGGTGCTTCTGTTGAAGTTGTTGGAGCCTCTGTCACAGTTGTTGCTGTAGTAGTTGTTGGAGCCTCTGTCGTCGTTGTTGTCGTTGTCGGTGCTTCTGTCACTACTGGAGCAGAAGTCGTTACTACCGGAGCTTCTGTTACTACTGGTGCAGAAGTTGTCACTACCGGAGCTTCTGTGACCACTGGTGCAGAAGTTGTTACTACTGGTGCCTCTGTGACCACTGGTGCAGAAGTTGTTACTACTGGTGCCTCTGTGATCACTGGTGCAGAAGTTGTTACTACCGGAGCTTCTGTTACTACTGGTGCAGAAGTTGTTACTACTGAAGCCTCTGTGACCACTGGTGCAGAAGTCGTTACTACCGGAGCTTCTGTTACTACTGGTGCAGAAGTTGTTACTACTGGTGCTTCTATTGTCGCTACTGTTGTAGTTGGAGCTTCCGTCGTTGTAGTTGCTACTGTAGTAGTCGGCGCTTCTGTTGTCGTAGGAGCTACTGTAGTTGTTGGAGCTTCCGTTGTCGTTGGAGCAACTGTAGTCGTTGGTGCCTCCGTTGTCGTTGGTGCCTCCGTTGTCGTTGGAGCAACTGTAGTCGTTGGTGCCTCCGTTGTCGTAGGAACTTCCGTTGTCGTTGTTGTTGTCGTCGGAGCAACAGTTGTAGTTGTTGTAGTCGTCGTTGGCGCTTCTGTTGTTACAGGTTTCGCATTTGGTTGCCATACACGAACATAATCGATTTGCATGTCTGAACGACTACCATCCTTATAACTATCTTTGTAAGGAATCGCGTCTGTATAGTTACGAGTACCGTTTTTCTCCCAATCTTTCACGAATGAACCACCTACGATATGCGTTAATCGTAAAATAAATCCATTATCCTTATTGACGAATGGTGTGTTCTTTAGCAATTCACTATATTTAATAGTTTTTACGGCCTGTCCGTCATAGAAGAAAGTTACCTTATCTCCTTCTTTTAAGACCCCATAAGTGTGGAGATCTGTTTGAGTATCCCCATTATTAGGAATTTTATACGGATGTTGTTCACTATACTGACCAGTCTTACCTGGTGTCGGTTCTGTATGAACATTTGCTTGAATGAATTTCGGATCATATCCTTTAGACTCGAAGACATCAATCTCCCCACTCTTTGGAGAGCCTCCGCCTTTTGTTCCAGTCATCCAGAAGGAAGCCCATGAAGATTCACTAAATGGTAACTTGATACGTGATTCGGCATAGAAGTCACCTACAAATTCAGACAGGACTTTCCCGTGACGATCACGCGTTTGAATCGCCCCAGAAGTAAATGGCGCTTTATAAGTAATCGTTTGGCCGGTCTTTGGATCTTTATAAGTATTCTCACGGTCTACCCATTCATTCTTTTTAGTAACTGGATTCCACTTCAATTGCTTCGGCGTATAGAGTGCCGTTAAATGAAGAATTCCATCTTTTAAAGAAACATTTGCTGGGTCGTCTGTGAAATGCATTTGCGTTCTTGCTTTAGGATCGAAACTTGAAAGAGAATAATCCCATTTTGTTCTGTCGAGTTTGTTCCCATCAAACTCATCAAACCATGTTAAATCATAGTTTGTTGGAATACCCGTTGGCAGTGTTACATTAGGAACCCTTCCTTCACCTGTTTCTGCATAGACTGTTGCGAATGGCGCTAACAAACTTGTGCTTAAGATCAGGCTTGCTCCTAATACTCTTGCTCCTGCAATCATACCTTTTTGTTTATTACGTACTTTTTGCATATTTGTTCTCCTATTTCTTCTTTAATTTTAAGAAAGGAAAAACTGAAATCCCTTTCCTACATTAGACATTATCTAAACTGGGTAAGAAAAATTCCTGACAGACTTATGAAATTAATCTATTAAAAGTATAGTTAAAATGCTAAATAAATATGATTTCGATTTAATTATAAAGAAAATATGGAGAGCAAAATTTCCTTTTATTTACAGAATGCCCTTCTTTTTGGTCGCAAAAACATTGATAGAACGCTAAAAAAAGAGGTTAACTAGAATTAGTCTAATTCACCTCTCTAATAGTTCTACTTTTTGAACACAATTTGAAAAAAACTGAGCCGAATTTCTTCGACTCAGTTAAATTTTTATTATTCTGCTTCAGGAACTAATGCTTCTGGGAAGTGTTCACGCACAATTGCTGCACAACGATTACATAAAGTCGGAGCATCTTCTAATGTTCCTACTTCAATCTTCACAGCACGGCAACGTTCACATGTTTCACCTTTGGCATGTTCAACAACGACTTTCACGCCTTCGCCTTCAACTGCATTTGCAGGAGCTTCAACGCCTTCTTCAGCCACTTCTAATTCACTGACGATGAATAATTGAGCTACATTTGTGTTTAAGCCTTCTAATAAAGTACGAACTTCATTAGATGGATATAGCGTTACTTTTGCTTCGAAGTTCTTACCGATTAATTTCTCGTTACGAGCTTCTTCTAAAGCTTTCAAAGCAGTGTTACGAACTTTAAAGAATTCAGCCCATTGTGCTAATACTTGTTCTGTATTTTCGTAGCTTTCTACTGTTGGGAATTCGGCTAATTGAACATAAGCTTCTTCTTCCTTCAAGTATTTCCAAACTTCTTCACTCGTGTGAACTAAGATTGGGCTTAGTAATTTCGTTAATTTCACTAGGATATCGTAAATAACTGTTTGCATTGCACGACGTTCGTAGTTATCTTCATATTCGATATACACAACGTCTTTTGCAAAGTCTAAGTAGAATTGTGATAAATCAACGGTACAGAAGTTCATCACTGTTTGATAAATTGTTGAGAATTCATAGTTTTCATATGCTTCTTCAATTGTCTTCACGATATCGTTGAAACGAATCATCATGTATTGATCCACACTACGTAGGTCTTTAAACGCTACTGCATGTTTAGATGGTTCGAAGTCTGTAGTGTTTGCTAACATAAAGCGCATTGTGTTACGGATCTTACGGTATGCTTCAGATACTTGGTTTAAGATTTCAGTACTGATACGTACGTCTGATTCGTAGTCCACAGATGATACCCATAGACGGATAATGTCTGCCCCTTTTGTTTGCATTTCTTTTGCAGGTGAGATGACGTTTCCGAGGGATTTACTCATCTTCTTGCCTTCTCCGTCCATTACGAACCCTTGAGAAAGAACTGCTTTATATGGAGCTTTCTTATGAACCGCTACACTTGTTGTTAAACTTGAGTTGAACCATCCACGGTATTGGTCTGATCCTTCTAAGTATAAATCAGCTGGGAATTCTAATTCTGGACGAATACTTAATACACCAGCATGTGAGCTACCTGAGTCGAACCATACGTCCATGATGTCCATTTCTTTTGTAAATGTACCAGTTGGACTGCTTGGATGTGTGAATCCTTCTGGTAATAGGTCTTTTGCTTCACGCTCGAACCATACGTCAGAACCGAATTCTTCCACTAATTTCGCAACGTGTTCAATTGTTTCTGGAGTGATAATTGGTTCTCCGTTTTCACCGTAGAATACAGGAAGTGGAACACCCCATACACGTTGACGAGAGATGACCCAGTCGCCACGGTCACGAACCATGTTGTAAATACGTACTTGTCCTGATGGGTGGTACCATTTCACATCATTTTCAATCACATCTAAGATATCTTGACGGAAAGCATCGATTGACGCAAACCATTGTGGAGTTGCACGGAAGATAACAGGTTTCTTCGTTCTCCAGTCATGTGGGTAACTATGCACAAAATAGCTTAGTTTTAGTAATGAACCATTTTCAGCTAATAGGTCTGTGATGACTTTGTTTGCTTTTGCATAGAACATTCCTTCAAAACCAGGAGCTTCTGCAGTGTAATGCCCTTGGTTATCCACTGGTGATAATACATCTAAGTTGTATTTACGTGAATAGTAGAAGTCGTCTTCCCCGTGTCCAGGAGCTGCGTGAACTAAACCAGTACCGGCATCAAGAGTTACATAGTCTCCAAGCATTACAAGAGATTCACGTTCATAGAATGGATGCCATGCTGTCGCATATTCCAATTCAGTTCCACGGAATTCTTTTAAGACTTCAACAGATTCCCAACCTAGTGTTTCAGCAAGTGAGTTCACTAATTCTTTAGCTACGACGAAGTTTCCTTTATCAGTTTTCACTTCTGCATATTCATAGTCAGGATGCACGAAGATTCCTAAGTTTGCAGGAAGTGTCCAAGGAGTAGTTGTCCAGATGACAAATGAAGCATCCTCTGATACAACGCCTTTTCCGTCTTTCACTTTGAACGCCACATAGATTGATGGGCTTTCTACGTCTTTATATTCGATTTCAGCTTCCGCAAGTGAAGATTCACTTGATGGAGACCAGTAAATTGGTTTTAATCCTTTGTAAATATAGCCATTTTCAGCCATTTTACCGAATACACGAATTTGTTCTGCTTCAAATTCTGGTTTAAGCGTTAAGTATGGATTATCCCATGTACCGCCTACTCCAAGACGTTTGAATTCAGCACGTTGGTTGTCCACTTGACGTAATGCATATTCCGCACATAATTTACGGAATTCGGCGATTGATAACTTCTTACGGTCAACCCCTTCAGCGTTTGCTAAAGCTTGCTCGATTGGAAGTCCGTGTGTATCCCATCCTGGTACGAATGGTGCACGGAATCCGCTCATTGATTTACTACGAACGATGAAGTCCTTAGAAATCTTGTTTAAGGCATGTCCCATGTGAACCGCACCATTGGCATATGGCGGGCCATCGTGAAGCACGAATGTTGGTTTGCCTTCATTCTTTTTCTGACGTTGTCCATAAACGTCTGCTTCTTCCCATTCTTTTTGGTAATCTACTTCTTTTGTTGGTAAGTTCCCACGCATTGGGAATTCTGTTTTCCCAATTTGCAATGTTTCCTTCATCTTCATTGAATTTCCTCCTTTGTTTGACTGTTTTTTTCATCTTTTGACCGTTGAGCATAAAAAAAGCCCCTGCCAAGTTGCAGGGGCGAAATCATATCCGCGGTACCACCCAAATTTACAAACAAATATTGCTTGCCTTGGTAAATTGTTAACGCCATTTAAGCGACTCTTCTTAATCTAACATGTATTTCAGAAAAGTTTCTAAGAGATGATTCTTGCTATAAACAGGGACTGCCAATCTTCCACCAATAATCGGCTCTCTAAAAGTGTATTTACACAAGTTGTTCTCTTCATCGAATAGATAAATTTTACGCTATTTGAAACGATTTTGCAAGATTTTCCATCTACAAAAAGAGAAAACCGGCTCACATTGTGAACCGGTTTGAGGGCAGACTACTTTTTCAAATGATTCGGACCGGTTAGGAGTGTCCAATGCATTCGATATTTTCGTTCATTCCTAGTCTCTTTTACCTTTTTTAGGAATGGCTAGGCCTAATCCACCAAGAGCTGCAAGAATTCCTCCAATGATTCCTGGAGTTACATCTTCTACCCCTGTATTTGGTAATGTTTCTTTTGCTTCACCTGCTACAGGCGCTGGAGCTGGTTTATTTTCTCCTTGGGCTGCACTTGGAGCTGCTGCTACTTGTGTAGTAGGTGCTGCTGGAGTTGCAGGTGTTGTTGGTGTTGCAGGTGTTGCTGGAGTAGTTGGAGTTACTGGTGTTTCACTAGCAACAACTTTGAATGTAACTGCGTATAAACTGAAGTGTTTAACGTTAAGTGTAACGACTTTGTTTTCTCCGTTAGAGAATTCAACTTTTTCTTTCACTTCTTTTGTATCGCTTGATACGAAGTATGCACCATCTACTTCTTTATCAACTGGGAATGTTACTTTAGCATCCCCTTCAACACGAACTGCTTTACCATCTTTGTCAACGAAAGTAATTTCATAACCTTGATATTCTTTTCCTTCAAGACCTTTAATTGTTTCGTTCACTTTTTCAACTTTAAGCATCTTGATGTTCTTATCAAGAAGTTTAGTTGGAACTTCAACGACTACTGGAGTATCTCCGTTTTCGTCTTCAAATCTCGCAATACCTTTTTCCTTATCAACCGTTACCTTCACACCATCTGTTTCGTATAGAGGTAATTCTACAGCTGGTTGGTCTGG